>NZ_JBBUTF010000003.1:0-431890 GCF_038066575.1 Pseudaquabacterium rugosum | reverse complement strand
ATGGCCGGCGCACCGCCGCGACCAGCCACCGACTTGATGCGCGCGTACAGCGGCGCCAGGTCCAGCGCCTGAACGAACGCCCATACGGTACGCGCGGCATGGTCATGCGCCAGCAACGACTCCAGATCGACCGGGCGAAGCTCCACTTGGTTGCGCTGTGGCGACATGACCCGCGCTGCACCGCCTGCCCGCGCGGGCTCGGTCATCCCCGCTCCCGCAGGCAACTCCCCTTCACCGAACAGACCTTGTTGGGTCTGCTCACCCTCGTCTCCAACCGTCGTAGCGTCCATGCAATGCTCAACGGTTCAGGGGCGCATTTCGTTCACACGTTCTGAGGCGCCGGCCGCACCGCCCGCGTCGCCGCCGCGTCCACCCCTTTCATGCCCGTCTTCCGGAGTCCGCCGTCCATGTTCCGCCCCGCCGCCGAGTCCCTGTCCATCAGCCGTGTGCTGCTGCCGGAGGCGTGGCGTCTGCTGCGCCTCGTGCTGCTCGGCCCGCTGCGCCTGCTGCGGGCCCATCCGCACTGGCTGCTCGATCTGCTGGCCTGGGCCGGCGTGGCCGCGGCCGTGCTCGCGCTGTGCACGCCGACGGGGGCCCAGGCCGCGCGCATCAAGGAGGTGGCGCAGGTGCAGGGCGTGCGCAGCAACGCGCTGACCGGCTTCGGCCTGGTCTTCGGCCTCGACGGCACGGGCGACCAGTCGACCCAGGCCCCGTTCACGCCGCAGGCGCTCAATGCCTTCCTGCAGCAGCACGGCATCACGCTGCCGCCGGGCGTGACCATGCAGCCGCGCAACCTGGCGGCCGTCGTCGTCACCGCCGATCTGCCGCCCTTCGCGCAGCCGGGCCAGCGCATCGACGTCACCGTCTCCTCGGCCGGCAATGCCAAGAGCCTGCGCGGTGGCACCTTGCTGGGCACCGCGCTGCGCGGGGCCGATGGCGAGATCTATGCGCTGGCCCAGGGCAATCTGGTGGTCGGCGGTGCCGGTGCGTCCGCCGGTGGCTCCAAGGTGCAGATCAACCACCTGTCGTCGGGCCGTGTGCCCGAGGGCGGCACGGTCGAGCGCGCCGTGCCCACCGCCTTCGGCCGTGGCGGCCAGCTGCAGCTGGACCTGCGCTCCAGCGACTTCGCCACCGCCCGCGCGGTGGTCGATGCCATCAACCGGGCCAAGGGCGCGGGCACCGCGCAGGCGGTCGACGGCCGGGTGGTGCGCGTGCGCCTGCCCGCCGATCCGGCCCAGCACGTGGCCTTCCTGGCCGACGTCGAGAACCTGGAGTTCCGGGGTGAGCGCCCGGCCGCGCGCGTGGTGCTCAACGCCCGCACCGGTTCGGTGGTGATCAACGAGGCGGTCACGCTGGGCACCTGCGCGGTGGCCCATGGCGCGTTGACCGTCACCGTCAACGCCACGCCGGTGATCAGCCAGCCGGCGCCGCTGAGCCAGGGCCAGACGGTGCAGACGGAGAAGGCCGACATCGCCATCACCCAGCAGGGCGGGGCGCTGATGCAGCTGCCGGCCGGCGCCAAGCTGGCCGACGTGGTGCGTGCGCTGAACACGCTCGGTGCCACGCCGCAGGACCTGCTGGCCATCCTGCAGGCGATGAAGAACGCCGGCGCGCTCAACGCCGAGATCGAGGTGATCTGAGATGCGCAGCAGCGCCATCGCCAGCAGTGCGGGAGCGGCCGCGACGGCCACCGGCGCCAGCCAGGCGCTGGCCACCGACGGCCGCAGCCTCGATGCGCTGCGCCGCAGCGCCGAACGCGATCCGAAGAGCGCGGCGCGTGAGGCCGCCAAGCAGTTCGAGGCGCTGTTCACCTCCGAGCTGCTGAAGTCGATGCGCGCGTCGATGGACGGCGGGCTGATGGACAACGAGGCCAGCCGCATGGGCACGCAGATGCTCGATGCCCAGCTGTCCAGCCAGCTCTCGGGCCGGCCCGGTGGGCTGGCCGACGTGCTGGCGCGCCAGCTCGAACACCAGATCGGCGCCGTGGCCGCGGGCACGACCGGCAGCGCGTCGGCCCAGGACCTGCCGGGCGGCAGCGCGGCGGCCGAGGCCGCGCGCCGCGGTGCCCCGGTCTCGGCGGCCGCGCGTGCGTCGACCGGGGCCGACCGCGCGGTGGCGGCCGCCGGCAGCAGCCCCGCCACCGCGCAGGCCGCCGACTTCGTGCGTCAGCACACCTCGGCCGCACAGGCCGCCGAGGCGGCCACCGGCATCCCGGCGGAGTTCATGCTGGCCCAGTCCGCGCTGGAGACCGGCTGGGGCCGGCGCGCGATCACCGGCCGCGAGGGTCAGGCGTCGAACAACCTGTTCGGCATCAAGGCGGGCGCCGGCTGGACCGGCCGCACGGTCGACGTGACGACCACCGAATACGTCGACGGCCGGCCGCAGCGCCTGGTGCAGCGCTTCCGCGCCTACGACAGCACCGAGGAATCCTTCGCCGACTATGCCCGCCTGATGCGCGGCAGCCCGCGCTATGCCCAGGTGCTGGCCGCCGGCAGCGATGCCCGCGGCTTCGCCCAGGGCCTGCAACGGGCCGGTTATGCCACCGATCCAGCCTATGCCGACAAGCTCGGCCGGGTCATCGACACCACGCTGCGGCTGCAGCGCGCCGGCACGGCCACCGTCGCCGGCCGCACGGCCGCGGCCACCGGCCGCGACGACAGCTGAGCCGTCATGCCGCAGTCCCACCCGTCACCGCCTGAAGGAGCCGTCCCGTCATGAGTGCTTCCGAGCTGCTCAACATCGGCACCCGCGCCATCTTCGCCTCGTACCGCCAGGTGCAGACGACGGCCAACAACATCTCGAATGCCAACACGCCGGGCTATTCGCGTCAGGATGTCCGGCTGGAGACCGCCGGCAGCCAGGAGACCTCCGGCGGCTATGTCGGCCGCGGTGTCAACGTGGCCACCGTCAAGCGCGCCTCCGACGCCTTCCTGAGCTCGCAGGTCAACCAGATGGCCTCGGTCAACGGCACCGACGCGGCCCGCAGCACGCTGCTGTCGCAGCTCGAGGAGCTGTTCGGCCGCACCGGCACCGGGGTCGGCGCGGCGGCCGGCCAGATCTTCGATTCCTTCGCCGACGTGGCCGCCGCGCCGTCGGATCTGTCGGCCCGCGAGGTGGTGCTGGGCCGGCTCGAGGACTTCGCCTCCCTGGCCCGCGCCAATGCCCAGGCGCTGGCCGACCTGCAGGCGCAGACCCAGGACGATCTGCGCACCGCGGTGGCCGAGGTCAACGGCCGTGTGCGCAACGTCGCCGAGCTCAACGTGAAGGTCACGGCCGCGCTGCAGTCGGGCCACGATCCCAACGAGCTGCTCGACCAGCGCGACCAGCTGGTGCGCGAGATCGCCGCGCAGATCGAGGTCCACAGCTACGAGGCCGACAACGGCCAGATCGCGCTGTTCCTGTCCAACGGCGAGAATCTGGTGCTGGGCGCCACCTCCAACGAGCTGCTGGCGCAGCCCGATGCCGCTGACCCGTCACGGCTGCAGCTGGGCATCGAGATCGATGCCGGCCTGCTGCGCATGAGCAGCCGCACCGTCGGCGAGGGCCGGCTGGCCGGCCTGATGCAGTTCCAGAACCAGGACCTGATGACCGCCCGTGCCCACCTGGGCCAGGTCGTGGCCTCGGTCACCGGCATGCTCAACCAGCAGCAGGCCCTGGGCCTGGACCTGCAGGGCGATGCCGGCTCGCCGCTGTTCGTCGTGCGGGGGCCGCAGGTGATCCCCGGTGCCGACAACCTGCGCACGGCCGAGGGCAACGAGGTCAGCGCACTCGGCGCCACGATCGAGGACCCGACCGCCCTGCGCGCCTCCGAGTACCAGGTCGAGGCCCTGGCCGCCGGCGGCTACCAGGTCACGCGGCTGGAGGACGGCCATGTCTTCGCCGGGGCGGTGCAGGAGGGCGACGTGATCGACGGCTTCTCGCTGGCGGTGCCGGTCGGCGGCAGCGCGCCGCAGGCCGGCGAGACCTACCGCGTCCAGCCCTCGGCGCTGGCCGCCGACGATCTGCAGGTGGCCCTGCGCAGCCCCTACGGTCTGGCCGCGGCCGGTCCGATGACGGCCGCGGCGGCGCTCGACAACACCGGCACGGTCGGTGTCAGCGCGCTGGAGATCGAGTCCGCGCCGGCCGCCGGCAGCCATCAGGCCCTGACCGTGCGCTTCACCGACGACGCCGGCGCCTACGAGGTGCTGGACGCTGACGGTGCGGTGCAGGACAGCGGCCAGTACCAGGCCGGCCAGGCCATCCGCTTCGACGGCATGAAGCTCACGCTGTCGGGCCTGCCCAAGACCGGCGACCTGCTGGAGCTCACGCCCACCGTCCACGTCAGCCTGAGCAACGGCAATGCGCTGACGATGCAGCAGTTCGCCCAGCGCACGATCGCCGGCGGCCAGACGCCGACCGATGCCTTCGCCCATCTGCTGGCCGATGTCGGCGTGCGCAGCCAGAGCGCGCAGACCGCCGCGGGCCACAGCGCCACCGCCCTGGGCACGCTCAACAGCCGCCTGGCCTCGGCCACCGGGGTCAACCTCGACGAGGAGGCGGCCCAGCTGATCCAGTTCCAGCAGAACTACCAGGCCGCGGCCAAGGTGCTGCAGACCGCCCAGACCCTGCTCGACACCGTGATCCAGCTGGCCGGCTCCTGAGCCCGGCCGGACCTGACGCACCACCGAGCCCACGCCAGATGATGACCGGGATGCCGCGATGAGGATGTCCAGCTTCGACCGTTTCTCGACCTCCGTCGACAGCCTGCAGCGCCGCCAGCAGGAGCTCTCGCGCACGCAGGAGCAGATGACCAGCGGCAAGCGCATCGACCTGCCCAGCGATGACCCGGCGGCGCTGGCCCGGGCCGAGCGGGCCTATGCCTCGCAGCAGCGCATCGGCACCCAGCAGCGCTCGATCGACGCCAGCCGCACGGCGATGACCTTGGCCGAGTCCACCCTCGGCCAGGCCAACGACGTGCTGCAGGCCGCGCGCGAGATGGTGGTGTCGGCCGGCAACGGCACCTACACCCAGGTCGAGCGTCAGTCGCAGGTCGCCGAGCTGCGCAACTACCGCGAGCAGCTGCTGGGCCTGGCCAACCAGAGCGACGGCGGCTCGGGCTTCATCTTCGGCGGCCAGGGCGCGACCTCGGCCCCGTTCCTGGACCAGCCCGGCGGCGTGGTCTCGGTCAACACGGCCGGGCAGCTGCAGCTCAGCGGTTCGGAGGTGATGCCCACCACGCTCGACGGCCGCCAGGTCTGGCTGGCGGTGCCCAGCGGCAATGGCGTGTTCGTCACCGCGCCCGATGCCGACAACAACACCGGCACCGGCTGGATCACGCCGGGCAGCGTGGCCAACCCGGCCGCCTTGACCGGATCGAGCTACGAGATCGTGTTCTCGAGCGTCGGTGACGAGACGGTCTACACCGTGATGCGGGACGGCACGCCCACCACGCTGACCGACCAGCCCTACCGCAGCGGCGGGGCGATCGAGATCGACGGCCAGAGCGTCACCATCAACGGCGATCCGGCCGAGGGCGACCGCTTCACGCTCGACCCCAGCACCCGCTCGCTCGACATCTTCGAGGCGCTCGACCGCCTGATCGGCGCGCTCGGCGGCACGCGCGACAGCGACGAGACCGGCGGCGCGAAGATCATGCAGGCGGTCAATTCCGGCCTGCGCGATGTCGATGCGGTGATCCGCCACGTCCAGGCCACGCGGGCCCAGGCCGGCGCGATGCTGACCCGGCTCGACGCGATGGACGAGCGCGCCGCCGACCGCAAGCTGGCGGCGGTGACGGTGCAGTCCGATGCCGAGGACGTCGACATGGTCGAGTCGATCTCGGCCTTCCAGAGCCAGCAGACCGGCTACCAGGCCGCGCTGCAGAGCTATGCGTCGGTGCAGCGCATGTCGCTGTTCGACTACCTGAAGTGAGCGGCCGCGGCCGCACCTGCCCGACAGCGGAGCCCCACCCGTGAGCTGGTTCAGATCCGACAAGTCCGTCCGCGCCCCGGCCGCCCCGGCCAGTCTGGCGCACACCCGTGCGCCCGCGGCCACGCTGCCGCCGCTCGACCGCGTGCTGCTGGCCTATGCGCCGATGATCGACGTCCAGCGCCGCATCGTCGCGCTGCGGCTGACGCTGGCGCCACGCCCGCAGGGCCCGCGGCCGCAGGCCGGCGCGCTGCTGGCCGCTCTCGCCGAGGCCTGGCCGCCGGATGCCGGCCGGCTGTGCCTGAACGTCACCGACGAGGCCCTGCTGCTCGGCCTGGTGCAGGCGCTCGGCGCCTGGCCGGCGGACGAGCCGATGCCGCTGGCCCTGCTGGAGCTGCCGGCGTTCGCGCTGGCCGACGACGGGCTGTGCGCCACCTTGGCCGGTCTGCATGCGCGCGGGCTGTCGCTGCTGCTGGTCGGCGTGCCGCGCACGCCGCTGGCGCCCGCGCTGCTGGCCTGTTTCAGCCATGCGCTGGTCGATCTGGCCGAGGAGCGGCGCCAGGCGCCGGCGCTCGATGAGCCGTCGGACGCCGCTGCCGATGCCCGCCGCATCGCCGTCGTGCAGTCGGGCGTGCGCACCCAGGCGCAGCTGGCCGCCGCCTTCGCCCGCGGCGCGGTGGCCGCACTCGGCTGGCCGGTCGATGACGTGGCCGCCCCGGTGCCGTCCCAGGCCCCGGCCGTGCCGCCGGGCATGGCCGCCGCCCTGGAGCTGATCGGCCGCGTCGATCGTGAGGAGCCGCTGCCGCGCCTGGAAGGCGTGCTGGCCACCGACCCGGCGCTGGCCTGGCGCCTGCTGCGCTATGTCAACTCGCCCCATGTCGGCCTGCGGGTGCCGGTCGAGAGCTTCGCCCAGGCGCTGCAGCTGCTGGGCTACCAGGGCCTGCGGCGCTGGCTGATCCTGCTGTTGATGCGCGCCCAACCCGATGTCGCGGGGCGGCCACTGGCCTGCGCGGCGCTGCGCCGCGCGCTGCTGATGGAGGCGCTGGGGCGGGCCTGCGGCCTGGGCGATGCGCTGGTCGAGCAGCTGTTCGTCACCGGCGTGTTCTCCTTGCTCGACCGCCTGCTGCAGCAGCCGATGGACTGGCTGCTGCAGGCGGTGCCCACCCCGCCGGCGCTGCGCGAGGCCCTGCTGGCGCAAGCCGGTCCGCTGCAGCCGCTGCTGGCGCTGGCCCGTGCGCTGGAGGCCGGCGTGCCGCACGACATCGAGGCCGCGCTGGAGGCGGCGATGCTCGACGCCGGCACCGTCAACCGGGCCTTGCTGCAGGCGCTCGTCGCCGCACAGACGCTCGAATAGCGGCGCGGCGCGATCCTCCGCAGGCCGTTGGTTAGCCCGCGGTCTGGCGGGGCCGGCCGCGGACACGTCGCGTCAGTGACGGGCCGTTACACTGCCAGGGTCATGCCTGTGCTAGCCCGTCCGACCACCCTGCCGTCCAACGCCCAGCTCACGGCCCTGCTCGACGGGGTCGACGAGGTGCTGCTGCTGCTCGATGCCCGTGCCCGCCTGAGCGTGGCCAACCGTGCCGCCCAGCGCCTGCTGGGCTGTGAGCCCGGCCAGACGCTGGAGCAGGCCCTCGGCGCGGCCACCCCGTCGAGCCGCCAGGCCGTGCTGTCCTGGGCGCTGGGCCCGCCCGAGGCGGGCCGTGCCGCCGCCGCCGAGGGCGCGCCGCGCTGGCCGCTGCCCGAGCCCGGCAGCCTCTGCCACCTCGAACTGTGCGACGGCCTGACGCTGCAGTTCAGCCTGATGCCGCTGCCGGGTGGCGCCCGTGCGCTGCGCGCCCCGCTGTTCGGCCATGCGCCGCAGATGCCGCGGCTGTCGCATGGCGTCAGCGCGGAGCTGGTGCGCCAGCTCTGGGATTCGCCGCTGCCGGTGGCCGTGCAGGGGCGCGACTTCGTCGTGCGCGCGGCCAACCGCGCCTATTTCGAGATCTTCGGCCTGCAGCCGGCCCAGGTCATCGGCCACGATCCGATCGAGCGCGTGCCGGCCGAGGACCAGCCCGCGCTGCGCGCCTCGCGCGAGCGGCTGCTGCGTGCGCTGGAGCAGGGCGCCCAGCCCGACCCGATGCCCGAGCGCCGCATGATCGATGCCCAGGGCCGCGAGCGCTGGTTCCGCGCGATGCCGCGCTGGATCAGTGCCGACGACGGCACGCCGCTGCTGCTGGTCACCCTGCAGGACGTGACCTGGCAGCACAAGGCCGAGCAGGGCGACGACGACCCCGGCCGCGAGCTCGATCCCTGGTTCGACCTGAGCCCGGTCGGCATGCTGGTCTACGACAGCGCCGGCCTGGTGCTGCGCAGCAATGCCGCCTTCGAGCAGATGGTCGGCTGTGCGCCGGTGCTGCTGCGCGATGCGCCGGCCGACGTGCGCCGCCTGCTGGCCTGGGAAGACGACCGGCCGCATGCCGAGCTCAAGCCCGAGGCCGCGCCGATCGAGGTGCGCTGCATCGTGCAGGGCACCGGCGGCGGGCGCCAGCGCCTGGCTGCACGGCTGCGCGCCTTCGACGCGCCCAGCCCGGGCGCGCAGGGCACGCCCGCGCGCAAGATCATGGCCGTGGTCGAGGACCGCAGCCACGAGGACGCCACCGATCTGGCCCGGCTCGAGGTCTGCGCGCTGCAGGAGACGGCCGGCCTCGGCGTCGTCAGCTGGCGCGCGGCCGGGGGCTGGCAGGTGGCCCGTGCGCCGCGCAGCGGCTCCGCGGCCTGGCCCGAGTTCGACGGCGGCGTGGCGGCCGCACCGCGCGCCGTCGACCGCGCGCAGGTCGATCCGGCCACCCACGAGGACTACGACCGCCTGCAGCTGGCGCTGCGCGAGCGCGTGCCGGCCCAGGCCCGCTGGTCGGCGCTGCGGCCCGATGGTGGCGCGCGCTGGCTGCGCACCCGGGTCGAGCCCGGCGAGCTGCCCGGCGGCGAGGCCGCGCTGACCGTCGTCACGCAGGACGTGACCGAGCTGGAGGACGCCCAGCGCCGCAACGAGCAGCTGCTGCGCGAGCTCTCGACCATCCTCGAGGCCTCGACCGCCGGCATCGCCTACCTGCGCGGCGAGCAGCTGGTGCGCTGCAACCGCCGCTTCGAGACGCTGCTGGGCCTGCTGCCCGGGCGCGCCGCCGGTGCGGTGCTGGCCGATCTGCTGCCGGGCCAGCCGGCGGCCGTCGCGCTGCTGCGCCAGGCGCTGGTCGAGCAGGGCCGCCACGAGGTCGAGCTGGCGCTGCCGGCCGTCGCCGGCCGGCCCGCCCAGTGGCTGGCGCTGTCGGTCGGCCGCGCGGCCGGCGCCAGCGCCGAGGACCTGGTCGTGCTGCTGACCGACATCACGCGCCAGAAGCAGCAGCAAGGCGAGCTGGAGGCCCTGGCCCACGAGCGCGAGCTGATGTTCTCGCTGTCGGACGTCGGCGTGGCCTGGGTGCGCCAGGGCCGCATCGAGCGGGCCAACGTCGCGCTGGCGCGGCTGACCGGCTACAGCGTCGACGAGCTCGGCCATCTGCACCAGGCCGCGCTGTATGCCGACGACGCCGCCTTCCACGCGCTGTGGCCGCAGCAGCAGCAGGCGCTGCAGGCCACCGGCCACTGGAGCGGCGAGCAGCGCCTGCGCCGGCGCGACGGCCGCCTGCTGTGGGTGCAGGTCAGCCAGCGCCGGGTCGAGGGCGCCGACGGCCAGCCCGGCGTCATCACCTCCTACGTCGACGTCGACGAACGCCACCGTGCGCGCGACGCGCTGCAGCTGCAGGCCGAGCGCACGCGCGCCATCCTGGACTCGGTGCTGGTGGGCATCGTCACCGTCGGCGACCACGGCATCGAGTGGATGAACCGCTCGGCGCGGCGCATGTTCGGCGGCGAGCTGGCCGACTTCGTCGGCGAGCCCATCGGCATCGTCGCCACCGCCGATCCGGACCATCCGCTGCGCGCCACCCACTACCTGCGCGCGCTCGGCGACGGCCAGGCCGAGACCTTCGAGTGCCGGCTGCGCGGGCGCGACGGGCGCGAGTTCTACGTCGTCGGCAATGCGGTGGTCACCGGCCGGCCGGGCGACGGCGCGGTGCCGGGCGAGGTGCGGCCGCACAGCGGCAACCAGATCACCTTCGCGCTGCTCGACATCGAGCGCCGCCGCCAGGCCGAGACCAGCATCGCCCAGGCCCAGGCCAGCCTGCAGCGCATCATCGAGACCGCGCCGCTGGCCATCGCGCTGTTCGATGCGCGCACCGGCCGCGTGCTGCGCCTGAACCAGATGGCCGCGGCCTTCTTCGGCCGTCCGGTCGAGGCGGTGCTCGGCCATCCGCCCGAGGTCTGGTTCTCGCTGGCCGATGCCGACGCGCTGCGCGCCGATCTGGCCCAGGCGCGGCGGCTCGAAGGCCATGTGCTGCGCCGGGAATGGCGGCGCAGCGGCCGCATGCCCTCGGCCGTCGCACGGGCGGCGGCCGGTGGCTGGGCCGCCGTCGATGCCGGCGCACCGCCGAGCGACGCCGCGCTGCGCGAGGCCGCCAGCACGCTGGCGCTGCACGACGCGCTCGGTTCGCCGGTGCCGCTGGCCGCGCTGCCGGCGGCGGCCGTCGCCGGTCAGGCCGCGGCCCTCGGCGGGGTCAGCGCGGGGCTGGCGGGGGCCTTGTCGGTGGCGCTGTCCGGTGGCATGGGCGGCGGCATGGGCGGCGGGCTGGGTGGCTCGATCGGCACGCCCGTCGCTGCCGGCGGCCCCACGCTCGAGGACGAGGACGACGAGGCCTCGGCCCGGGTCTGGGACATGCGCGTGGTCACGCTCGACGACCCGAGCGCCGGCCCCGAGGCCGGCCGCGACGGCCAGCTGCTGCTGGTGGCCAGCGACGTCACCGAGCAGCGGGCGGCCGAGCAGGCCCGCTTCGAGGCCGCCGTCCAGCAGCGCGAGATGCTGGTCAAGGAAGTGCACCACCGGATCAAGAACAACCTGCAGGGCGTGGCCGGTCTGCTGCAGCAGACGGCCGCGCGCCGGCCCGAGGTCGCCGGCCTGATCACCGAGGCGGTCAGCCAGGTGCAGGCCATCGCCCAGGTGCACGGCCTGCAGGTCGGCAGCCATGGTCCGCTGCAGATCCAGCCGCTGGTCGAGGCCATCCTGGCCAACGTCTCGCGCACCTTCGGCCGCCGCATCGATCTGCGGCTCAGCGGCACGCCGGCCCAGCGCTTCGCGCTGCCCGAGGCCGAATCGATCCCGATCGCGCTGACCATCAACGAGCTGCTGACCAACGCGATCAAGCACGGCGCGCCGGTGGCCGCCGACAGCGCCGCCGTCGTGCACTGCGAGCTGCTGTGCGACGAGGCACGGCTGGTGGTGTCGATCCGCAACCCGGGCCAGTTGCGCGAGGGCTTCAGCCTGGCCCAGGTGCCCACCGGCGTCAGCGGCCTGGGGCTCGTGCGCGCGCTGCTGCCGCGGCGCAGCGCGACGCTGACGCTGACGCAGATCGGCGTCGAGGTCGAGGCCCGCGTCGTGCTGGTACCGCCCAGCATCCTGCTGCTGGAGCCGGCATGACCGCGCCGGCGGCGCGCTCCGACGCCCACCGGACAGCCTGCGTCCGGCGCGGTGAAGCGCGCGACAATCCCGCCCCATGGGCCCGGGCCTGCCGCGCGGCGGGCCCCCGGGCGCCCCGCGCCCCGCGCACACGCTTTGCAGGAACCCGCTGATGGCCGACAAGGGCAAGATTCTGGTGGTCGATGACGACAGGCTGGTGCTGGCCACGGTCGTCCACGGGCTGTCGCAGGCCGGCTATCAGGTGATCGACGCGGACAACGGCGACGACGCGATCCTGATGGCGCGCCAGCACAAGCCCGACCTGGCGCTGCTGGACATCCGCATGGAGGGCAAGACCGGCTTCGACGTCGCCGCCTACCTGCGCGAGTACCTGCACGTGCCCTTCATGTTCCTGTCGGCCTTCGCCGACGACGACACCACGCGCAAGGTGCGCGAGCTGGGCGCGGTGGCCTACCTCGTCAAGCCGCTGGACATCACGCAGATCGTGCCGACGGTGGCGGCGGCGATGGCCAACATCCAGGCCCGGCTGCCCGGTGCGATGGCCGACACCAAGGAGCCGGCCACCGCGGCGGGGCTGGCCTCGGTCATGCCGGGTCTGCGCCTGGGGGCGCAGGACGTGATCCCGATGGCCGTCGGCGTGCTGATGCACCGGTATTCGCTGCAGCGTGGTCAGGCGCTGGAGCGTCTGCAGCGCCTGGCGCTCGACGAGGGCCGGCCGCTGCTGGAGCAGGCCGAACGCCTGGTCGACGCGATCGAGCTGCTGGCGCGCGGCCAGGGCTGAGCGCTCCGGCGGACGGGCCGCGCCCCCCTGGGGGGGCGGGTGCCGTGTGGCGGGTGGCGGGTGGCGGCGCCCGCGGCCTTCAGCAGCTCAGGCCCAGCAGCCGCTCGCGCAGGCGCTGCGGTTCGGCCTTGTGCAGCAGCTCGATCGGGAACGGCGCGTCGGCCGCCCGCTGCGCGAACGCACGGTCGAGCACGCCCTGGGCGCTCAGCGTGTCCAGGCAGGGCAGGGCGTCGGCCGGCGGCGTCGCACACGACTTGACCAGCACCAGACGCTCGGCGTTGAGGCGTCGCGCCAGGCCCAGCGCCAGGCTGTCGGAGGTGACGTCCCAGTGCGTGTCGGCATCGGGCGTCGCGCGGCACATCGCCATCGGCAGCCAGACCGCGGTGCGCCCGCGCCGCAGCACCTGGCGGATCGCCGGCTCGCTGTCGGCCAGCTCCAGCTCCGGCGCCAGGGCCTGCGCCAGATAGGCCGACTGCGCCATGGCCAGCACCGCCATGTTGTGCGCGGCCAGATCATCGAACTGCCAGTGGCGCTGGCTGTCGCGCACGCCATCGGCGAAACGCCCGCCGCCGCACACCAGGGCCACCCGGCCGCCGCCGAGTTCGGCCGCCAGCTGCAGCCATTGCGGCAGGCAGGCGTCCTCGTTGAGGCTGCCGCCGATCTTGATCACCCACATCGTGCGTCCTCCGTCGTCCGGGTGGCGTGTGGCCGTGGCGGGGCCGGCGGCCGTGACAGTGCCTGCGCGCGCAGGCTGGCCACGGCCACCGCGGGCAGGGCCACCAGGGCCCAGCCGATGCGTTCGTCGGCCGTCATCGGTGGGTGGCCGGCGACCTCGGCCGGCCCGGTCGCTCCGGGGGCGGCCGCCGGTACGACCACTGCGGACAGCCCGGTCAGTCCGGCCAGGCCGGCCGCATCGACCGGGCGGGCCGCCGTCAAGCCCGCCTGGCGCAGCAGATCGGGCAGCAGGAAGCGGCCGCAGCCCACGGCCAGCACCGGCGCGTCCGCCGGCAGAGCGTGGCGCTGCCAGACCTGGCGCAGGCTGGTGGCCATCGTGGCGAGCTGGACCTGGCGGAAGTGCCGGGCCAGCGCCTCCCATTGCGCCGGCGTGCCGTCGGCCGCGTCCAGACCGATCATCCGGGCCAGCCGTGCGCGGCTGGCGGACACCGTCTTCGGGCCCTGGTCGGCCGCGGGCTGCTGGTCGTGGCGTTCGTCGAGCTCGCCGGTCAGGCGGTAGACGTCGGCGCTGGTGGCGAAGAACTCGTTCATCAGGTTCAACGGGCGGCCCTGCCACGGGGCCTGCGGGCCGAGCGCGCACAAGGGGGTGCGCACCACGCCGTGGTAGACCAGCTCGCCACAGGCCAGCCGGTCGACATCGCGCCGGCTGTCGCCCAGTACCCGGCCCGCCCGCCAGGCGACCAGATCCGTCGTCGTGCTGCCGATGTCCACCAGCAGGCCCGGGCCGGGCAGGGCCCGGGCCGCCCACTGCGCACTGGCCAGCCAGTTGGCCGAGGCCACGTCGTCCCAGGCCGCGGCCGCGTCCGATGGCCGCAGCCAGCCGCGCTGGCCGGCCCAGACCGCCACGGCGGCCGATACCGGCGGCGGCGCCGCTGCCGCGTCCGCCGCGTCCGCCGACACCGCCGACACCGCCGTGTCGGGGGTGTCCGCGGCGGCGGTGGCCGGCGTCGCCGTGTCGGGGCGGGGCGCGGTCGTCGGTCGCAGGGCGTCATCGAGCGCGGCGGTGATGGCCCGCACGCCACTCAGGCGGTCGGGGAACAGGTCGGCCATCTCGCCGCTCATGGTCAGCGCATGCCGCACCGTGGCGCCGGCCGGCAGCCGGGCGACCGCCTCGGCCAGCACGGCGTGCAGGCGGTCCAGGCTCTGCCACAGCGGACAGGCCCATTGCCACACCTGCTGCAGACGGCCCTGGTGCAGCAGCGCCAGCTTGACGTGGGCGCCGCCGATGTCCCAGCCGGCGATCCAGTCCCCGCCGTCGGGCCGGGGGGGCGCGGCCGGACCGTCCGATCGCGCGTGCTGCGGGGCCTCCGTCCTGACGCCGGGCTCAGCCGCCATGACGGCCTCCGTGCGGCCGTCGCGCGGTCCGCGCGGGCGTCAGGCCTGCGGGGGGGCGGCGATACTCGTGCATCGTGATGTCTCCCTTTGTCTTGTCTGGCCGCCGGCTCCGCACGCGGCGGGTGCCGCCGCCGCTGTCCGGCACCGGCCGGTGCGGCCGCGGTCCGCGGTCGCGCCGGATGCAGGCCGGTGCCGGTGTGGCCGGAGGGTGTCCATGCGGGTGATTCCGGTCGTCGATCTGCAGTCGGGTCGGGTCGTCCATGCCCGGCGTGGCATGCGTCAGGCCTACGCGCCGGTGCGTTCCGCACTGTGCCACCAGCCCGATCCGGTGCAGGTGGTGCAACAGTTGTGCCGGCATGCCGGCGCGCCCTGTGTCTACGCGGCCGATCTCGACGCGCTGGCCGGTCTGCCGGTGCAGACGGCGGTGCTGCGCGCCTTGTACGCGGCCGTGCCCGGCCTGCAGCTGTGGCTGGACGCGGGCTGGACCGACGGCGCCGCGGCCCGGTCGCTGGCCACGGCGCTGGGGGTACCGCTGGGGGTGCCGCTGGGCATGCCACTCGGGATGCCGGCCGGGCTGCCCGCCGGGATGCTGCCAGGCATGCCACCCATCACCCGCCCGGCCGGCGGCCTGCCGTGCGCGACGGCCGGGCTGCCGGCTGGCGGCGTTCTCCGACCGGCCGCAGATGTGCCGCCGCTGCCTCGGCCTCTGCCGGGGCCGGTCCTGTGCCCGGTCTTCGGCAGCGAGAGCCTGCGCGAGGCGGCCGTGCTGGACACGCTGCCGCCACAGGCCCTGCTGTCGCTGGACCGCCGTGACGGCCGGGCGATGGACCCGGCCGGGGTCTGGGCGCGGCCCGCGCAGTGGCCGTCACAGCTCATCGTGATGACGCTGGAGCGGGTGGGGGCCGACCTGGGGCCGGACCTGGACACACTGGCGGCGGTGCGCGCGGCGGCCGGGCCGCAGCGCCGGCTGATCGGTGCCGGCGGGGTGCGTGGCCTGGACGATCTGCGTGCCGCCGCCGCGGCCGGGGCCTCGGCCTGGCTGGTGGCCAGCGCCTTCCACGACGGCCGTCTGCCGCCCGGACTCGGTCTCGGTCTGCCCCCTTGACCCGTCCCGCGCCGATCAGGAAACGCGACACCCCGCGACACAGTGTTGCAGTTTTGGCCCGCCGCCCGACCGCCGGGGCCGGTCTGCCCCGGCCCTGGCGGTGGCACATCGATTGCGATCATGGATCCGATGGCCCCGACCTCCGCTCCGCCCGCCCGCCCGCCCGCCGGCTCCGCCCTTCGTCCGCCCGACCGGCCGCATGATCCGCTGGACTGGACCTGCCCCTTCTGCCCGCTGCTGTGCGACGGCCTGCCGCGGCCCCATGTGCAGCGGTCGGCCGACGGTGCGGCCACGCCCGGCACATCGGCCGGCACATCGATCGCCACATGGGCCGGCATCGACTGCACGCGCGCCACGGCGGCCCTGGCGCTGCAGCCGGTGGATGTCGATCACGTGAGCGCTAACCCTCTGGTCGACGGATGCGCCGTCGGGCTCGAATCTGCGCTGGACCAGGCGGCCGCCCTGCTGCGGTCGGCCCGTCAGCCCCTGGCCGCGGGGCTGGCCACCGATGTGGCCGGCGCGCGGGCGATGTACCGGCTGCAGGCGGCCTGCGGCGCGATCTCGGACGTGGCCGGCGGCGCCTCGGTGATGGCCGCGCTGCGGGCGCTGCAGGACCGCGGCGGCTTCTCGACCACGCTGGCCGAGCTGCGCAGCCGCGCCGACTGCGTGCTGGTGCTGGGCCGCCCGCCGGTGGACAGCGCGCCGCGGCTGTTCGTGCGCCCGGCCGGGGCGCTGGAGGCGCCGGATGCGCTGGCGCCCGATGCCGAAGCGCCGGATGCGGCGGTGCTGGATGCGGTGACACCGGACGGCGACACGTCGCAGGACGATCCGCCCATCGCGCCGCTGCCGCCGCACCGCGGCGCGCTGCTGGCCTGCGCCAGCGGCGATGCCGCCTGCTGCACCGCGCTGCCCGGCGCGCCGTGCCTCGACGAGGTCGAGCCCGGCGGTGACCTGCCCACGCTGCTGGCCGAGCTGACGGTGTGGGTCGGCGGCCGCCGGCCGGCCGTCGTCCGGCCCGCGCTGCAGGCGCTGGCCGAGCGCCTGCGCGCGGCCCGCTACGCGGTGCTGGTGCTGGAGAGCAAGCCCTGGGGCGAGGCCGCCGGCCTGGTGGTCGAGGCCGCCAACCGGCTGGTGGCGGCGCTGAACGTCCGCGGCCGTGCCGCGCTGCTGTCGCTGGGCGGCGGTGACGGGGCGGCCACCGTCAACCAGGTCCAGACCTGGCTGTCGGGCCTGCCGGTGCGCAGCCGGGCCGGGGCCGACGGCCTCGCCCACGAGCCGCTGGCCTGGGACACCGGACGTCTGCTGGCACCGCCCGACGGCGGGCCGGCGGCGGTCGATGCGCTGCTCTGGGTGTCCTCCTTCGGCGTCCAGCCGGCGCTGCCCGCGCTGCCGGACGACCTGCCGCTGATCGCGCTGCAGGTGCCGGGCGCTCCCGTGCCCGACCCGGCCACGCGCCGTGCGCCGACCATCGTGATTCCGGTGGCCAGTCCCGGCATCGGCCAGGGCGGCCATCTGGTGCGCACCGATGGCTCGGTGATGCTGCCGCTGCAGGCGCTGCGCGCCGACGGCCTGCCGACCGTGGCCGCGGTGGCCGACGCGCTGCTGGCGCGGCTGCGGCCGCAGTGGCTGCCGTCCGCCACCACGGAGGTGCGCCATGGCTGAGTCCCGCAGCTTCATCCTGCGCGGCGGCCGGGTGGTCGATCCGCAGCACGGCGTCGACGGCCCGGCCGATGTCGGCGTGCGTGACGGCCGCATCGTCGCCGTCGCCGATCTGCCGGCCGGCACGCCGGTGATCGACCTCGCCGGCTGCGTCGTGATGGCCGGCGGCATCGACCTGCACAGCCACATCGGCGGCGGCAAGGTCAATCTGGCGCGCATGCTGCTGCCCGAGGACCACCGCCTGAGCGACGGCCGCCCGGTGCCGCTGCCCGCCAACCCGCTGGAGCTGCCGAGCTCGGGCTGCTGCACGCCGGGCACGCTGCACGCCGGCTACCGCTATGTCGAGATGGGCTACACCGCGGCCTTCGAGCCGGCGATGGTGCTGTCCAACGCCCGCCAGGCGCACATGGAGATGGGCGACACGCCCATCCTCGACCACGGCGCCTACGTGATGCTGGGCAACGAGGAGCTGTTCCTGCGCATGCTGGCCCAGGGGCGGGACTTCGGCCACATCCGCGACTACGTCGGCTGGGCGATCCGCGCCAGCAAGGCCCTCGGCGTCAAGGTGGTCAACCCCGGCGGCATCTCGGCCTTCAAGTTCAACCAGCGCGCACTCGCCGTCGACGAGGGCCATGCCCACTGGCAGGTCACGCCGCGCCAGGTGCTGCACACGCTGGCGCGGGCGCTGCGCGAGCTCGGCGTGCCGCACCCGCTGCACATCCACGCCAGCAACCTGGGCGTGGCCGGCAACATCGACAGCACGCTGGCGACGATCGACGCGCTCGAAGGCCTGCCCGGCCACCTGACCCACATCCAGTTCCACGCCTACGGCAAGGCCGGGCCGAAGAAGTTCAGCTCCGAGGCCGAGCGCCTGGCCGACGCGGTCAACGCCCGGCCCGAGATCAGCCTGGACGTCGGCCAGATCCTGTTCGGCCAGACGGTGACCGCCTCCGGCGACACCATGCGCCAGTACGCGAACCATGCGCTCGGCAGCCCGCGCAAGTTCGTCGGCGGTGACATCGAGTGCGTCGGCGGCTGCGGCGTCGTGCCTTTCCGCTACCGCGAGGAAAGCTACGTCAACGCGCTGCAGTGGGCGATCGGACTGGAGATCTTCCTGCGGGTGAAGAACCCCTGGCAGGTGGTGCTGACCACCGATCACCCGAACGGCGGCCCCTTCACCAGCTACCCGCACCTGATCAAGCTGCTGATGGACCGCCACTTCCGCAACCAGCAGCTGGAGCGGCTGCATCCCGAGGTGGCGGTGCAGACCCCGCTGCGCGACCTGACGCGCGAACTGAGCCTCACCGAGATCGCCATCCTGACCCGCGCCGCGCCGGCCCGCCTGCTGGGCCTGCGCGACCGCGGCCACCTCGGCGTGGGCGCGGCGGCCGACATCGCCGTCTACCGCGTGCAGGACGATCCGGAGGCGATGTTCGCGACGCCGACCCGGGTCTGGAAGGACGGCACGCTGGTGGCCCGCGACGGCGTGATCACCGCGGTCACGCCCGGTGGCGTGCACCTGGTCGAGCCCGACTACGACCGCGGCATCGAGCGCACGCTGCGGCGCGAGATGGCGGCGCTCGGCTGCGTCAGCCTGGCCGCGCAGACCATCAGCCACGACGAGCTGTGCAGCTGCTGCAACCCCGGCGGCCGCATCCTGCCGACGGCCTGTTTCACCGCCGAGGCCGCCGCGGCCCATGCCCCGGCGACACCGCATCCGGAGACCGCGGCATGAGCGCGTCCGCCCCGAACCCGACCCCGCCGCGGCCGGCCGACGGCCCCGCGCTGCGCGCCGGCCACACGGTCGTGCGTGCCGGCACCCGCATCGACGACAGCTTCGCCGAGGCCTTCCCGATGAAGGCGACGCGGCTGGTCATCACCGCCCACAACCCGACCTGGGCGATGCACGCGGCGGTGGCGGCCACCGGCTTCGCCACCAGCGTGATCGCCTGCGGCTGCGAGGCCGGCATCGAGCGCGTGCTGTCGCCCGAGGAGACGCCCGACGGCCGTGCCGGCGTGGCCATCCTGATCATGAGCATGTCGGGCACCGAGCTGACCAGGCAGATCGAGCGCCGCGTCGGCCAGTGCGTGCTGACCTGCCCGACCACCGCCGTCTACGCCGGCCTGCCCGAGGGCGCGGGCGCACCGGTGCCCCTCGGCAAGAACCTGCGCTTCTTCGGCGACGGCTGGCAGATCAGCAAGCTGATCGGCGGCCGGCGCTACTGGCGCGTGCCGGTGATGGACGGCGAGTTCGTCGCCCAGGACGTGACACCGGTGATCACCACCGCGGTGGGCGGCGGCAACCTGCTGCTGATGTGCCGCGACACCGACAGCGCGCTGGCCACGGCCGAGGCCGCGGTGGCCGCGATGCGCGGCGTGCCCGAGGTGATCCTGCCGTTTCCGGGCGGCGTGGTGCGCTCGGGCTCCAAGGTCGGCAGCAAGTACAAGGCGCTGATGGCCAGCACCAACGACGCCTTCTGCCCGACGCTCAAGGGCCTGAGTCCGCGCAGCGAGATCGACGACGGGGTGGGCTGCGTGATGGAGATCGTGATCGACGGCCTGAGCGAGGCCGCGGTCTCGCGCGCGACGACCGAGGGCCTGCGCGCGGCGCTGGCCCTCGGTGCCGACGGTGGCCTGCTGCGGATCGCGGCCGGCAACTACGGCGGCAAGCTCGGGCCCTTCCACTTCCACCTGCAGGCGCTGCTGCCGGAGGTGGCCGATGTCCGCGCGGCGGCGGCATCGGCGGCCGCGTTGGCGGTGTCGGCGGTGTCGGCGGAGGGCGCACGATGAGCGGCTTCGAACTGACGGTGCGGCCCGATGCGCTCGCCGCCTGCGCGCTGCGGCCCGATCTGCGCGGCCTGCGGCCGACGGCGCTGGCCGGGCTGGACGCGGCCGCGGTGGCGGCGTGGCCGATCGGCCTCGGCCGCGGGCGCATCGCGCTCGGCGAGTTGTTCGAGGTGCGGCGCAGCGACACCCCGGCGGCTGCCGGCGCTGACTCTGGCACCGGCACCGGCACGGCCGGCGACGCCCCGTGGCTGCGCCTGCAGGGCGATCCCGCCGCGCTGGGCCGCCTCGACCGCGTCGGCTGGGGACTGGACGCCGGCACGATCGAGGTCGACGGCCCGGTCGGTGATCAGGCCGGCGCGCTGATGAGCGGCGGGCGGATGGTGGTGCGCGGCCGTGCCGGCCTGCAGGCCGGCTGCCAGCTGGCCGGCGGCGCGCTGGAGGTGATCGGCGATGTCGGCGACTTCGCCGCCAGCGGCCTGCCCGGCAGCCTGGACGGCATGCGCGGCGGCACCTTCATCGTCCACGGCGCCGCCGGCGCGCGCCTGGCCGACCGCATGCGGCGCGGCACGCTGATCGTGCTCGGCGATGCCGGTGACTGGGCGGCATCGCGGCTGGTGGCCGGCACCGTCGTGCTGTGCGGTGGCGTCGGCGCGCACCTGGCCTATGGCCAGCGCCGCGGCAGCCTGCTGCTGCTCGGCGAGGCGGCGGCCGATCCGGCCTGGTCGCCGTCGAGCACCCATGTGCCGGCCGGCGCCGATGCCCCGGTGGCCTGGCAGCTGCTGGCGCGCGATCTGCAGGCCCGCCACGGTGCGCTGCACCCGCGGCTGCAGGGCCTGGCCGCGCGCCGGCCGCGCCGCTGGCTCGGCGATCTGGCGGCTGACGGTCGAGGTGAGGTGATCACCGCGCCGGCCTGAGGCGGCGCGGGCCGCACGCCGGGCTGCTGCGCCTTGCCTTGCCGCTGCGGCTGGGCGTGCGGGTCGCGTGGATCGCGTGGATCGCGCTTGTCGCGATCGGGCACCGCGGTGTCGCCTGCGGGACGGCGTCCGCCGTCCGCCTGCCCTTAGCATCGGGCGCGGCCGTCCGCGCCCCTGTTCCTTCCTTCCTTCCTTCCTTCCGTACCACCCATCGAAGCAGACCCCATGAGCAAGTACACCTTCCACGCCGGTGAGGCCACCGTGCTGGCCAAGGACGGCCAGTTCACCGACGCGATGCCCGAGATCCTGATCGGCCGCACCGACGGCCCGGTCGGCCAGGCCTTCGCCAACATGATGGCCCAGAGCAAGGGCCACACCGCGATGTTCGCGATCCGCGCCTGCAACCAGATGGTCAAGCCGGCCACCATCACCGTGCCCAAGGTGACGCTCAAGGACAGCGCCAACATCGACCTGTTCGGCGGCGTGGTGCAGGCCGCCACCGCGGACGCGGTGCTCGACAGCGTGATCGAGGGCGTGATCCCCAAGGACCTGGTCAACGAGCTGTGCATCGTCAGCCTGGTCTGGATCGATCCGCGCTGCGCCAAGGATCCGAACCTCGACAAGAAGGACATGTACCGCACCAACTACGAGGCGACCAGGCTGGCGATCCGCCGCGCGCTCAAGGACGAGCCCTCGATCGACGAGCTGATCGCCAACCGCCACACGATCAAGCACGACATGGACGACTGGAGCTGAGCTGCCGCGGTGGTGGCTCCGCCCGGCGCCACCGCCGCGCGCCGCGGCCAGCGTCGACAATCTCCCGATGTCCGATACCGTCTTCGCCCTGCTCGACGATGGCGGCGCCAGCCCGCAGGCGCCGCGCAGCCGGCTCTACACCGCCTGGGTGCGCACGCACCGCTGCAGTGATCCGTCCACGCTGGAGGCCTGCTGGCAGGCCGTGCGCGCCGACCAGGCCCGCGGCCTGCACGCGGTGCTGCTGGCCGACTATGAATGGGGCGCGCGCCTGATCGGCGCCGACCACGCGCACTGGCCCGACGACGGCCGCCCGGCGCCCGCGCTGCGGGTGCTGATGTTCGAGCGCCTGCGCAAGCTGGACGCGGCCGGCGTCGAGGCCTGGCTGGCCAGCCAGAGCGGTGCCGACGAGGCCGCCGGCACGCTGGACCTGCGGCCCAGCGTCGATGATGCGCAGTTCCACGCCGCCATCGACGCCATCCAGGCCGCGATCGCCAATGGCGAGACCTACCAGGTCAACCACACCTATCGCCTGAACGGCGCGGCCTACGGCCCGCCGCTGGCGCTCTACCGCCGGCTGCGCGCACGCCAGGCCGTGCCCTATGGCGCGCTGATCGCGCTGCCCGCCGCGGATGCTCCGCAGGCCGACGGTCAGGCCCCGGTCGGCGGCTGGGTGCTGTCGCGCTCGCCCGAGCTCTTCGTGCGCAAGGACGGCGCGGTGCTGACCGCCAAGCCGATGAAGGGCACCGCGCGCCGCGTGCCCGAGCCCATCGGTGACAGCGAGATCGCGCGCGAGCTGGCCCAGGACGTGAAGAACCGGGCCGAGAACCTGATGATCGTCGACCTGCTGCGCAACGACCTGGGCCGCATCGCGCGCATCGGCTCGGTGCGGGTGCCGCAGCTGTTCGAGATCGAGCCCTACGCCACCGTGTTCCAGATGACCTCGACCGTGCAGGCCACGCTGCGTGACGAGGTCGACCTGCCGCAGCTGCTGCGCGCGGTCTATCCCTGTGGCTCGATCACCGGTGCGCCCAAGCACTACACGATGGGCCTGATCGCGCGGCTGGAATCGACGCCGCGCGGGCTGTACTGCGGCGCGATCGGCTGGCTGGATGCGCCGGCGGGCGAGGGGGGCGCTCCGGCCGACGGCCTCGGCGACTTCTGCCTGTCGGTGGCCATCCGCACCGTGGTGCTGGGGCCGGTGGCCGACACCGACGGCCCCGCGGGCCCGGCCGGCACGCGGGCGCTGGTCACCGGCGTGGGCGCCGGCATCGTGCAGGACAGCGTGGCGGCCGACGAGGCGGCCGAATGCCGGCTCAAGGCCCGTTACCTGACCAGCCTGGACCCGGGCTTCGAGCTGTTCGAGACGCTGCGGGCCGACCCGGGACGCGGTGTGCGCCGCCTGGACGCCCATCTGCGGCGCCTGGGCCGCAGCGCGGCGCGGCTGGGCTTTCCCTTCGACCTCGCCCGTGCGCGGGCACTGCTCGACGAGGCCGGGGCGGCCGCAGCGGCGTCCGCCACGCCGCAGCGCCTGCGCCTGGCACTCGCCCATGACGGCCGGCTGAGCCTGCGCACGGCCGTGCTGGCGCCGTTGCCGGAGCGTCAGCCGGATCACCTGCCGGATCACCTGCCGGATCACCCGCTGGATGGGCCGGCGCTCGCAGCGCCGGCGGTCGCGCTGGCGGCCCCTCCTGCGGCCCGCGACGCCGGCTGGCCGGCCGACGAGCCGCTGGCCGCCTGGATCGAGGCTGAGCAGCGCACGGCGGTCGATCTGTGGCTGGACCCGCACCCGCTGCCGGCCGGGCCCGATCCGCTGGCCGGCCACAAGACCAGCCGCCGTGCCCGCTATGACGCCGGCGTGGCCGAGGCGGAAGGCCGGGGCGCCTTCGACATGCTGTTCCAGCAGGCCGACGGGCGCCTGTGCGAGGGCGGCCGCAGCACCGTGCTGCTGCGCCTGGACGGCCGCTGGTGGACGCCGCCGCTGGCCGACGGCGCCTTGCCCGGCGTGCTGCGTGAGGCGCTGCTGGCCGATGCCGACCTCGGCGTGAGCGAGCGCCGCCTGCACCGTGAGGACCTGGCCCGCGCCGAGGCCGTGGCCGTCTGCAACGCGCTGCGCGGCGTGCTGCCGGTGCACCGGGTGCATGGGCTGTGGCGGCCCGCGGTGGCCGGCGCGGATGGCGCCGCCGATGCCCCCGCCGATGCCCCCGTCGATGACGGCCGGGCCCCGATCGCCCTGTTCGACCTCGACCACACGCTGATCGACTTCGACAGCGGCCAGGACTGGACCCGTTTCCTGATCGCCTGCGGCGCGCGGCCGGCCGCGGCCGCCGACGAGTACCTGGCCTATGCGCACCAGTACGTGGCCGGCACGCTGGACATCCATGCGATGCACCGGGCCTGCGTGCAGCCCCTGGCGGCCTTCGCGCCGGCGGATCTGGCGCGCTGGCTCGACCAGTGGGCGGCCAGCGTGCGCGCCCGCCTGCGGCCCGACCGGCTGGCCCTGGTCCAGGCCCAGCGCGCGGCCGGCGCACGGGTGGCCATCGTCACCGCGACGACGCGGCTGATCAGCGCCCCGGTGGCCGCGCTGTTCGGCGTCGGCGCGGCCGATCTGCTGTGCACGGCCACCGCGATGGCGCCGGACGCCGACGGCGCGCTGCGGCCGACCGGCGAGATCGACGGCCAGCCCTGCTTCCGTCAGCACAAGATCGCCCACGTCGAGGCCTGGCTGGCCCGCGAGGGCCTGCGGCCGCTGGCACAGCAGCCCCACAGCCGCTTCTGGAGCGATTCGGCCAGCGATCTGCCGCTGCTGGAGGCGGTGCGTGAGCCGGTGGCGGTGGCGCCCGATGTGCGGCTGCGGGCGATCGCGCAGGAACGCGGCTGGCCGGTCGTCGACTGAAGCCGTCGGCTGCGGCCGCGCGGGCCGGCTCAGCGCCCGGGGGCGAGCTGGAGGTGTTCGATGCGCACGTGGCCGGCGCCCACCGACCGCAGCACCATTTCGACCCGGCGCTTCTCGGTCGGGCTGTCGCAGCGGTAGACCAGCCGGCAGGGGCCGTCGCCATGCCGCACCTGCGCCACCAGGGCGCGCAGGTGCTGGCGGTTGTCTTCGCCCTCGACGATCTCCGGCACCGTGCGGCCGATGACCTGGACGGCGGTGCAGGCCGCGCCTGCATTGGCCAGCGCGAACGCATCCCAGTCCGGCGAGACGGCCACGATGCGGTCGTCGCCATCGACCTCGTACCAGCTGGCCACGCGCACGGCCGGGATCCCGGAGGCGAGCGCCCGGGCGCCCGGCGGACCGCCTTCCGCCGCGTCCCTCACGGCGGACGCGGCGGACGCGGGGGCTGCGAGGGTGGCTGGATGGCGGTCATCGACGGCCGTCGGCGGGTCCTCGGCCTGCGCCGGCAGGCTCAGCACGAAGGTGCTGCCCGCCGGTGACGTGGCGTGCACCGTCAGCTCGCCCTGATGCTGGCGCACGATGCCGTGCGCGGCCGACAGGCCCAGGCCGGTGCCGGCGCCCACGGGCTTGGTGGTGAAGAAGGGATCGAAGATGCGTGGCAGCAGCTCGGGCGGGATGCCTTCTCCCTGGTCCTGCACCCACAGGCAGGTCCGCGGCCGACCGTCGGCACCGGTCTGTCCGACGAGTGCCAGCCGCAGCTCGCCGCCGCGTTCACGCATCGCGTAGCCGCCGTTCTTCACCAGGTTGAGCACCACCTGTTCGAGCATGCCGCGGTCGCCATGCAGCGTCAGTCCCGGCGCGGTGCTGAGCACCAGCCGCACCTGACGCGGCAGGGCGGCGCCCAGCAGGGGCACCAGGTCCTGCAGCCAGGCCGCGGCGTCGAAGACCTCGCGCCGCGGCGCCCGTTCGCGGGCGAAGCTGAGCATCTGGCTGACCAGCTCCGCCGCGCGCAGCGTCGCACCGTGGATGCCGCCGAGGTGACGGGCCAGCGGTGCGTCCGCGGGTGTCAGCGCCTGGCACAGCTCGGTCAGGCCCTGGATCGAGCCCAGCAGGTTGTTGAAGTCGTGCGAGATGCCGGCGGCCAGGGTGGCCACCGCGCGCAGCCGGTCGTTCTGGCGCAGCGCCTCCTCGAGCTGGCGCTGGTCACCGATGTCGCGGCCGATCGCCACGTGGTTGAGCAGCTGGCCGTCGCCGTCGTGTACCGGCGAGACGGACCAGGCGGCGGGAAAGCAGCTGCCATCCAGCCGTGGCTGGTCGATCTCCACATGGTGCGTGCCCTGGGCCGGCAGCGGGACCCGCCAGACCGCCGCGGTGCCGGCGCGGGCCGTCTGCAGGTTCCAGCCGGTCGCGCGGGTGAAGGCCGGATTCAGGTAGTCGATCCGGCCCGCCGCGTCGAACATCAGCACCAGATCCTCGGTCTGCTCGAAGACCGCGGCCAGCCGGGCGTGTTCGGCCTGCCAGCGGCGCTCGGCCTGCTGGTGCTCGGCCAGCTGCTGGGGCAGGATCAGCGCCAGCATCATCGGCATCACGTCGCCCCGGGCCAGGCTCAGCCAGCCGGCGCGCTCGGGGCTGCCGGCCGGGGCGTTCGACCAGTCGGCCGCCAGACGGCGCTTGGCCGCGGTGTGGATGGCCAGCGAGTCGTCCATCGACGTCTGCCGCGGCAGGCGCCGGGCGAGCCGGTCCACCGCCAGCAGCACGTCCTCGCGGTCGAAATCGTTGCCGGCGCGGATGTAGCGCACCAGCAGGTCCCGGTACTCGGAGATCAGGTCGTCGACGCAGGCGGGCATGGGGCTGACGGCCCCTGTGCCGGGGCCGATGCCCGGAGCTATCGGCGCGCCGGCGGGCCGACTTGAGCCCGGCGGTGGCCGTTCACACCGCCTCCACCCAGGCCGCGATCACGGCGGCGTCATCCCGCGGCTGGCGCGCGGTGGCCAGCAGGTGCTCGCACAGCCGCAGCGGATCCTGGCGCCAGGCGGCCGGCACCACCGGCAGCGGCAGCCGCTCCGGCAGGCCGTCGCTGTACAGCAGGAGCCAGTCGCCCGCGCACAGCGTGAAGGCCGGCGTGCCGACGGGCGGCATCGCGTGGCCACGGACCGGTGTCGGCGCGCCGACGATGCCGTAGGCCGAGGGCAGCCCGTGCAGCCGGCCGTCGCGCAGCACGCCCGCACGCGTGTTGCCGATGCCGGCATGGTGCAGCTGGTCACCACGGACGCAGGCCAGGCCGATCGCCGCGCCCCGGGTGCCGGCCAGCGGACCGTGCAGGTCCTCCAGCAGCTGCCGGGGCTGCGGCGGACCGGCGCGTGCGTCGGTGATGGCCGGTGCCAGCGCCGCCAGCGCGGTGTCCGCGGCCAGGGCGGCCAGCGGACCGTGGCCCAGGCCGTCGATGATCGCCAGCCAGGTGCCACCGTGCCGGTCGTGCCAGCAGCCGGTCCGGTCGCCGCAGGCGTGCTCGCCTGGCGCGGCCATCGCGCTGCGGCCGCAGCGCAGGCTAGCCATGGCGGCTGCCGCGCAGCGGCGGCTCAGCCGGGGGCCGGGGCAGGTTCAGGGCGACCCGGATGCGTGTGCCCGCACCGGGCGTGGACAGGATCTCGAACTCGTCCGTCAGGCGCTGCGCGCCCGGCAGGCCGCAGCCGAGCCCGCCGGCCGTGCTGTAGCCTTCCTGCAGGGCCAGCGCGATGTCGGCGATCCCCGGCCCCTGGTCGAGCGACCACAGCTCCAGCTGCCGCCGGGGCTGCTCGCACAGCCGCAGCAGCAGCTCACCGCCGACGGTGGCATGCATCCACAGATTGTTCGCCAGCTCCGAGGCGACGGTGGCCAGCGTCGCCGCGAGCACGGTGCCGGCGCCCTGCTGCAGCGCGAAGGTCCGGGCGGCCGCGACGGCGTGCGGCACGTCCGACTCGCGGCGTACGCGCAGTCGCAGATCCTGGGGATGGGGCCGCTCCAGGGGCATGGTGCGCCTCAGGCCATGCGCCGACGGCGGCGCATCTGGGCGCAGACGTGGGTGCCGCCGGTGTCGGAGTGCAGCTCGAAGTGGTCCATCAGCCGGCGCGTGCCGGGCAGGCCCACGCCCAGGCTGCCGCTGGACGAATAGCCGTCCTCCAGCGCCCGGGCCACGTCGGCGATGCCCGGTCCGCGATCCTCGACCGTCACCTGCAGCACGATCAGCCCGGCGTCCGATCGCTCGTCGAGCGTGCACACGCCATCGTGGGCATGCGTGAGCGCATTGCGGCACAGCTCGGAGACGGCGGTGGCGAAGCGGGTCTGGTCCATCACGCCGAGACCGGCGGCACTGGCCAGCTGGCGGGCCAGCGTGCGTGCCCGCAGCAGATCCGGGCTGCCGTGCAGCTCAACGCGATGGCTGTTCGTCATCATCGGACACCTCCGCGCCGGGAAGTGCCGCATCGGCGTGTCGACGCAGCTGCTGCAGGCGGGCGATCGCCCGCTCCAGGTTGAAGGCGGTCGGCACGTCGACCAGATCGCGCCCCATCTCGACCAGGGTCAGCGCCACCGCCGGACGCACGCCGCAGACCACCGCGACGGCGCCCAGCAGGCGCAGCATGCGGGTGGTGTCATTGAGGACCCGGGCCATGTAGGAGTCCACCAGATCCAGCGCCGAGACGTCGATCACGACGCCGCTGACCTGATCCCGGCTGACCCGTTCGGTCAGCTCGCCCTGGAACTCGAGCACCTCCTCGTCACCGATCTCCGCGTTCAGCGGCACGATCAGGGTCTCGCGGTCGAGCCGCAGCATCGGCACCCGCATGGCCTCAGCTCCCCCGCACCGCGTGGTCGAGCCGCCGCCCGGTGTACTGCAGGGCCAGTGCGACGCCGGCCTTCAGCGTCCCGCGCGTGGGCACACCGCTCATGTCGATGCCCAGCTTGACCATGGTCTGCGCCGTGCTGGGGCTGATGCCGGTCAGGATCACGCGGGTGCCCAGCATGCCGGCTGCGGCCACCGTGCGCAGCAGGTGGCGCGCGACGCTGGTGTCCATCACCGGCACGCCGGTGACGTCGATCAGGGTCACCTCGGCCTCGGTGCGGCCGATGGTCTCGAGCAGGCGCTCGGCGATCTGCACCGCGCGCACCGAATCCACCACCCCGACCAGCGGCAGCAGCAGGATCGAATCCCACAGCGTGATCACCGGGGTCGACATGTCCAGCAGGGACTGGGCCTGGCTGCGGATCACGTCCTCGCGGGTGGCGACGAACTGGCTGACCAGCGTGGTGACGCAGCGGTCCATCAGCTGCAGCAGCAGCACCGCGGCGCCGCTGTCCAGGCCGAGCTGGCCCAGCAGCACGTCCTTGAGCCCCTGCACGAAACGGATCGAGCTCTCCGGGCTCTGGCCGCGGACGGCCCGCAGCTGGCTGGCCTCCGACAGCACGCGGTCGAGTGCCGTGCCCTGCACGCCGTCGCCGCCGCTCCCCACCGTCTCCAGCCAGGCGGCGAGTGCGGCCAGCAACTCCTCCATCTCCTGGCGCAGGGCCTCGCCGTGCCCCTGCTCGCCGGTCTGCAGACGGGCCTGCCAGGCCTGCAGCAGGGCGGGCCGTTCGCGCAGGATCAGCGCATGGAGCTGTCGGGCAGGCGTGTCGGACATGGACGGACTTTCAGCAGGGTGCACCAGCGGCGAAGGTCCGGCAGGCCGGGGCAGTGCAGAAGGCCGAACCGATCCATTGTCACCGATGGTGTGCGGCCTGCTTCAGCCGCCGAGTGCCGTGCGCACCGCCTGCTGCAGAGCCGCTCGGCCGAAGGGTTTGCCCAGCATGCAGGTCGCACCCACCAGCTGGGCCGTGTCCAGGTTGAACTGGGGCGAGATCGCGCGCCGGCCGCCCGAGATCGCGATCACCGGCAGCTGCGGCCAGCGCCGTCGCACCTCGGTGATGACCTGGGCACCGTCCATCGCCGGCATCAGCATGTCGGTGATCACGAGATCGAAGCGCTGGCCCTTGAGCAGGCGCTCCAGCCCCAGGTGGCCGTCCGCCGCCTCGGTCACCTGGTGGCCGTCGAGGGCCAGCAGCTGGTGCAGGGTGTCGCGCAGCAGCGCGTCGTCGTCGATCAGCAGGATGTGGGGCATGTCCGGGACTCAGAACAGTTCGATGCGGCGCGCCGGCTCTCCGGGCTGTGCGTCGCAGGTGGCATCCGGGTCGCGGTGGCGGGCCTCGGAGGCGACATAGCGCTCGACCAGCGCCTGCGCACCCTCGTGGGTGTCGAGCACGCCCGGCTCGCCCTGGCGCAGGCGTTCGACCAGATCGTTCAGCACGTCCTGCCGCTCGCGCATCGTCGGCGCCAGGCGGTCGACGATCTGTCTGAAGATGTCCTGGTACTGCGCGGTGTCCAGCAGCTCGGTGATGCCGGAGTTCAGCGCGGTGTTGTGCTCGGTGATCGCCGTCAGCAGCATGCCGTAGAACTGCCGCATGTCCAGGTAGCCCTCGTCGAGCCGCCGGGTCAGCGTCAGCAGCCGCGAGGCCTCGGTCTCGTTGTGCTGCAGGCGGGCCGCGGCGTCGCCGCTGCTGCGCGCCTGCACCGTCTCGACCAGCCGGCCGATGTGCTGTTCGATCTCGCGCGCGGCCTCGTTGGACTGCAGCGCCAGGCGGCGGACCTCGCCGGCGAGCACGGCGAAGCCGCGGCCGGCCTCGCCGGCACGGGCCGCGGCCACGGCGGCGTTCATCGCCAGGATCTCGGTCTGGCGCGCCATGCCGCGGATGGTTTCGGTGATGCCCGACAACTGGCGCACCTCCTGCACCAGATGCCCGATGTGCTGACGCTCGTCGGCGATCTGCTGCGGCAGTTGCTGCACGAAGTGTGCAAGTTCGCCGACGATGCTGCCGCTGCGTTCGATCTCGCTCTGCATCTGGGTGCTGTGGCTCTGCGCGCTGTGCAGGTAGGCCATCAGGCGTGAGGAGGCGCCCCTCAGGCCGGTCACCCGCTCGATCAGCTGCAGGGCGGAGGTCTCGGACAGATCGATGGCGCGGGCCAGCTGCCGCAGCATCTCCTCGTCGAGGCGGCGCATGTGGCCCAGCGGCGGGCACTCGACGGCCGGCGCGGTAGCGGCCGTGGCCGGGGACCGCAGACGGGCGAAGGCCGCCCACAGGCCGGGCAGGCTGGCGCCGGTGAGCATCGCGGCCGACAGCGCCCAGTACGGGTGGCCGGCGGCCAGCAGCGCGGTCATGGCCGGCAGGCCCAGGCCCAGGCCGAGCAGCGCCAGGGCGCCGCGTTGGCCCAGGGCCGTGGCCTGGGCGCGGATCCTGCTCAGGAAAAGGGGGGAGGACAGGTCGCGCGCGGCGGAGGGAACGTCGGTACTCATGGTGCAGGCGCAAGGCGGCAGGGGCCTGCTCCCGTCAGCGGTCATGGACCTTGTTTCGGTCGTCGGCCGCCAAACCTGAGCCTGCGCTGTGCGGCCGATGCGCCGGCCGGCGCCGCGCCGTGCCGCATCAGGGCTCCAACCGCAGGATCTCCAGTTGCTCGTCGACCGTCTCGAAGGTGCCGGTGCCTGCCGGCATCTGCATCAGTGGCCGGCGGCTGGCCCCGTCCAGCAGCCAGACGTTGGGATAGACGAGGCCGCGGGTGCGCTCGTCGCCGAGCGCGCGGTTGAACTCGACGAAGGGCCGCCAGGGGCCGTCGTCCAGGCGCAGCAGCAGGCGGTCACCGCGGATGCTCAGGCTGCTCCTCAGGTCGACCATCAGCCATTCGTGCGCGAAGTGCGGCCGCAGCGCCGTCGCCTCGCGCGCGAGGAAGGCCTCGTAGCGGCGGCAGAACGGGCAGGTGTCGGCACCGAGGTAGACGTAGAGCCGGGGCAGGCCCCGGGCCCTGGCCGCGGCGAAGGCCGGTCGCAGGTCGAAGGCCAGGGTCTGGCCGTCGGCGCTGCGCTCGCCCTCGATCACCAGCGGTGCGTAGACGGCGGGCAGGCCGGCATGGGCGGTGCCGGCCGCAGCACCTGTCAGGGCCGTCAGGGTGGTCAGGGCGATCATCGCGGGCCGGGCGGAGGTCAGGCGGGCGGCCAGCGTGATGCCGACGCTGGCACCGAAGCCGGAGCCAACGCTGGCACCGACGCCGACACCGACGCCGACACCGACAGCCCGGCGGGCCGCGCTCATCGCGCGGGCGACCCGCGCCTCAAGCCAGCGCCAGGCGGCCTGCATGACGCTGATCCTTGGTGTCCTCGACCTCGGCCTGCAGCGCGCCGCCGGTGTCGTGGAAGTGGAAGCGCCAGCCCGGGTTCTCGCTGCACGAGAAGTCCTGCTCGCTGTCGAACAGCGGGCGGCCGTCCTGCAGCACGCGGATGCGGCGCACGAACCACGGCGGGATGTACATCACCGTCTGCTGGTTGAGCTCGAAGCCGGTGTCGTTGGGATGCAGCACCGTGACCTCGGCGGCATTGAGCCCGCCGGGCTGCCAGGGCGCGGTCAGCCGCAGCGTGGTGCGGCCGATCGTCTCCGGAGATTCACGGTTGGGTGGCGCCGAGCAGCCGCCCGAGGTCTTCACGTAGCGCGAATCGGTGTGCAGGCTGCCGTCGGACAGTTCGGCCACCACGCGCACATGGCCGTATTCGTCGACCCGCAGCCGGGTCTCGAAGTCGGCCTGGCCGAGGGCGCGTGTCAGCGTCAGCGTGGCCGCCAGTGGCGAGGGGTTCTTGTCGACCAGCAGCCACAGCCGCCGCACCCAGGGCTCGTCGTGCTGGCGCAGCGGCGTACGCAGCGTGATGGGCACCGAGGCGCCATAGGCCGCCCGCAGCGGGGCCTGCAGGCGGATCAGGCCGCTGCCGGCGTCCGGCCGCCGGTCGCCGAACAGGCGCGCGCGCAGCCGCTCCCATTCCGGCGAGCCGTCGCCGTGGGCGGCACTCGGCAGGCCACCGGGGGCGGCACGGGCCGCTGCGCCGGCGACGAGCGGCATGCCGGCGGCGGCGCGCAGCAGCCAGTGGCGACGGGTGGCGCTGAAGGTGCCGGCGGTACCGACAGCACCGACGGCGTTGACGGCACTGACGGCGCTGACGGCACTGACAGCACCGACGGCACTGACGGCACTGACGGCACTGACGGCGTTGGCATCACGGACGGCGCCACCGGCACGGACGATGTCCGTGGCGCCATCGGCGTCCGGGCGTGCGGGTGTCGGGGTGGGTCGGGTCCTGTTCGGCATGGGCTCACTCCCGCAGCAGGGCGCGCTCGTGGCGCAGGAGGAGGATGGACGCGTTGCGCCGGTGGATGGTGTCGACCTGGTCCCAGTCGGCCTGCCCGGCCAGCGTGGCGGCATCGGCCACGGCGCTGAGGGCCACGCCGTCGCGGGCCAGGGCGCGGGCCCGGGCGTCGAGCGCGCTCAGGTAGTCCTGCTGGGCGCGCAGCATCGGCGCGGCGGGGCCCGGCGGGCCGTGGGCGGGCACGATGGCCCGGATGCGCTCCGTGCCGATGTCGCTGCCGCCACCGCCGCCGCCGCCGCTTTCGCTGCGCCGCAGCAGGTCTTGCAAGGCCGTCTGCCAACCGGCCAGATCGGCGTCCTGGATGTCGGGGATGCGGCGGTGCTCGACCACGCCGCCGGCCAGCAGCCAGCCGCTTGCCGGGTCGTGCAGCACCAGATCGCCGGGCGCACTGGCATGGCCCAGGCGCAGCAGGCGCAGGGGGCGGCCGATGTCGGGCAGGCCGGTGCTGGCCTGCTGGCCCGGCTCGTCGTCGAGCAGCCGGTCCGGCCGCACCACGCGGGTGCCGGCCATCCACCAGGGCCCGGCCTCGCGCCGCAGGGCGCGCAGGCAGCCCTCGCAGCGGGCGGCCATCAGACGGGCGGCGCGGCGGCCCATCAGCACCGGCACACCGGCGTCCTGCAGCGCGGCGGCGCCGAAGACGAACTCCTGCCGCGCCTGGCTCAGCCACAGGCCGCGCAGCGGTCGGTCGGTGGTGCGGCGCACCGCCTGCAGCAGGGCCTGGCCGTGGCGCCAGGCGCTGCCGCTGTCGATCACCAGCACGCCGTCGGGGCCGACGATGAAGGCGGCGTGGGCGGTGCGGCCGCCGTTGCGCGCATCGGCCTCGCCGCCGCTGCCCGGCCACAGCCACAGGCCGTCGCCGAGTGGCTGCGGGTCGGGCCAGGGCAGGGTGTCGGCCGGGGCTTCGGCGGGAGCCGGTGTGTCCGCGGGGGCCGGCGAGGGGGCGGGTGTGGCCGCGTCCGTGTCCGTGGGCCTGGTCGCGGACCTGGTCGTGGTGGGCGCCGTGGTCCGGGCGCTGGCGCCGCGGCCGCTGAGGTTCGCGGGCGGCGGGCTGTCCGCCGTCGCGGTGGTCGGCACGCCGGCTTGCGCGCAAGCGCCGAGCCCGCCCAGCACAGCGGCCGCACCCAGGGCCCCCGCCGCACCGAGCCCGCCGAGCAGCCGCCGCCGGGGCAGCGTGGCCGGGTCTGCGGCCACGTCCGCTGGTGCCGGTGCCGGCGCCGGCGCCGTGGCGCAAGGTGCCGGCCGTCGTGCGGCCGCGGCGGGGCGCGCACGCACGGCCGCGCCCTCAGCGGCCGGACTCGACCTGCTGCTTGAGCGCAGCCAGGCCGGACTTGTAGACGCCGGTGATGGCGGCCACCGCGGCCTCGTCGTTCTGGTCCGGCGGCGGGTCGTTGTTCGGGAAGCCGCGGTAGAAGGCGCCGCGCCACTCGACGATGGCCCGAGCGTCGCCGTCGGGCTTGACCGTCATCGTGCTGGTGTAGTTGGTCACCGGCAGCGCGCCGCCGTTCTTTGCCCGGTAGCTCAGACGCATGCGGGCCTCGTCCCAGGCCTCCAACGTCTCCTCCAGCGCGCCACCCCCCTTGAGCTGGATCGAGCGCACCGAGCCCACGGTGTTGCCGGCCGATGCCGGGCTGTCGGCCACGGCCGGGTGCCAGGTCTTCAGCCCGTCGAAGTCCTTGATGCGGGCCCAGACCTGGGCGGCCGGGGCGTTGATCGTGATCTCCTCGGTCACCTTCTGGCGGGTCGGGCCGTGGGCGGCGGCCGGGCCGGCGAGCAGGCCGGCGCCGGCGGCTGCCAGCAGCAGGCCCAGCCAGGTGCGGCGCCGCGGTGGCACGCCAGCTGAACGGGGCGGGTGGGCCGGCTGGACCGGGTGGGCGCCATGGTCAGGGTCGTGGCAAGCCCGGTCGGTGCGGTCGGCCAGATCGTCAGGAGCGCTGCAGGGGGGGCGTCGTGTCGTCATCGTCATCAGCAGGTAGCCGCCGCGGCCGGGCAGGCCGCAGCGGTCGGTGGGTCGGCCCGCGGCGGGCGGGCCTCGGGAACCAGGGGAGCGTCCGGTCGCGCGGCGATGAAGGCGCCGAAGCCGCGGCTGTTGCGGCCGGTGGCCACCCGCTGGCGCGGCGCGCCGCTGCGGGCGTCCAGCACGCTGACGCGCTCGTCCATCCATTCGACGACGTGCACCGCATCGCCCCAGGCGGCGATGCCCTCCGGATAGCCGAAGCCGTCCAGCCGCCGCAGCGGCTGCAGGCGCTGCACGTCGAACACGCTGACGCTGTCGTCGTGCTGGTTGGTCACGTAGAGCAGGCGGCCGTCATCGGCCAGCGCGGCACCGTAGGGCGCGCGGCCGGTGGGCAGGGTGGCGATGACCTCGCGCCGCGTGGTGTCGATGACGCTCAGGTCGTCGCTCTCGACATTCAGCACGTACAGGCGCGGGCGCTGCGGATCGCGCAGCAGCGCGAACGGGTGGCGGCCGACGGCCACGCGCGCCAGCACCCGGCCCTGGGCGGCATCGATCAGGGCGACGCGGTCGTCGTCGCGCTCGCTGACCCAGGCGGTGGCGCCCGCGTCGGCGGCGACACCGGCCGGCGCGCGGCCCAGCGGGGTCAGGTGCGGCGGCTCGGCGGGGCGGTCCAGGTCATGGCTGCGCAGCTGGCGGCCGTACCAGTCGACCACGTGCAGCCAGCGGCCGTCGGCGCTGGCATCCAGGCCCAGCGGGCCCTGGCCGCCCGGCCACAGCGCCAGGCGCTGGCGGCTGCGCATGTCGATCTCGGCCAGCCGGCCGTCGTCCGGGCAGCTGACCCAGACCCGCTCGCGGGCGGCCACCGCCACCACGCCGGCCGGCGCGCGGCAGGCCGGCACGCGGGCGATCTCGCGCACCGGCTCGCCCGGCGTCAGCGCCAGCACCGAGACGTCGTCACTGCCCTGGTTGGTGACCCAGGCGAGGGCGGGGGGCGCCGGCTGGGCGGCGGCCGGGCCCGTTGGCATCAGGGCCAGGACCCAGGCCAGGGCCATCAGCGGGGTCATCGCCGGGGCCGGCACCAGGGTCCGCATCAGGGCCCGTACCAGGGCCTGCACCCGGGCGAGGAAGGCGACCGCCGCGTCCAGGCGTCGTGCGAGCGTTCCGCGCGGCGCACGGCCGGCCCTGCCACACGCCGGAGGGCTGCCAGACGTGTCGCTGTGCCCGCTGGGCGCGGGGTGGGCGGGTAGGCAGGCCGAGGCTCGGTCAGACCCTCGTCTTGGCCCCGCCACGTCGCAGCGCCCTGGCCGGAGCCACGCGGGCCACGGTCCGCGGCATGGCCATGGCCATGCGGCGGTCACTGGGCGGTACGGCTCGGGCATCCGGATCAGGATCGGATGAAGCAGCCCTGCTTGGCGCGGGCGATGCGATCGCGCAGCTGGCGGGCGTGCGGGCCGACGGCCTCGTTGTCGCGCAGCACCGAGCCACGCTCGCCGCCGATGGTCAGTGCGTTGGCCTCGGTGCTCAGCGTCGTGTAGTCCTCGAAGCTCAGCTCGCGCGCGATGGTGTCGATCGCGCACGAGCACTTGTTGACCATCTCGAAGTACGGCCCGCGATGGTCCTGCATGCACTGCTGGACGAAGACCACGCGGTCGGCGGTCGGGTAGGGCGTGGCGGTGGCGGTCTCGGCCCGCGTGGCCGATTCAGCCGGTGCGCCCGGTGCGCCCGCGCAGGCCGACAGCACCAGCGTGGCGACCATGGCGGCCACCCGCAGCGCGAGGCCCTGCGGCCATCGCGCGGACTTCATGCGGATGCGGGTGGATCGGCGGGCGAGGGTGGGGGCGATGGACGGCTTCACGGCTGTTCGGGCTTCCGGGCGGACGGGGGCGGACGGGCGATGGACGACGGGAGGACGGCCGGACTTCGGTGCCGGGTGGATGGGCCGGACACAGGCTCAGGGCGTGGTCGCCGGCAGCTCCAGGCCCTGCAGCCACAGCTCGGTCGTCGCCAGCGGTGTGGTCGTGCCGGCTTCGATCACCTGGGTGCGCACGCCGGCCAGGCGGCCCGGCAGGCCGGCCGCGCGCCAGAAGGTGTAGCGCTTGTCGGCCAGCTTGCCGTAGCGTGCGCGCAGCGGGTCGTCGGCATAGGGCGTGATCGTCACCGCCACGCCGGCCAGCGGGCGGCCCTGCCAGCGCAGCGTCACCGGCTGCAGCGCCGGGCCTTCGGCCAGCGCCATGCGGATGCGCTTGCGGAAGTAGTTGGCCTTGCCGCCGGTGGCCCGTTCCATCTCGCGGATGTCGTACTCGAGAAAGCCCAGCAGCACGGGGTTGGCCTCGGGCAGGTCGATGTCGGGCAGCTTGACCGTGCGCTCACCGCTGAGAAAGCGCACCTGGGCCGCACAGCAGGCCTGGTCGGCGCGGGGGCTCAGCGTCAGCCGCGCGTCGTCGTCGAAGGGGCTGTCGAGCGTGCCGCTGCGCCGCATCCGGTAGTCCAGCGCAGTGCCGGCCTTCAGCCCACCCAGCGAGGGTTCGAGGAACAGCGCCCGCTCGGCCGGCGTGATCTCCTGCGACGGGGCGGCCTGCGCGCAGGCCGGCGACAGGCCTGCGGCCACGATCAGCCAGCCGGCGGTCAGCAGGGCCCGCAGTGGATGGCTCAGTGGTCGGGGGGGCTGCACGGGGTGAGGCACGGGGCGTGGAGCGGGGTGTGGCGGCCGGGACGACGCGGTCTGGCCGTGGGTGAGGTCTCGGCCGTGCGCGTCGGCCCGTCCATCGACGAGGACGCTCATGGCCGGGCCTGGGCCAGCGGTGCCGACAGTGGCAGCAGCGGCACCTGGTAGTCGCGCAGCACGGCCTCGATCTCGCCGCGCCGGCTGTCGATCAGGCCCTCGATCTGCTGCTTCCAGTCACGCTCGCCGTGACGCACGCCCATGGCCATCTCGAAGTCGAGCTTGACCCCCGGCTCGGAGGCCATCGGCAGCACGCGCAGCTGCGGCTCCTTCACGCGATGGGCGAAGTAGCCGCCGATCGGACCCCAGACGATGGCCAGGTCGATCCGGCCGGCCACCAGATCGCGCTCGATGATCTCGCCCGGGTACTGCTGCGGGTCGGGGCTGAGCATGTTGTAGGGCACGCCGTTGTCGACCAGGCCGTGGCGCACCAGCCACTGCGAGGCCGGTGAGCGGTCATAGACGCCGATGCGCAGCGCCTTGAGCGTGGCCGGTGGCAGGGCCAGCAGGTCCTCGGGCGTGCGCACGCCGTCGAGTCCGGCGCGCCCGGGCGCGAACACCATCGCGTGCGTCGAGCGGTAGTAGGGCCGGGTGACGGCGACCTGGTCGAAGCCCACCGGCACGCCCAGCACCACGTCGCAGGGATAGTCCGCACCCGGCAGCTTGTAGCGCAGGGTGTTGCGGATGAAGGCCATCCGGTTGGGGAAGGTGTAGTAGGTGACCGGCAGGCCGAGCGCGCGGCCGAAGATCTCGGCGATGCGGTTCTCGATGCCCTGGCCGTCGACCGAGGAGAACGGCAGGTTGTTCGGATCCATGCACACGCGCAGCGCACTGCGCGCCTCGGCCGGCGCGGCCGCCGGCTGCGCGCCGGCCGCCGTCACCAGGCCCGCACCGAGCATCAGCCCGAGTGCCGCGGCGAGGACGGTGTGGATGCGGTGGCGCGGGCCACCGGCGCTGCGCGGTGTGGTCATCGGATCGGTTCGACCTTGGAGCGGGTGATCGCGCCGTCGGAGCGACCCTTGAGGTAGGCGTAGAGGCTGTCGATGTTGTCCATCACCTGCTTGCTGGTGCCGAAGCTCTGCATGCCCTTGTCGAGGCGGCCATCGCGCACGGTCTTGACGAACTCGTCCTTGCTCATCGCCTTCAGGCTGCTGATCAGGCTGGGGCCGACCATGCCCTCCTGGTTCGCGCCGTGGCAGCGGTCGCAGGCGGCGGCGCGCCAGGTGCGGAAGCCGGTCATCGTGTCGGCATCGACCTTGTAGCCGTCGACGACGGTGTACAGCGGCTTGTCCTGGGCCTGCACCGCCGTCGGCAGCAGCGACAGCAACGTGCATCCTGAGGAGACGAGGGCGAGGGCCGCGAGACGGCCAGGGTTCAACCAACGGACATGCATGATGGGACCTGGAAATGCCGCGTGATGCGGATGGGGAGTCGGATGGACGCGGTGCGCGGCGCACCGCGTCCCCGGTTCAGGCGGCGGGACCGCTGCTGCAGTCACCGCCGCGGGACGTCGAGGACGTCAGTTGGGCAGGGCGAACACCGTCAGCGAGCCACCGAGTTCGGTGTACTTGCTCAGCTCACGGTAGCCACCGACGGCGCCCAGGCCGTCCTGGTCCTTCTCCAGACCGGCGGCCATGCCGATGCCGGCCCAGCCACCGATGCCCGAGAACACGCCCAGGTACTGCTTGCCCTTGTGCTCGTAGGTGAAGACGTTGCCGATGATCCCGGACGGCGTCTTGAACTTGAACAGCTCCTTCTTGATGTCGTTCTTGTCGACGCACTTCAGGTAGCCCTCGAGCGTGCCGTAGCAGCTGATGCCGCCCGCGGTGTTGAGCGCGCCGGACCAGACCGAGAACTTCTCGGACTTGCTCTGCACGATCTTGCCGCTGCCTGCGTCCCAGGTGATGTAGTTGCCCATGCCGCCGTGGCTGTTGGGCGCCGGGTACATCGACAGCGTCGCGCCCACGTACGGCTGGCCGGCCGTGTACTCGACCTTGAACGGCTCGTAGTCCATGCAGACGTGGTTGGTCGGCACGTAGAACAGCTTGGTCTCGGGGTCGAACGAGGCCGGCTGCTGGTCCTTCGAGCCCAGCGCCGCCGGGCAGATGCCCTTGGTGTTGACGTCGGCGCCGTTCTGCGCGGTCGAGTACTTGGAGACCACCTGCGGGCGGCCGCTCTTCATGTCGACGTGCGTGGCCCAGTTGACGGCCGGGTCGTACTTCTCGGCCACCAGCAGCGCGCCGTTGGTGCGGTCCAGCGTGTAGGCGAAGCCGTTGCGGTCGAAGTGCACCAGGGCCTTGGTCGGCTTGCCCTTGACCGGGATGTCGGCCAGGATCATCTCGTTGATGCCGTCGAAGTCCCACTCGTCGAACGGCGTCATCTGGTAGACCCAGTTGACCTTGCCGCTGTCGACGTCACGCGACCAGATCGACATCGTCCACTTGTTGTCGCCCGGGCGCTGCGACGGGTTCCAGGTGCTGGGATTGCCGGTGCCGTAGAACACCGCGTTCAGCGCCTTGTCGTAGCTGTACCAGCCCCAGGTGGTGCCGCCGCCGATCTTCCACTGGTCGCCCTGCCAGGTCTTGAGCGACGAGTCCGGGCCCACCGGGGTGACCTTGCCGTCGGCCCAGGTGGTGGTCTTCTGCGGGTCGATCAGGATCTCGCTGTCGGGGCCGACCGAGTAGCCCTTCCAGGCCTGCTTGCCGGTGTTGATGTCGTAGGCGGCCAGGAAGCCGCGCACGCCCCACTCGCCGCCGGAGATGCCGGTGATGACCTTGTCCTTGAAGACGTGCGGCGCGTTGGTGTTGACCGCGCCCAGCTTCGGGTCGCCGTTCTTGACGTCCCACAGCTTGTTGCCGGTCTTCGCGTCGAGCGCGACCAGCATCGAGTCGGCCTGCTGCAGGAAGATCTTGCCCTCGGCATAGGCCAGGCCGCGGTTGACCGTGTCGCAGCACATCTGCGGGATCACCTGCGGATCCTGCTTGGGCTCGTATTTCCACTTGATGGTCTGCGTCTCGAGGTCGATCGCGAACACCTTGTTCGGGAACGGCGAGTGCAGGTACATCGTGCCGTCGATGACCAGCGGCGAGCCCTCGTGGCCGCGCAGCACGCCGGTGGAGAAGGTCCACGCGACCTGCATCTTGCCGACGTTGGACTTGTTGATCTGCTTGAGCGTGCTGTAGCGCTGGTTGTACATGTCACCCGCCTGGGAGGCCCAGTTCTTCGGGTTCGACATGAGCTTCTCGAGGTCGGCATTGGCCAGGGCCAGACCGGGCAGCGCCACCAGGGTGGCGGCCACGAGCGTGGACATGCGTCCGTTCCTACGGCTCTTCAATGTCATGGTGTCTCCTTGCTCCACGAGCGGGTCAAAACCGTCATGGCGGGGAACCGCCCCCGCCATCCGCCTGACGCGACCTAAACCGCAAACTCCATGCCCAGGTCCGGCGTGCGAGATGGCCCTTGGATGTCCCTGCCGGCCATGTCGCGGTGCCAGTGTGACGGCAGTCCGAGGAGACCTGACGAACGATCAGGGTAAGCCCCGTGTCCTCGGCGCCTAGGGAAACTCCGGAAGATCCGAGCCTCGGCACCGGGCCGTGCCGCAAGCGCGTGAGGGGCCTGTACCAGCCTCGTTCTGCCACTTTTGGCGCAAAGTGTGCCAAGCCCCACACAGCCCGCGCGGCGGGTGCCGCAGGCCTGCGCCGGCCGCTGACGCGGGACTGACGCCCGTCGCGTGGCAGCCATCACGGTCGCCGGAAGAGACCCGGGCTGCAGGTCGGTGCCCGGCGGCCGAAAACCGCCTGGATGGGTCCTGTGCGCAGCGGCCTGTCCGCGGCGGCGGACCTTCGGATCCGCTGCCGCTCGCAGCGGCCGGCCCAGCCGGCGTGGACGCCGCGCTCGGCGCAAGGGCGGCATGGCGGTTTTTTCGGAGCAGACGGACATGGTCGATTTCCTGCGGCGCTTCAGCCAGTGCAACCGGGTGATGAGCGGCTTCGCGCTGATGTCGGCGGCCCTGGCCGCCTGTGCGGTCTGGGCCTGGTGGTGTCTGTCGGCGGTGCCGGGCAGCGAGGGCGCGGCGCGCTGGACGCTCGGCCTCGGCCTGGTCGGGGCGGCGCTGGGTCTGGCGGGCGGTTGGGCCGTGCGCGCGTCGATCAAGGCCCCGGTCGAGGACACCGTGCATGCCGTGATCCGCATCGCGGGCGGCGATCTGGCCACCCGGGTCGATTCGGGCGGGCGTGACGAACTGTCCTGGTTGCGGGCCGAGGTCAACGGCATGCGCAAGAAGCTGCGCGATCTGGTGGCGCAGGCCCGTGAGAGCGTGGACAGCGTCAACGCCGCTTCCAGCGAGATCGCGCGGGGCAACCAGGACCTGTCGGCCCGCACCGAGGACCAGGCGAGCGCCCTGGCCCAGACCAGCAGCTCGATGAATCAGCTGGCCGACACCGTGCGCCGCAACGCCCTGGCCGCCGAACAGGCACGCACCGAGATCGCCCAGACGCGCGAGGTCGCCGGGCGCGGCGGCCAGATCATGGGCTCGGTGGTGCAGCGCATGGCCGACATCCATGCCAGCGCGCGCCGCATCAGCGAGATCATCGGCGTGATCGACGGCATCGCCTTCCAGACCAACATCCTGGCGTTGAACGCGGCGGTCGAGGCGGCACGGGCGGGCGAGCACGGGCGTGGCTTCGCCGTCGTCGCCAGCGAGGTGCGGGCGCTGGCCCAGCGCAGTGCGACAGCGGCGCGCGAGATCAAGGGCCTGATCAGCGAGTCCGGCAGCACGGTGGACGACGGCTCGCGTCTGGTCGGCGAGGCCGGGCAGACGATGGACGAGATCCTGGAGCGGATCGCCCGCGCGTCGACCCTGGTCAGCGAGATGGCCGATGCCGGCACCGAGCAGCGCGACGGCATCGAGCAGTCCCACCGCGCGATCGACCAGATCGATTCGGCCACGCAGCGCAATGCCGCGCTGGTCGAGCAGGTGGCGGCGGCGGCGGCCCAGCTTCACGAGCAGTCGCAGCGGCTGCATGGCGCGATGGCCCGGTTCCAGGTCTGAGGGCGGGTGAACGCGACCGTCGTGGACGTCGTGTACCGCGCCGTGCACCCGGTCGTGCACCCGGCCGTGTGCCTTGGCGCGCGCGCACGTCGCGGCCGGTGCTCGCCGGATCCCGGGCGGCGGCGCCGGCCCTGACCTCGGCGGCGCTGAGCGCGCATCGCTCAGCGCTCACGGCTCACCGTTCACCGTTCACCGTTCACCGTTCACCGTTCAGAAGAGGATCACCTCGCTGCGCACGTCCCGGCCGTTGAGCCAGATGCGCATGCGCTCGGCGTCGGCCAGTGAGCTGAACGGCCACCAGGTGGCGCGCCAGCGGCCGTCGGGCTGGGCGATGACCTCGACGTGATCGGGCCGCGGGGGCGGCATGCGGGCTGCGGCACGGCGCAGCGCGTCGGCGTCGCGCTCGGCCATCAGGCGTTCGTCCACCGGGGCGGTGATGACGGCGAACACCTGCTGTTCCTCGGCCGGCGGCGGCGGTTCGCCGCGCAGGCGTGCGGCCAGTTCGCGTGCCTGCTGTTTGTCCTCGGCGCTCAGGCGCGGGCGGATCTCGGGCCGGATGTCCCGTTCGCGGGCCAGCACGCGGCTGCGGGCGGCACGCGCATCCTCCATCGCGGCCGAGGCCGGCGGCGCCAGCACGGTGGTGGGCACGTCGGCCGCGGCCGATGGCGGCGCTGCAGGCCTCGACGGGCCGGCCTCGGCGGTTCTGCTCCCCGTGCCGGCCTCGGCGGCTTCTGCCGGCACGGGCGGGGCCGTGTGGGCGGGGGCCGCGGCTCCGGTCCGGGGGGCGGATGCCGGCCGGCTGGCGGCTGCGGCAGGGCTGCCGGACGCGGCATGGGCTTCGGCCTCGGCCGGTGCCTCCGCTGCAGGATCCGCCGTGGCGTGGGCCGCCGCATCCGCTCCGGCGTCGGAGGCCGGGGCCGATGCCGGGGCCGAGGCCCGGGCGGCCGGGACCGCAGCCGGTGCCGAGGCGGACGCCGGGGCGTGCAGATCCGCGACGGCCTGCGTGTGGGCCCGGTGCTGCCACCAGCGCCATCCGGCCCAGGCACTGCCGCTGGCCAGGGTCAGGCCCAGCGCCAGGGCGAGCGCGACGCGGCGCGGGTGCAGTGCACGCGGGCCCAGAATCTGGCCGTCAGCGCCGATGAAGACCCGCAGCCGACGGTCGCCGACGCCGATGCCGGCCGTCATCAGGTGCAGGTTCTGCGGGTGGACGGCGCCTGTGTGCCGTGCGCCGGCGCTCAGCGCCGCTTCGGGTTCGAGCTGGCGGCGCGGCCAGGTCGATGGCGCCAGCGGGCCGTCGCTGCCGTGCAAGGCCGCCCAGCGGGCGATGGCCGCGGGCGTCAGCGGCCAGGCGAAGTCCTCGCGGAAGGCCGGCTTCAGGCCGGCCGCGCGACGGCGCCGGGCCCAGGCCCGGGCCCAGCGGGCCTTCAGCCGCGCCAGCCAGGCCTGCAGGCCGCGGCCGTGCGGGCCGGCTCCGGGCGCCGTGGCCGCCGCCGTGCCCCGGCGGGCCGCGGCGGAGGGATGGAAGAAATCGCTGTCGGGCGCATCGGCCGCATCGAGCTGGTCAGGCCCGTCGGCCGCCGGCATGGCCTGTGGGGCGGCCGTCGTCCGCGCAGCGGCCGCGGCCTGCGCGTCGTCCGCCAGGGGATCGACGGGCGTGCCGTCCGGCGCCACGCCATCCAGTCGGGCCCGCCAGCCGCCATGGGCCGGGCCGTCGCCGAGCGCGGCGGCCAGACGCCCGGGCGCGGCAGCGGATGCGGGGGTGTCGTCGGGCGCATGGCCGTCGCCCTGCGGTCGTCCCGGGCCGGTCTGGCTTGCCGCGCGTTGGTCGAGCGCGGCCGCCAGGGACGGGGTGCTCGTGGCCTGCGCGGTGTCGGGTGAGGCCGCGTCCTGTGCCGCGGCGGTGTCCGCCGCGGTGACCGCCGCGGTCGACGGGCCGGCGGTCGCGCGCTCGGCCAGACCGCCGGACGGCCGTGCGCCGTCGGGGCCGCTGGCCGGGTCGAGGGCCGGACGGGGCGTGGGATCGGTGGTGGGGTTGGCGGCGAGGTCGGGGTCGAGGCCGAGGTCGGAGGAGGCCTCGTTCGCGGGATCGCCCGGGGGGGTGCGGGCCGGCGGGATCTGCGCGTTCGGCGCTGCCGTGGCCGCATCGTCGGCCGTGGCGGGCGCGGCGTCGGGGGGCGCGGCGTCGGGGGGCGGATCGGTGGCTGCGGTGGTCGCGGTGGCTGCGGTGGCGGTGTCAGCTTCCGCCGGGGAGATGTCAGGGGCCGCGGCTGCTGGCTCGTCGGGATCCGGGGTCGTGGGGGCCGCTGGCGTGGCGCTGGCGGCGGCCTGTTCGGCGAGGGCTGCCGCCCAGGGGTCTTCCTCGGCGGGTGGCTGCTCTGCGGTGGTGGGGGCGTCGGTGGACGGAACGGTGGCGGGGTCGGTGGTCGCGTCGGCGGTGGGTGGCTCGGCGGAGGAGGGAGCGTCCGCAGCCGCAGCCGCGCTCGCATCCGTACCCGCATCCGCAGCCGCGCTCGTATCCGCAGCACCCGCCGCATCCGCTGGCCCGATGCTGGCGGCGGCCTGCTCGGCGAGGGCGGCGGCCCAGGGGTCATCGTCGTCGGCGGCCTCGGTGGCGGCCGCCGTGTCAGCCTCCACGGCGGCTTCCGTGGCCGTGTCCGCCGCCGAGTCCGCGCCGGCCTCGGCAGCGCCCTCCGCCGCGGCCGGAGGGGGATCGTCGGCCGGGCCTGCGCCGGTGGCCGGGGCGTCGGCCAGGTCGATGTCGTCGGCCCCGGGCGGGCGCCAGGCGGCCGTGTCCGAGCCCGAGCCCGAGCCCGAGCCCGTGTCCGTGTCCGTGTCCGTGTCCGTGTCCGTGTCCGCGCCGGCGGCCCCGGGCGGCGCACCGGGCGTGCCCGACACGTCGTCCGGTGTCCGGTCCTCCGGCGCCCGGTCGGCCGGTGTGGCGTCATCCCGGTCCAGGTCGGGCCTGGGCCCCGCCGGGTCGATCCCGTCGCGTGAGGGGGAGGCGAAGGCCGAGCCGAAGGCGGCGGCCATCTGGCGGCTCAGTTCGTCGTCGGGCAGTTCCGGAATGTCGTGCGCCGAGCGTGGAATCGGCGGCGGACCGTCGGCGTGGGGGTCGTCGGCCAGCTGCTCGTTGGCGGCCACCGTGACGGCGCCGGCCGGCGATCCGGCGGCGGGCCCGGCCACGGAGGCGGGGGCGGCGGTATCGGCCGCGGCCGGGGCCGGGGCCGGGGCCGGTTGCCGGCCCATGAAGGGCAGCACCACCTCACCCAGGCTGTGCACCTGCTCGCGCGAGACGCGCAGGGCCAGGGGGTGGCTGTTGTGCCAAGCCACCACCCGGTCGATCAGCGAGTCGCGATCCGGCGCATCCATATGGCCACCGATTCTCGGCAACCGGCCCGCGCGCCAAGGGCGGATCAGCGGGGCGGTGACCGCTCAATCCTGTGCGGAGCGCTCGACGGCGGCCGTGCACGCCGGCGGCCCGGCACACGACCCGATACACGATCCGGTACGGCCAGGCCTTGCCCGATACGGCCCGTACGGCCGGCCACGGCGGGCCCTCACATGCCCGAATAGGTGGGCCCACCACCGCCTTCAGGACTGACCCAGGTGATGTTCTGGGAGGGGTCCTTGATGTCGCAGGTCTTGCAGTGGACGCAGTTCTGGGCGTTGATCTGCAGGCGCTGTGCGCCGGGGGTGGGCGCGGCGGTGTCGGGCACGAACTCGTAGACGCCGGCCGGGCAGTAACGGGCCTCGGGTCCGGCGTAGGTGGCGAGGTTGACGCGCACGGGCACCGAGGGGTCGGTCAGCAGCAGGTGGGCCGGCTGGTGCTCGGAGTGGTTGGTGCCCGACAGGAAGACCGAGGACAGCTTGTCGAAGGTGAGCACGCCGTCGGGCTTCGGATAGTCGATCCGGCGGCACTGGGCGGCGGGCTTGAGGGCCTCGTGGTCGCGGGTGGTGCGTGGCAGGGTCCACGGGGGCGTGTCGATGCCGAGTCTGGGCAGCAGCACCTGCTCGATGCCGAAGCCGATCTTGCCGATCAGCGGGCCCTTCTTGAACCACTGCTTGAAGTTGTTGTCGCGCTTGAGCTCGGCGTGCAGCGTGCTGGCGGCGAAGGCCTCGGGGTAGGCGCTGAGTTCGTCATGGGCGCGGCCGGCGGCCAGGGCGTCGACGAGGGCGTCGGCGCAGAGCATGCCGCTCTGGATGGCGGCATGGCTGCCCTTGATGCGGGCGGCGTTGAGGAAGCCGGCATCGCAGCCGAGCAGGGCGCCGCCGGGGAAGACGAGCTTGGGCAGGCTGTGGAGGCCGCCGTTGTTGATGGCGCGAGCGCCATAACTCAGGCGTTTGCCGCCCTGGATGTGCTGACGCACGGCATGATGGGTCTTCCAGCGCTGCATCTCGTCGAAGGGACTGAGCCAGGGGTTCTGGTAGTCGAGGCCGATGACGAAGCCGAGGGTGACGAGGTTGCCGTCGAGGTGGTAGAGGAAGCCGCCGCCGAAGGTCTGGTCGTCCATCGGCCAGCCGGCGGTATGCACGACGAGGCCGGGCCGGGCCTGCGCGGCGGGCACCTCCCAGAGCTCCTTGATGCCGATGGCGAAGCTCTGCGGCTCGCGGCCTTCGTCGAGCCTGTAGCGGGCGATGAGCTCCTTGCCGAGGTGGCCACGGGCGCCCTCGGCGAAGAGGGTGTACTTGCCGCGCAGCTCCATGCCGAGCTGGAAGTCGGGGCCGGGCTGGCCGTCCTTGCCCAGGCCCATGTGGCCGGTGGCCACGCCGGTGACGCGGCCCTGGTCGTCGTACAGCACGTCCGCGGCGGCGAAGCCGGGGAAGACCTCGACGCCGAGGCCTTCAGCTTGCTCGGCGAGCCACTTGACGAGGTGGCCGAGGCGCACGACGAAGTTGCCGTGGTTGTCGAAGCAGCGGGGCATGGCCCAGGCCGGGGTGGCGGCGGTGCCGTCGCCTTCGGCGAGGAAGAGGACCTGGTCGGCGGTGACGGGTTGGTGGAGCGGTGCGCCGCGCTCTTTCCAGTCGGGGAAGAGCTCGGTGAGGGGGCCCGGGTCCATGACGGCGCCGGAGAGGGTGTGGGCGCCGGGCTCGGCGGCCTTCTCGAGGACGACGACGGAGAGCTCGGCGCCGGACTCGGCGGCACGCTGCTTGAGGCGGATGGCGGCGGCGAGGCCGGCGGGGCCACCGCCGACGATGACCACGTCGTAGTCCATGGCCTCGCGCGGGCCGTGTTGTTCGAGCAGCGTCTCGGGCGTGCGCATGGGGTCGGTCTCCTGATGTTCGATGTGAGGAAAAAGGGGGCGGCGGCGGGGCCGTGGCATGAGGCCCGTCGGACGGCGGCCCGGTGTGGCCGTCCCGGCATCACCGGCCGCACTGTCAGCGGCCGTGCCCGGCACTCATTGCCAGCTGACGTGCGGCGTGAACAGATAACCGGCGCCGTAGACGGTCTTGATCACCGTCGGCCGCGTCGCGTCGGGCTCCAGCCGGCGGCGCAGGCGCGAGATGCGCACGTCGATGCTGCGGTCCTGCGGCGGCAGATCACGGCTGCCGACCAGCTGCTCGCGGGTCAGGATCTGGTGCGGGCGCTCGACGAAGACGCGCAGCACCTGCGATTCGGCCGTGCCCAGCAGCTGCTCCTCGCCGTCCGGGCTGCGCAGCAGATTGGCCGCCAGGTCGAACTGCCAGCCGAGAAAGCCGGCCACGCGGCGCTGGCCCGGATCGCTGCCCGGCGCGCTGCGCCGGCGCAGGATGCTGCGCACGCGGGCCACCAGCTCGCGCGGCTCGAAGGGCTTGGCCATGTAGTCGTCGCTGCCCAGCTCCAGGCCCATCACGCGGTCGGCCATGTGGCTGCGCACCGACAGGATCAGCAGCCCGGTGTTGCTGATCGCGCGGATCTGGCGCACCAGCTCCAGCCCCTCGATGTCGGGCAGGCCGAGGTCGACGATGCACAGGTCCGGCCGCTCATGGGCCAGGCGCCGCAGCATCACCGTGCCCTGGGTCCAGGCGCGGGTCGCATAACCGTATTCCTGCAGCGTCAGCTCCAGCAGGCGGGTGATCTCGGCATCGTCGTCGACGATGAAGACCAGCGGGGCGCCGTCGGCGGCGGAAGGTGGGCTGGCGGGGGCGGCAGGGTACGTCATCGCGATGCTTCGTCGACCGCGGCCGGCGGGCCGGCGGCGGCCAGCGCGCGGGCGAGCTGGGCCTGGGTGAAGGGCTTGAGCAGCAGCGGGGCGGGGGGCTCGCTGCCGTGGCTGCTGTGGCTGCCATGGGCGCTGTCGGCATGGCCACGCGTGGCCGGGGGGGCGTCCTCCGGGCGTTCAGGCCGCTCCGGGACATGGCCGCTCATCAGCAGCACGCGGGGCACCTGGTGCAGCGTGCGGGCCTCGCGCGCCAGCGTGCGGCCGTCGATGCCGCCGGGCATCACCACATCGCTCAGCAGCAGGCCGATGCCGGGGGTGTGGCAGAGGATGGCCCGCGCCTCGGCGCCGTCGGCGGCCTCCAGCACGGCCCAGCCCAGGTCCAGCAGGTGGCGGCGCACGACCTCGCGCACGCTGTCCTCGTCCTCGACCAGCAGGGCCAGGCCGCAGCCGCCATCGGCGCCGGCCGGGGTGCCGGGCCCAGGCCGGCCGCCGGTGCTCATCGCCTCATCGCCCGGCGGGGCCGGATCATCGAAGGCGGCTTCGGGCGGTGGTGCGTCGCAGGCCGGCAGCCACAGGTGGACGGCGGTGCCCAGCCCGGGCTGGCTGTCGATCTCGATCGCGCCGCGCGACTGCCGCACGAAGCCGTAGACCATGGCCAGACCGAGACCGCTGCCACGCCCCGGCGGCTTGGTGGTGAAGAAGGGCTCGTAGACTCGGCGCAGCGTGGCCGCGTCCATGCCGCAGCCGTCGTCGCGCACGGTCAGGCGCACGCAGCGCACCGGCTGGCCCTCGGCCGGCGGGCTCAGGCCGAGCGCACCGGCCGCCGCGGCGTCCAGCCGGCGCGCCTCGGTGCGCACCTGCACCCGGCCCGTGCCCAGGACGGCCACCGCGTCGCGCGCGTTCAGCAGCAGGTTCAGCAGCGCGTTCTCCAGCTCGCTGGCGTCCAGCCAGGCCCACAGCGGCTGGCGGCCGACCTGCAGATCCAGCTCCAGCGTCTCGGGCAGCGTGCGGGTGACGATGCGGGTCACGCTGGCCACCACCTGGGCGACGTCGACCGCGCCGGGCTTGAGCGGCTGGCGGCGGGCGAAGCTCAGCAGCCGGCGCAGCAGGTCCACCCCGCGGCCGGCGGCCTGCAGCGCGGGCTCGGCGTACTCGCGCACCTCGGGGATGTCGCCGCGTTCGCGCAGCAGCCGCCCCAGGTTGCCGACGACCACCGTCAGCAGGTTGTTGAAGTCGTGCGCCAGGCCGCCGGTCAGCTGGCCGAGCGCCTCCATCTGCTGCGCCTTGAGCAGCAGCTCCTGGGCGCGCAGCTGCTCGGTGATGTCGAAGGTCAGCTCGAAGCAGCCGGCGATCTGGCCGTCGTCGGCCACGTCGGGCACGAGCGAGGTGCGCACCCGCACCACGCTGCCGTCGAGGCGGGTGATGTCGTACTCGAAGGTGACGGCCTCGCCGGCGAAGGCGCGCGAGACCTGCGGCCGGATGGCGGCGAAGGTTTCCTCGCCGAGGAAGCCGCGTGCGCTGATGGCCGCCGGCCGGTCCAGATCCAGCCCGAACCAGTCGCGGTAGCCGCGGTTGGCGTAGCGGTAGCGGCGCTGGTGGTCGACATAGGCGACCAGGGCGGGGATCGAGTCGGTGATCAGGCGCAGCTGTTCCTCGCGCCGGCGCAGCTCGGCGGTGCGCTCGGCGACGCGGCGTTCGAGCTCGGCCGCGTGCGCCTGCAGCAGGGCATCGGCGGCGCTGGCGCTGGCTGTGTGGGGTGCGGTGGCCGGCGCGGACGTGGTCGTGGGGGTGGGCGGAGGCACGGCCGGGCCGGCCGCCGGATCGCCGGTCGGGCGGGCGTTCACGGGGGCGTGCAGGGGCGAAGGCAGGGGCGGAGCGGGGGCGGGCCGGTTCACGCGGCGGATTCTAGGGAGGGGCCCCGGTGCGCCGAGGAGACGCAAACATTCGTCACATTGGCTGGCGTGTGGTGCAAAGGTCCTCGCCGAAGCTTCGCCCCGATCGAGGATCACGGCATCCGACGCTCGGGGTTTGCCCTGGGTCGTGGCCGGATCCTCACCCGATGACAGACGATGGGCATGCGCCCCGGGGCCGGTCGTCGCTGCACGGCCGGCCGGCTCTGGCGGCCGCGTGCCGTGGCCGTCAGGATGCACGTCGACGGCTCCCGCCCCTCGTCGCCCGGATCACAGGAGACCGCAGATGACCCGCACCAGCCCCTACGACATCGGCCTCGACCGCAACGCGGCCAACCACGTGGCCCTGTCGCCGCTGAGCTTTCTCGAACGTGCCGCCGCGGTGTATCCGCAGCGCGTGGCGCTCGTGCACGGCGCGCTGCGCCAGACCTGGGCCCAGACCTTCGCGCGCTGCCGCCGGCTGGCCTCGGCGCTGAAGGCGCGCGGCATCGGCCGCGGCGACACGGTGGCGGCCATGCTGCCCAACGTGCCGGCCATGTTCGAGGCGCATTTCGGCGTGCCGGCCACCGGCGCCGTGCTCAACACGCTGAACACGCGGCTGGACTTCGAGGCCATCGCCTTCATGCTGCAGCACGGCGAGGCCAAGGTGCTGCTGACCGACCGCGAGTTCGCCGCCACCGTGGCCAAGGCCCTGGCCCACATCGACGCGAAGCACCGGCCGCTGGTCATCGAGGTCGAGGACGAACTGGCGCCGGCCGGCCAGCGCCTGGGCGAGATCAGCTACGAGGACTTCCTGGCCGCAGGCGATCCGGCCGCGCCCTGGACGCTGCCGACCGACGAGTGGGACGCGATCGCGCTGAACTACACCTCGGGCACCACCGGCAATCCGAAGGGAGTGGTCACCCACCACCGCGGCGCCTACCTGAACGCGGCCTCCAACGCGATCGGCTGGCAGCTGCCGCACCACCCGGTCTATCTGTGGACGCTGCCGATGTTCCACTGCAACGGCTGGTGCTTCCCGTGGACGCTGGCGCTGGTGGCCGGCACCAGCGTGTGCCTGCGCCGCGTCGATCCGGCGCTGATCTTCGGCCTGATGCGCGAGCACCGCGTCACCCATCTGTGCGGCGCGCCCATCGTCTACAGCCTGCTGATCCACGCGCCGCAGAGCGTGCGCGAGGGCATCGACTGGCCGCTGCAGGGCCTGATCGCCGGCGCCGCGCCGCCGGCCGCCGTCATCGAGGGCTGTGAATCCATCGGCATCGACATCACCCATGTCTACGGCCTGACCGAGGTCTACGGCCCGGCATCGGTGTGTGCCAAACAGCCGGAATGGGCGTCCCTGCCGCTGGCCGAGCGGGCCACGCTCAACGGCCGCCAGGGCGTCACCGGGCCGCTGCAGCAGGCGGTCACCGTGCTGGACCAGGACACCGGCGCGCCGGTGCCGGCCGACGGCATGACGATGGGCGAGATCTGCTTCCGCGGCAACATCGTGATGAAGGGCTACCTCAAGAACATCACGGCCACCGAGGAGGCCTTCGCCGACGGCTGGTTCCACACCGGCGACCTGGCGGTGATGCAGCCCGACGGCTACATCAAGATCCGCGACCGTAGCAAGGACATCATCATCTCCGGCGGCGAGAACATCTCCTCGATCGAGGTCGAGGACGTGCTGCACCGCCATCCGGCCGTGATGTGCGCGGCCGTGGTCGCCATGCCCGACGAGAAGTGGGGCGAGGTGCCGTGCGCCTTCGTCGAGCTCAAGCCCGGTGCGACGCTGGAGGCGCAGGTCCTGATCGATTTCTGTCGCGATCAGCTGGCCCGCTTCAAGGTGCCCAAGGCGGTGGTCTTCGGCGAGCTGCCCAAGACCTCGACCGGCAAGATCCAGAAATACGTGCTGCGCCAGCAGGTGCACTCGACCGACGCGCTGCGCTGAGCGCCGGCCCCGCGGCATCTCCTCACTTTCGACGACTTCTTCCAGGACCTCTGACGATGAGCGACTACCAGGCCCCCCGCCGCGAGATGCTGTTCGCGCTGCGTGCGATCGGCGGACTCGAGGCCGTGCTGGCCGCCCACGGCGACGACGCCTACGACATGGAGACGGCCGAGGCCGTGCTCGACGAGGCCGCGCGTTTTGCCGGTGAGGTGCTGTCACCGCTCAACCGCATCGGTGACCGCCAGGGCGCGCGCTGGTCGGACGGCGGCGTGGTGCGGGCGGCCGACGGCTTCGCCCAGGCCCATGCGGCCTTCCGCGAGGCTGGCTGGCACGGCATGCCCGCGCGCACCGAGTTCGGCGGCCAGGGCGCACCGGTGCTGCTGTCGACCGCGGTGCTGGAGATGTGGAAGTCGGCCAACATGGCCTTCAGCCTGTGCCAGATGCTGACCCTCGGCGCGGTCGAGGCGATCGCCCGCCATGCCGATGCGGCGCTGTGCGCGACGCTGCTGCCGCCGATGGTCGAGGGCCGCTGGACCGGCACGATGAACCTGACAGAGCCGCAGGCCGGCTCGGACCTGGCCGCCATCCGCAGCCGCGCCGTGCCCACCGGTGACGGCCGCTACCGCATCACCGGCACCAAGATCTTCATCACCTGGGGCGAGCACGACGTGGCCGAGAACATCGTCCACCTGGTGCTGGCCCGGTTGCCGGACGCCCCGCCCGGGGTCAAGGGCATCTCGCTGTTCGCGGTGCCCAAGTTCCTGCCGCGCGACGATGGCAGCCCGGGCGAGCGCAACGATCTGGTCTGCGCGTCGATCGAGCACAAGCTGGGCATCCACGGCAGCCCGACGGCGGTGATGTCCTTCGGCGAGGGCGGCGGTGCGCTGGGCTGGCTGGTCGGCCAGCCGCACCAGGGCCTGGCCTGCATGTTCACGATGATGAACCACGCGCGGCTGAACGTCGGCCTGGAGGGCGTGGCCATCGGCGAGCGGGCCTACCAGGCGGCGCGCGAGTACGCGCTGATGCGGGTGCAGGGCCGTGGCATCGGCCTGGGCGAGGGCGACAGCGCCACCATCATCGGCCACCCGGACGTGCGCCGCATGTTGATGGACATGCGCGCCCGCAACGAGGCCGGCCGTGCGCTGGCCTACTACACGGCCGCCCGCATGGACGAGGCCCACGGCCACGGCGCCGGTGCCGCCGCCGCCCAGGCCCTGGTCGATCTGCTGACCCCTGTGGTCAAGGGTTGGTGCACCGAGAGCGCGCAGCGCGTGACCGCCGATGGCGTGCAGGTGCACGGCGGCATGGGCTACATCGAGGAGACCGGCGCCGCCCAGCACCTGCGCGATGCCCGCATCACCACCATCTACGAGGGCACGACGGCCATCCAGGCCAACGACCTGCTCAACCGCAAGCTGGCGCGCGATGGCGGGGCCGTCGCCACGGCGCTGCTGCAGCGCATCGCCGCCGAGGCCGAGACCTGGGCCGCCGGCCACGTGCCGGCCTTGGCCGCGCTCGGCCGGGCCCTGAGCCCGGCCGTGGCCGAACTGGCCGCCACCTGCGCGCTGCAGGTGGCCCGCCACGGCCCGCAGGCGCGCGAGGCCGCGGCGGCCACCGTGCCCCACCTGATGCAGTTCGGCACCGTCGTCGGCTGCTGGTTGCTGGCCCGCGGCGCGGCCGCGGCGCAGGCGCAGCTCGACGCCGATGCGGCGGCCGACGCCGGCTTTCTGCAGACCCGCATCGCCGTCGCCCGCCATGCGGCCACCCATCTGCTGCCCGAGGCCGCGGCCGCCGCGGCCGTGGTGCGCGAGGGCAGCGCCAGCACGCTGGCGCTCGATGATGCGCAGTTCTGAGGCCAGGGGCGCCGCCGGTGCGGCCGTGCCGGGCGGTGGCCAGCCGGGAGCGTGGCGATGCGGGTGGTGATCGCGAGCGCCGAACGGGCGCTGGTGCGTGGGCTGTCGATGCAGCTGCGCGAGGCCGGCCACGCGGTCGACCAGCTGGAGCGCGCCGATGAGGTGCCGGCCCTGGTCGACGAGCCGGCGCTCGATCTGCTGGTGCTGGATCTGCGGCTGTGCGAGCCGCCGGCCGCGGCCGCCGCCTTGCTGCGCCGGCTGCGCCAGGGCGGCATGGCCGCCCATCTGATCGCGCTGGCCGGCGATGGCGGGCCGGCCGCGCGCATCGCGGCACTGGACCTGGGCGCCGACGACTGCCTGTCAGCCCCCTTGAGCGTGGACGAGATCGGCGCCCGTGTGCGCGCCCATCTGCGGCGCCGGCTCGGTGGCGGCGAGCCGCTGGTCAAGCACGGGCCGCTGAGCTTCGACCCGCTGCACCGCACCGCCTGGTTCGACGGTGAGCTGCTGCCGCTGTCCCGCCGCGAGGCCTCGCTGCTGGAGGTGCTGCTGCAGCGCGCCGGCCGCTACGTCAGCAAGGAGGCGATGATCGACCGGCTCTTCGAATGGGGCAGCGACGTCAACTACAACTGCGTCGAGGTCTATGTGCACCGCCTGCGCAAGAAGGTCGAGCGCGGCCCGGTGCGCATCCTGACGGCGCGCGGCGTCGGCTACCAGCTCGCGCGCATCCACGATTGAGGGCGCGGGCGCTGGCCGCGCCACCTCACCTCACATACCCGAATAGGTGGGCCCACCGCCGCCTTCAGGACTGACCCAGGTGATGTTCTGGGAGGGGTCCTTGATGTCGCAGGTCTTGCAGTGGACGCAGTTCTGGGCGTTGATCTGCAGGCGCTGTGCGCCGGGGGTGGGGGCGGCGGTGTCGGGCACGAACTCGTAGACGCCGGCCGGGCAGTAACGGGCCTCGGGGCCGGCGTAGGTGGCGAGGTTGACGCGCACGGGCACCGAGGGGTCGGTCAGCAGCAGATGGGCCGGCTGGTGCTCGGAGTGGTTCGTGCCCGACAGGAAGACCGAGGACAGCTTGTCGAAGGTGAGCACGCCGTCGGGCTTCGGATAGTCGATCCGGCGGCACTGGGCGGCGGGCTTGAGGGCCTCGTGGTCGCGGGTGGTGCGCGGCAGGGTCCACGGGGGCGTGTCGATGCCGAGCCTGGGCAGCAGCACCTGCTCGATGCCGAAGCCGATCTTGCCGATCAGCGGGCCCTTCTTGAACCACTGCTTGAAGTTGTTGTCGCGCTTGAGCTCGGCGTGCAGCGTGCTGGCGGCGAAGGCCTCGGGGTAGGCGGCGAGTTCGTCATGGGCGCGGCCGGCGGCCAGGGCGTCGACGAGGGCATCGGCGCAGAGCATGCCGCTCTGGATGGCGGCATGGCTGCCCTTGATGCGTGCGGCGTTGAGGAAGCCGGCATCGCAGCCGAGCAGGGCGCCGCCGGGGAAGACGAGCTTGGGCAGGCTGTGGAGGCCGCCGTTGTTGATGGCGCGTGCGCCGTAACTCAGGCGTTTGCCGCCCTGGATGTGCTGACGCACGGCATGATGGGTCTTCCAGCGCTGCATCTCGTCGAAGGGACTGAGCCAGGGGTTCTGGTAGTCGAGGCCGATGACGAAGCCGAGCGTGACGAGGTTGCCGTCGAGGTGGTAGAGGAAGCCGCCGCCGAAGGTCTGGTCGTCCATCGGCCAGCCGGCGGTATGCACGACGAGGCCGGGCTGTGCCTGCGCGGCGGGCACCTCCCAGAGCTCCTTGATGCCGATGGCGAAGCTCTGCGGCTCGCGGCCTTCGTCGAGCCTGTAGCGGGCGATGAGCTCCTTGCCGAGGTGGCCGCGGGCGCCCTCGGCGAAGAGGGTGTACTTGCCGCGCAGCTCCATGCCGAGCTGGAAGTCGGGGCCGGGCTGGCCGTCCTTGCCCAGGCCCATGTGGCCGGTGGCCACGCCGGTGACGCGGCCCTGGTCGTCGTACAGCACCTCCGCGGCGGCGAAGCCGGGGAAGACCTCGACGCCGAGCGCTTCGGCTTGCTCGGCCAGCCACTTGACGAGGTGGCCGAGGCGCACGACGAAGTTTCCGTGGTTGTCGAAGCAGCGGGGCATGGCCCACGGCGGGGTGGCGGCGGTGCCGTCGCCCTCGGCGAGGAAGAGGACCTGGTCGGCGGTGACGGGTTGGTGCAGCGGTGCGCCGCGCTCTTTCCAGTCGGGGAAGAGCTCGGTGAGGGGGCCCGGGTCCATGACGGCGCCGGAGAGGGTGTGGGCGCCGGGCTCGGCGGCCTTCTCGAGGACGACGACGGAGAGCTCGGCGCCGGATTCGGCGGCGCGCTGCTTGAGGCGGATGGCGGCGGCCAGGCCGGCGGGGCCACCGCCGACGATGACCACGTCGTAGTCCATGGCCTCGCGCGGGCCGTGTTGTTCGAGCAGCGCTGCGGGGGTCTTCACGTCCTGGATCTCTCGGGTGCCGGTGGGTGCCGGGGGTAGGGCGCCGGGCGGCCGCAGGCCGCGGGCAGGACCCGGGATTCTAGTCAGCCCGGCCGCCGCTGGCCGGGCCCGCGGACGATGACGGACCCCGCGTGCCGGCCCGTCGTGCCCTTGTCCATCCCCATGATCAGGGCGCCCCCGAAGGGGGATCTTGATCCCGTGTCGCGGAGTCCGCCACTGGTGGCACTGCCGGCCATGGGTTAGGCTGACCGCACGATGTCTCTGCCCGCCAGCCTGCCCGATGATCGCGATGTCCGCCCCTGGGCCGGTGCACCGGCCGAGCCGGCGCTCGCCGGTCTGCCCGAGCGCCTGCCGCTCGCGTTGTGGGCCAGCGGCGACCGCGTCTGGGAGTGGGACGGCAGCGGCTTTCTGCTCTGGCGTTGCAGCGGCCCGCAGCGGCGGGCCCAGGTCGAACGGCTCGACGTGGCGCAATTCCTCGACCGTGCCCATCCCCAGGATCACGAAGGCCTGCGCCAGGCCTGGGCCGCGTTGCAGAACGGCCCGGGTGAGGAGCTGGACCTGAACTTCCGCGGCCGCACCGTCCATGCCCCGGCGCGCTGGTGGCGGGTGCGCGGCCGTGCGCTGCAGCGGGGCGACGGCGGCCAGCTGCTGCGGGCCATCGGCACGCTGCGCGATGTCACCGGCCCGCAGCGGGCGCGCCAGCAGCTGCGCCGGCTGGCCCATGCCTTCGACAGCTCGCGCGAGGCGCTGGTGCTGACCGACGCGCACTGGCAGCTGGTGGCGGCCAACCGCTCGGCCCGCGCGCTGCTCGACGCGGCCGTGCTGGCCCCCGGCGCCAGCCTGCAGCCCTGGCTGACCGCGCGCGGCTGGCCGCCGCAGCTGGTGCAGCGCCAGGTGCGGCTGCACGGCCTGTGGCAGGCCGAGTGTCCGGTCAGCGGCCCGCAGGGCGAGGTGCCGGTCGAGTGCTCGGTGACGGCCGTGCAGCCGGACGCCGATGACGCCGTCGTCGGCGATGGACAGGGGCCGGGTACCCGTGAGGCTCACGGTTATGTGCTGGCGCTGCACGATCTGCGGGAGCGTCTGGCGGCCCAGGCGCGGCTGCAGCGCCAGGCCACGCTGGACGAGGCCACCGGCCTGCCCAACCGCCTGGCCGCGCAATGGCATCTCGAGCCTTTGCTGGGCCGCAGCCAGCCCCGTGCGGCGCTGCTGCGCGTGCTGGTCGATGGGGTGCGCCACGTCAACGCCAGCTGGGGGCCGCAGGCCGCCGAGGCCCTGGTGGTGCAGGTCGCGCAGCGTCTGCGTCAGGCCTTGGACGACGGCTGCTGGCTCGCCCGCTGGGGCGACGACGAGTTCCTGCTGGTGCTGTCCGACGACGCCGACGACACGGCCTTGCGCAGCGTCGCCCAGCTGGTGCTGGCGGCGCTGGCGCGGCCCTTCGACGTCGAGGGCCGCTCCTTGACCGTCAGCGTCGTGCTGGGCGCCGTGCGCGCGCCGCAGGACGGCGCGGCTTTCGGGGTGTTGATGCGCAAGGCCGAGCTCGCGCTGCAGGCCGCCCGGCAGTCGACCACCGTGCCGCTGGCCTTCTACGACCGCCGGCTCGACGACGAGCGCCAGCGCCGCCTGATGCTGGGCAGCCTGCTGCGCCAGGACACCGAGCGCAACGCCTTCACCTGGCAGTTCCAGCCCAAGGTCGATGCGGCCGGCCGCTGCACCGGGGGCGAGCTGCTGATGCGCTGGCACACCGAGGCCTACGGCGAGGTGCCGCCGGCGGAGTTCATCGCGCTGGCCGAGGAGCTCGGTCTGATCGGCCTGATGGGCCGCCATGCCGTGCATGCGGCGGCCCAGCTGGCGGCGGCCGGTGCGGCCGCCGGCCTGAGCCTGCCGGTGGCCGTCAACCTGTCGCCGCGCCAGCTGGCCACGCCGGGCATCGAGGCCATGCTGCTGCACGCCTGCCGCCGCCAGGGCCTGCAGCCGGCCCAGCTCGAACTGGAGCTGACCGAATCGGCGCTGGCCGGCTCGATCGACGAGGTCGCGCCGGTGCTGCAGCGGCTGCGTCAGGCTGGCTTCGTGATGGCGCTCGACGACTTCGGCACCGGCTACTCCTCGCTCGCCCATCTGGGCACGCTGCCGATGGACAAGGTCAAGATCGACCGCAGCTTCGTGCTCGGCCTGGGCCGCGACGTGAGGGCCCAGCGCCTGCTCGAAGGCATCGTGCAGCTGTGCCGGGCGCTCGGCCTGCGCACCGTGGCCGAAGGGGTGGAGACGCCGGCCCAGCACGCCGCCCTGGCCGCCCTCGGTGTCGACGAGTTCCAGGGCTATCTGTTCGCCCGTCCCTTGCCGCTCGCGCGCTGGCTGGACCTGCTGGCCGCCGCCGATGGCCAGGCCCCGCAGCTGCCCGGGGCGCTGGCGGCGCTGCCGGCATCCCTGCCGGCCGCGGAGGGCGATGCGCCCGTGCCGCGGGTCCGTGTCCTGCCCTGATCGCACCGCGGGCCGGCGCCGGACGGGCCCTGGCGGTGTGACCGACGGCAAGCCTTGATCTCCCGCGCAAGCCCTGGCTTGAAGGCGCGATCGGGGCCCCCGTGGCGTCGTACCATGTAGGCCGTGTTCCCCTGAAGATGCGGGTCGCCACGGCCGTCGGCCGTCGTCCCGCCCGACTGCCATGAGCTACCAGATCGATCTGTCCGGCCGCGTCGCCTTCGTCACCCAGGCTGCCGGCAGCCTGGGCACGCAGTTCGCGCGCACGCTGAGCGCCGCGGGCGCTGCCGTGGTGCTCGCCGCCCCCGACCGCGAATCGCTGAAGACGCTGCGCGCCGAGCTGGAGGCGGCCGGCGGCGATGCCCACGTCGTCGCGCTCGACGTCACCGATCCGGACAGCGTCAAGGCCGCCATCGCCCACGCCGAGACCGAGATGGGCACCATCGACATCCTGGTCAACAACGGTGGCGTCAGTGCCACCCACAAGCTGGTGGACGTCGGCATCGACGAGTTCGACGCGATGATGACGACCAATGTCCGCGGCGCCTTCCTCGTCGCACAGGAGGTCGGTCGGCGCATGATCGCGCGCGCCCGTGGCGCCGCCCCGGGCACCTTCACCGGCGGGCGCATCGTCAACGTGGCCTCGCTGGCCGGCCTGCGTGTGACCCCGCAACTGGGCGTCTATGCGATGAGCAAGGCCGCCGTCATCCACATGACCCGTGCGATGGCGCTGGAGTGGGGCAAGTACGGCATCAACGTCAACGTGCTGTGCCCGGGTTTCATGGAGACCCCGGGCAATGCTGCCGAATGGCGCAGCGACGCTGGCCAGAACCTGCTGCAGATGCTGCCGCGCAAGCGCACCGGCAAGCCGCAGGACCTGGATGCCGCGCTGATGATGCTGTGCGCCAACGAGAGCCACTTCATCAACGGTGCCGTGCTGAGCGCCGACGACGGCTTCGGCGCCTGAGTCCACCGTCCACCGCCCGCACGCCGCCAACGACACGAGCCGTACCCCGATGCGAGATCTGACCCCCCTGGAAGCCCGCGTGCTGGGCGTGCTGGTCGAGAAGGCCGCCACCGTCCCCGACACCTACCCGCTGAGCCTGAACGCGCTGGTGGCCGGCTGCAACCAGAAGACCGCGCGCGAGCCGGTCATCAATGCCACCGATGCCGAGGTGCTGACCGCCATCGACGGCCTCAAGCGCTCCAGCCTGGTGTTCGATGCGTCGAGCACCCGGGTCACCCGTTATGAGCACAACGCCGCGCGCGGCCTGAACGTCGACGGTGCCAGTGCCGCGCTGCTGGCCGTGCTGATGCTGCGCGGCCCGCAGACCGCCGCCGAGCTGCGGGCCAATGTCGAGCGCCTGCACCGTTTCACCGACATCGCCGCCGTCGAGGCCTGCCTGCAGGCGCTGTCCGACCGTTATCCGCCGCGCGCGGTGCGGCTGGAGCGTGCGCCGGGCGCCCGCGAATCGCGCTGGGCCCATCTGCTCAGTGGTGAGGCGGCGCTGCCGGCGGCCATCGCCACCGGTCCGGCCGAGGGCGGCGGTGGCAGCGGCGGCAGCCTGGGCGCCGACGCGGTCAGCGCCGGTGAACTGGCCGCGCTCAAGGGCCAGATCGAACGCCAGGGCGAGGAACTGGCCCGGCTGCGCGCGCTGGTGCTGCGCATGGCCGCCGAACTCGGCATCGATCCGGCGGACGAGCCGTCGGACGAGCCGCCGGCCCCTGCGGCCGACTGACGACCACAGGCGGATGGACACAGCCTGACGGCCCTGCGCCGCGGGCGCCCGGGCGGCGTGCGGTCGCCGGCCGGCCGCGCGGCCTGCTAGGCTGGGGGCCTCTTCCGCCACCGGAGCCCGGACCGCCATGCGCCTGGACCTGCCCGCCGACCTGCGTTGCGTGCACGAGATGCACATCCCCGTGCGCTGGGGTGACATGGACGCCCTCGGCCATGTCAACAACACCGTCTACTTCCGCTTCATGGAGAGCCTGCGCATCGATTGGCTGCATGCCTCGGGCGCCTGGAGCGGGGCCGGCGAACAGGATGCGCAGCAGGGCCCGGTGATCGTCAACGCCTTCTGCAACTTCCTGCAGCAGGTGGACTTCCCGGCCACGCTGATCGGTCGTCACTACCTGGGCGCGATCGGTCGCAGCAGTGTCGACACCTATGCCCGCTTCGTGCGCGCCGATGCGCCGGACGTGGTGGTGGCCGAGGGCGGGGCCACCGTCGTCTGGTCCGACTACCGGGCCCGCCGTGCGATCGGCCTGCCCGACGATCTGCGGGCACGGCTGCTGCAGGTGGCCGCGGGCTGAGGCCGGCGCCGCACCAGCGGCACGCGGCCTGGCCGTCCGTCGTCTTCCGTCACCCTCGGTCACCCTCAGTCGCCGGACAGCAGCTTGTGCACCAGGTCCGGCGTCGTCGCGGCGCCGAACTTGCGCATCAGGCGCGCGCGGTAGACATCGACGGTGCGCGGGCTGATGTCCAGCCGGCGACCGATCAACTTGCTCGTCAGGCCGTCGACCAGCAGGGCGGCGATCTCCCGTTCGCGCGGCGTCAGATCGACCTTGAGCCGGCGGCGTGCCGACAGGTCCTCGAAGCTCCAGATGCCGGCCGCATGCGGGTCGGCCGGGTCCAGCGCGCGGCCGGTCACGTGACACCAGAACAGCGCCGCGTCATCGGTGCCGTCCCGCCCGGGCGCGCCGTCGACCGGGCCCAGGCGCTTCATCACCCGTTCGTCGGCATAGCGGCCGTGGGCGTCGAGCTGGGCGACGATGCGCACGCCGGTGCGCTCGAACTCCTCGGCGCTCGGGTACAGCACGGCGAAGCTCTGGCCGATCAGTTGCTCGCGCCGCGCGCCGAACATGGCCAGCAGCTGGCCGTTGCAGTCGACGATGGTGCGCTGGCGGCTGATGACCAGGCCGATCGGGGCCAGGGCGAAGGCGGTGCGGTAGTCGGGCTCGGTCATCGGGCGAGGGGCTGCGGGCTGCGGGCGGAATGCGGCCGGGCGGAACGAGGCCGGGCGGAACGAGGCCGGGCGGCCGCGGATCCGGGCCCGGCTTTAGGCGATCTTACGTAACGACTACGTAATGCCGTACGTAGTACGCTGCGGACCTCACGCGTTCCACGCCACCACCGGGAGCATCCCCCTCATGAACAAGATCTACCCCAGCGCCGCGGCGGCCCTGGACGGCATCGTCCGCGACGGACAGCTGCTGGCCGTCGGCGGTTTCGGCCTGTGCGGCATCCCCGAGGCGCTGATCGACGCGCTCAAGGATTCCGGTGTCAAGGACCTGAGCGTCGTCTCCAACAACGCGGGCGTCGACGGCTTCGGCCTGGGCAAGCTGCTGCAGACGCGCCAGATCCGCAAGATGATCTCCAGCTACGTCGGCGAGAACAAGGAGTTCGAGCGCCAGTACCTGGCCGGCGAGCTGGAGCTGGAGTTCACGCCCCAGGGCACGCTGGCCGAGCGCCTGCGCGCCGGTGGTGCCGGCATCCCCGCCTTCTACACCCGCACCGGCGTGGGCACGCTGGTGGCCGAGGGCAAGGAAACGCGCGAGTTCGACGGCCACACCTACGTGATGGAGCGCGCGCTGGTGCCCGACGTGGCCCTCGGCAAGGCCTGGAAGGCGGACAAGAGCGGCAACCTGATCTTCCGCCGCACCGCCCGCAACTTCAATCCGGCGGCCATCATGGCCGGCAAGGTCGCGGTGGTCGAGGTCGAGGAGATCGTCGAGACCGGCACCTTCGATCCCGACAGCATCCACCTGCCCGGCATCTACGTGCACCGCCTGGTGCTCAATGCCACGCCCGAGAAGCGCATCGAGAAGCGCACCACCCGGCAGAACCCCAAGGGAGCCTGACCATGATGGCCCCACGTTCATTTCATTCACTGCCCCCCGAGGGGGCGCAAGCCTCCCTTGAGGCGGCTCGACAGGAGGCTTGACATGCCCTGGACCCACGACGAGATGGCCGCCCGCGCGGCCAAGGAACTGCAGGACGGCTTCTACGTCAACCTCGGCATCGGGCTGCCCACGCTGGTGGCCAACTTCGTCGATCCGTCGATCGAGGTCTGGCTGCAGAGCGAGAACGGCATGCTGGGCATCGGCCCCTTCCCGGATGACGCCGACGTCGACGCCGACCTGATCAACGCCGGCAAGCAGACGGTGACCACGCTGCCGGGCTCCAGCATCTTCGGCAGCCACGAGAGCTTCGCGATGATCCGCGGCGGCAAGATCAACCTGTCCATCCTGGGTGCGATGCAGGTCAGTGCCCAGGGCGATCTTGCCAACTGGATGATCCCGGGCAAGATGGTCAAGGGCATGGGCGGTGCCATGGACCTGGTGGCCGGCGTCAAGCACGTCGTCGTGCTGATGGAGCACGTGGCACGCAAGAAGGACGGCTCGGGCTTCGAGCTGAAGATCCTGCCCGAGTGCACGCTGCCGCTGACCGGCGTCGGCGTGGTCGACCGCATCATCACCGACCTGGCGGTGCTCGATGTCACCGCGGAGGGCTTGAAGGTGGTCGAGATGGCGCCGGGCGTGACGCGCGAGGAACTCCAGGCCAAGACGGGCGCACCGCTGCACTGAGCATCTCGGGCCCTGCCGCCGGCACCCGCCGCGGCGGGCCGCTCAGGCGATGCGCCAGGTGTGGCCGCCGGCCGCGGTCAGCACGCTCAGGCGTGAGGCATCGAGGGCCAGTCCGGCCAGGCGGCGACCGGCCACCGCACGGGCCAGCGCGTCCTGCGCGGCCGCGCGCAGCGCGCTCAGGCGGGGGCGATCGCCGCGGCACTGATGGCGCGGGATCACCAGGCCCAGGGGCGCGAGTGCGGCGCGCGGGCCGCCGATCTCCGGCACCGCACTGACGTGGGCATGGACGACCAGCGTCTGCGGCGTGCGCAGCGCGATGTCCAGATCGAGCCCCACGTGGTGGTCGGCGTCACAGGGCAGTTCGTGCGGAGGCGGCAGGCCATGGGCCTGCGGGCCTCGGGTCGGGGCGGAAGGGCCGTCTCGTGTCATGGCCCCGTATCGTGCGCGGGACGGCGGCCCGGGTCTGTCGGTCGCGCCGGTGTCGTCTCGTAGGACGATGCCGCGTCGTGCGGATCCGGCGGTGCCGTCGGCGGCACGTCCGGCAGGCTCCGCTGCGCGGCCTGCGGCACGGTCAGCGATGTTTTCCCACAGGGGGCGAAGCCCGCGGCCGACAGGCGGCGGATCACCGTGACGGGAGCATCGGACGGTGTCCCACCATGCCGCCTCCTGCGGCGCAGGAGTCCCCGATGCCGTCCGATGTCCCCGGGGGTGCCCCCACACCAGCCCACCCCTCCCGGCGTCCGTTCGACGTCGCCACGGGCGCCGGTGGCGAGACCCACCAGCACGTCGATCCCCGTCAGCCGGGCCAGGCCCGGGCGCTGACCAGTGCCCAGGGCCTGCCGGTCGCCGACGGCCAGAACAGCCTGCGCCACGGCGCCCGTGGCCCCGGCCTGCTGGAGGATCTGCTGCTGCGCGAGAAGATCACCCACTTCGACCACGAGCGCATTCCCGAGCGCGTCGTCCATGCCCGCGGCTCGGCCGCGCACGGCAGCTTCGAATGCCTGCAGGACTGCTCGGACATCACCCGCGCGCACTTCCTCGGCCAGAAGGGCCGCAAGACCCCGGTGTTCGCCCGTTTCTCCACCGTGGCCGGCGGGGCGGGCTCGGTCGACACCCCGCGCGACGTGCGCGGCTTCGCGGTCAAGTTCTACACCGAGCAGGGCAACTTCGACCTCGTCGGCAACAACGTGCCGGTGTTCTTCGTGCAGGACGCGATCAAGTTTCCTGACCTGATCCATGCGGTGAAGATGGAGCCTGACCGCGGCTTTCCGCAGGCCGCCTCGGCCCACGACACCTTCTGGGATTTCATCTCGCTGATGCCCGAGAGCCTGCACATGGTGATGTGGGCGATGAGCGACCGGGCGCTGCCGCGCAGCCTGCGCATGATGGACGGCTTCGGCGTGCACACCTTCAAGGTGGTCGATGCCGAGGGCCGCTGGCAGTTCGTCAAGTTCCACTGGCGGGCCGATCTGGGCGTGCAGAGCACGACCTGGCACGAGGCCGTGACGCTGGCCGGGGCCGATCCCGATTTCCACCGCCGTGACCTGTGGGAGGCCATCGACCGCGGCGACTGTCCGTCCTGGACGCTGGGCCTGCAGGTCTTCGACCAGGCCACGGCCGACGACCTGCCCTTCGACGTGCTGGACCCCACCAAGCTGGTGCCGGAGGAGCGGGTGCCGATCCGGACCGTGGGGCGCATGGTGCTGGACCGCAACCCCGACAACTTCTTCGCCGAGACCGAGCAGGTCGCCTTCTGTCCGAGCCATCTGGTGCCCGGCTTCGACTTCAGCAACGACCCGCTGCTGCAGGGGCGGCTGTTCAGCTACCTGGACACGCAGTTGAGCCGTCTGGGCGGTCCCAACTTCCACCAGCGGCTGATCAACGCGCCCCGGTGCCCGTTCCACCATCACCAGCGCGATGCGCAGGGCCAGATGCAGGTGCCGCGCGGCCGGGTCGCCTACGAGCCCAACACGCTCGACCCGACCGGTCCGCGGGAGACGCCGCAGGGCTTCGCCAGCCTGGCGGCCACCGACGAGGGGCCCAAGGCGCGCCTGCGCGCCGAATCGTTCGCGGACCATCACACCCAGGCGCGGCAGTTCCACCGGTCGCTGACGCCGCCGGAGCAGCGGCATCTGGCCGCGGCCATCGCCTTCGAGCTGGGTCAGGTGCGGACGCCGGCCGTGCGCCAGCGCGTGCTGGGCCATCTGGCCCTCATCGACGACGCGTTGCTGGCCGAGGTGTGCCGGCGCCTGGGCGTGGAGGCGGGCCGTGTGGCACCGGCCACGCCGGTCCGGGCGCCGCGCGATGCCGACCCGTCACCGGCCCTGAGCCAGCTGGCCAGCCGTCAGGCCGGGCCCAAGGGCCGCGATGTGGCGCTGCTGCTGGTGGACGGTGCGTCGGCCGCAGTGGTGCAGGCCGTGGCCGAGACCGCCGCCGCCGAGGGCGTGAAGCTGACGCGGATCGCGCCGACGCTCGCCGGGGTGACGGCGGACGACGGCATCCTGCTGCCGGCGGACCATGCGCTCGACAGCGCGCCGTCCGTGCTGTTCGATGCCGTCGCGGTGCTGGGTGCGCCGGCCGACGTGCAGGCCCTGGCCGCCCGGCCCGCGGCCACCGACTGGCTGCGCATGGCCTGGCGCCACCTGAAGACCATCGGCCATGACGCTGGCGGTGCCGAGCTGCTGCAGGCCGCCGGCATCGGCCAGGACGACGCCGTGTTCGCGCTGGACGATGCCGCGGCGATCCGCCGCTTCATCGCCGGGGCATCCCTGCGCCGGCATGAGCGCGAGGGCCTGCCGGGCACGGACGCCTGAGTCCGGACGTCAGCGCGCGCCGCGGGCCATCGCGCGGGCGCAGTCGCTGACCAGGGCCGGGCCCTGGTAGATCAGGCCGGTGTAGACCTGCACCAGATCGGCACCGGCGGCCAGCTTGGCCCGTGCGTCCTCGCCGCCCATCACGCCGCCCACGCCGATGATCGGGTACTGGCTGCCGAGGGCCGCGCGCAGCAGGCGGATCACCCGGTTGCTGGCCTCGAACACCGGCCGGCCGGACAGGCCTCCGGCCTCGTCGGCATGCGGCAGGCCCTGCACCGCCTCGCGGCTGATCGTGGTGTTGGTGGCGATCACGCCGTCGATGCCGTTGGCCTGCAGCGTGGCGGCGATGACCGACACCTGGTCCTCGTCCAGATCGGGCGCGATCTTGACGAACATCGGCACCTGACGGCCGAGTTGAGCCGACAGCTGCACCCGGCGCGCCTGCAGCGCGCCCAGCAGCGCGTCGAGCGCGGCATCGCTCTGCAGTGCCCGCAGATTCTTGGTGTTGGGGCTGGAGATGTTGACGGTGACGTAGTCGGCGTGCGGGTAGACGCCGTCGAGCGCCTTCAGGTAGTCGCTGGTGGCGTCCTCGATCGGCGTGGCGGCGTTCTTGCCGATGTTCAGGCCCAGGATGCCGCCGGCCGCGCGGAAGCTGCGCGCGCGCTGCACGTTGGCGATGAAGGCGGCCAGGCCCTCGTTGTTGAAGCCCAGGCGGTTGATCAGCGCCTGGCGCTCGGGCAGGCGGAACATGCGCGGGCGCGGGTTGCCCGGCTGGCCCAGCGGCGTGACGGTGCCGACCTCGATGAAGCCGAAGCCCATCGCGCCGAGCCCGTCGATGCAGCGCCCGTTCTTGTCCAGGCCGGCGGCCAGGCCGATGCGGTTCGGGAAGCGCAGGCCGGCCACCGTGACCGGATCATCGACGCGGGTCTGCGCCCACAGGCACTGCAGCGGCGTGTTCTGGCCCCGTGCGATGGCATCGAGCGTCAGCTCGTGGGCGCGTTCAGGGTCCAGACCGAACAGGAAGGAGCGGGCGAGGGCGTAGGGGACAATCGACATGATGGCGCGATTGTCCCGCAGGCGGCTGCCCGCGCGCTCGCGCCCCGACTTGTTCCACTGTTCCGCGACCGTCCGTCGCGCCCGGAGACCGCCATGTCCGCCCCGCTGACCCAGGATCAACTCAAGGCCCTCGTGGGCCGTGCCGCCCTCGACCACGTGGTGCCCGGCAGCATCGTCGGTGTGGGCACCGGCTCGACCGTCAACTGCTTCATCGATGCGCTGGCCGAGATCAAGGACCGCATCGCCGGTGCCGTCTCCTCGTCGGTGGCCTCGACCCAGCGGCTGCAGGCGCACGGCATCCCGGTGCTCGACAGCAACACCGTCGAGCGCATTCCGGTCTACATCGACGGCGCCGACGAGATCGACGGCCGTGGCTGCATGATCAAGGGCGGTGGCGCCGCGCTGACGCGCGAGAAGATCGTCGCCGACCTGGCCGAGCGCTTCATCTGCATCGCCGACGAGAGCAAGCGCGTCGCGGTGCTGGGCCGCTTCCCGCTGCCGGTCGAGGTGCTGCCGATGGCCGCTGCCCAGGTCGCGCGCCGCTTCCAGGCCGCCTACGGCGGTGAGGCCACGGTGCGCGCCGGCTGCACCACCGACAACGGCAACCTGATCCTCGACGTGCGGGGCCTGCAGATCACCGACCCGTTCGCGATGGAGGCCGAGGCCACGCTGTGGCCGGGCGTGGTGACGGTGGGCATCTTCGCCCGCCACCGCGCCCGCGTGTGCCTGCTGGGCACGGCCAGCGGCGTGCAGACGCTGACCTTCGACTGAAGCGCGGCGGGCCGGCCGCCGCGGCTTCAGAGCCGTTCGGCCACCGCCCGGCCCAGCTCGCTCGTCGAGGCCCGGCCGCCGAGGTCCGGCGTGCGCGGGCCCTCGCGCAGCACGCCCTCGATCGCCCGCACGATGTCGTCGTGCGCGGCGCGGCCGGCGCCGGTGCCGTCGGTCAGGAAGTCCAGCATCATCGCGCCCGACCAGATCATCGCGATCGGGTTGGCGATGCCCTTGCCGTGGATGTCCGGCGCCGAGCCGTGCACCGGCTCGAACAGGCTGGGGAAGCTGCGCTCGGGGTTCAGGTTGGCGCTCGGCGCGATGCCGATGGTGCCCACGCTGGCCGGGCCCAGGTCCGACAGGATGTCGCCGAACAGGTTGCTGGCCACCACCACGTCGAAGCGGTCGGGCTGCAGCACGAAGCGCGCGCTGAGGATGTCGATGTGCTGCTTGTCGACGGCGATCTGCGGGTAGTCGGCCGCCATCGCGTCGGCGCGGCTGTCCCACCAGGGCATGCTGACGGCCATGCCGTTGCTCTTGGTGGCGACGGTCAGCTTGTGGCGCGGCCGGCTGGCGGCCAGTTCGAACGCGTACTTCAGCACCCGGTCGGTGCCGCGGCGGCTGAACACCGACTGCTGCAGCACCACCTCGCGCTCGGTGCCCGGCCACATCGTGCCGCCGATGTTGGTGTACTCGCCCTCGGTGTTCTCGCGCACGATCAGGTAGTCGATGTCGCCCGGCTGGCGGCCGGCCAGCGGGCAGGGCACGCCGTCGAACAGGCGCACCGGGCGCAGGTTCACGTACTGGTCGAACTCGCGGCGGAACTGCAGCAGGCTGCCCCACAGCGAGACGTGGTCGGGCACGTCGGCCGGCCAGCCGACGGCGCCGAAGAACAGTGCGTCCATGCCCTGCAGCTGCGCCTTCCAGTCGGCCGGCATCATGGTGCCGTGCGCGCGCCAGTGGTCGCAACTGGCCCAGCCGATCTCGGTGAAGCGCAGGTGGATGCCGTGGCGGCGCGCGGCGGCCTCGACCACGCGCACGCCCTCGGGCGCGACTTCCTTGCCGATGCCGTCACCGGGAATCAGCGCGATCTGGAACGGGCGTTCGGCGCTGCCATCGGCGCGCGGGAGGGAGGCGGTCATCGTCGGGAGGTCCTGGGGTCGGGTCAGTCGGTGGCCGGTGGGCGTCGGCCACGCCGGCGGCTGGGACGGACTGTCCGTCATCCACGTCCCATGCACAATGCCGTGATGCGTACAGCCTGTGTGCACGGATCATGAACAATGCGAGCGCTCCGGCGCCCGAGGACCTGCGCGTGTTCGACGAGGTGGCGCGGCGCAGCAGCTTCATCGCGGCGGCGCAGGCGCTCGGGGCCTCGCCGGCCTATGTCAGCAAGCGCATCAAGCTGCTGGAGCAGCAGCTGGGCACGCAGCTGCTGCACCGCAGCACGCGCCGGGTCGCGCTGACCGAGGACGGCGAGCGGGTGCACCGCTGGGCGCTGCGCATCCTCGACGACTTCGAGCAGCTGCGCCAGGCGCTCGGCGGCACGCCGCAGCAGGCGGTCGGCCATCTGCGGGTGGTCAGCAGCTTCGGCTTCGGGCGCCGGCAGGTGGCACCGGCACTGGCCGCGCTCAGCCGTGCGCAGCCCCAGCTGCAGCTGCGCCTGGAGCTGTATGACCGGCTGGTCGACGTCGCCGGCGAGGGCCACGATCTGGACCTGCGCGTCGGCGACGAGATCGCGCCGCAGCTGATCGCGCGCCGGCTGGCGCGCAACCACCGGGTGCTGTGCGCGGCGCCGTCCTGGGTCGCGGCCCATGGCCGGCCGGCCACGCCGCAGGCACTGCAGGCGCTGGACTGCCTGGTCATCAAGGAGCGCGACCATCCGGTCGGCCTGTGGCGGCTGCAGCAGGGCGCTCGCGCGTGGACGGTCAAGGTGGCCGGCCCGCTGTCGAGCAACCACGGCGAGGTGGCGCTGCAGTGGGCGCTGGACGGTCACGGCATCGTGCTGCGCTCGCTGTGGGAGGTGGCGCCGCTGCTGGCCGACGGCCGCCTGGTGCAGCTGCTGCCCGACTGCATCCAGCCGGCCGACATCTGGGCCGTCTACCCGACGCGGCTGGAGCGCTCGGCCAAGCTGCGGGTGGCGGTGGACTTTCTTGCCGACTGGTTCGCCGCCCGCGGCGCGGATCAGGGGCGCTGGGACTGAGCCTCAGGGGCTGGTTGGGCCGGTTGGCTCGGTTTAGGCGGTTGAGCCGGTTGGGTTGGCTGGGTTGGCTGGGTTGCTGGCTGGGCCGGGCGGCCCGCACGCCGCAGGGCGCGGATCCGGAATCGCGCTGGGTCCAGGGCCTCGGCCAGCGACAGCGGCACCGGCCAGGGCGCGCCGGTCAGCTGGGCGGCCAGCAGCTCGCCGGCGAGTGCGGCCTGGGTCAGGCCTCGCGAGCCGAGGGCGATGAACAACCACAGACCGGGTTCGCGCTCGACCTGCCGGACCTGGGTCAGCGCTCGTGCCGGGCGGTCGGCCGGCGCTGGCGAAGCCGCCGCCGAAGTCGCCGAAGCCGCAGCAGCTGCAGCCGCAGTCGCATCCGCATCCGCATCCGCATCCGCATCCGCCGCCGCATCCGCCGCCGCCGCCGCATCCGCCGCCGCCGCCGCCGCTGCCGCCGCCGCCGCCGCAGCCGCAGCCGCAGCCGCAGCAGCCGGCCGCAGGCGCGGTACCGGCCCCAGCAGCGGCAGCCGGTCCTCGGCCACCAGCCGCCAGCCGACGCGGCCGGTCAGCCCGGTGATGCGGGTGACCTCGGGGATGCCCGTGATGCCTGTGGTATCCGGGGTGCCCGTGGTGCCAGCGGCGCCCTCCGGCCGAGTCTCGTCAGCGGAATTGACACGCCCACGCCCGGACCAGCCGGTCAGCCGCTGCAGCGTGCGCAGATGGCTCGCGTGATCGGCGGCGCGCAGGGCCGTCTCCTCGTCGCCGGGCTGGGCGACGGCGCCGCACAGCACGCGGCCGTCGGCCAGGCGCAGCGCATAGCCGCCGTCGGCCAGCGGGCGCTGCAGCGGCAGATCGGCGAGGCCGGGCGCATCCGCCGGCAGCACCGTGGTCTGGCCGCGCACGCGCGTCAGCGGCCAGTGCGTGGCGGCGTCGTCGCACAGCCGGGCGGCGTCGTCGGCATTGCACAGCACGACGGCGTCGACCTCGGCCACGCAGCGGCCGTCCGCGGCCCACAGACGCCAGCGGCGGGCGGCTGTGTGGGCCTTGGCGTGCGGGTCCGGGCGGCTGGAGGCCGCGGTCTGGCCGGCCGTTGCGGGTGTGTCCGCGCTGGAGGCGGACGGGGTCGTCGGCGTTCCCGGGGCCGCTCTTCGTGCGTCCGGGGCCGAGGTCTGCGCGCGGGGACCCGTTTCGGCGCCGCGGTGCGTGCCGGCCTTCACGGGGGGATCCACCGCCTCCAGCCGGTCGACCGTCACCCCGGTGTGCAGCGTGATGCCGGGCGCGGCCAGCCAGTGGCGCACCAGATCGGCCGGGCTGACCCAGCCGCCGTCCGGATAGAACCAGGCCGGCGCGCCGTCGGGCATGCCGCCGTCCAGCGCCTGCACATGGCCGGCCGGCTGGCCCTGGGCGTCGAGCCGGGCCTGCATGGCGGCCACATCCTGCTGCCGCTCGCCGCGCAGCAGGCCGTCGACGGCGCCCGGCACGCGGCCGTCGGCCACCAGCGGCCGCAACTCGCGCGCGGTGTGCAGGGCGCTGGCGCGCAGCCAGCGGGCGTGCGGGCCGTCGTCCGGGTGCAGCACGCTGTGGAACAGGCCGCCGGCATTGCCCGAGGTGGCGCCGGCGGGGACGTCCAGGCGTTCCAGCACCGTCACCTGCAGGCCCTGGCGCGCCAGCGCGCGGGCCACCGCCGCGCCGGCCAGACCGGCGCCGACCACGGCCACGTGGCGCGCCGCGGGCTGCGACGGCCGCCCGGGCGGCGCCGGCGGCACATGGCGCGGTGCATGGCGGGCGACCGTCATCCCGCGCTTGCCGCCGAAGCCCGGCTGCTGGCGCACCTCGAAGCCCAGGGCAGCCAGGCTCTGGCGCAGCGCACCGGCCACGCACCAGGTGGCCAGCGTGGCGCCAGGCGCACACAGCCGCGGCAGCTGGCGCAGCACGTCCGGCGACCACAGCTCGGCATTGACGCGCGGCGCGAAGCCGTCGAGGAAGACCGCGTCGGCCTGCAGCTGCAACTCGGGCAGCACCGTGCGCGCATCGCCGAAGGCCAGCAGCAGGCGCACGGCGCCGCCGTCGAAGCTCAGCAGGTGCAGATCGGGCGTGGCCGGTGGCCAGGCGGCCTGCAGCTCGGCGGCGAGAGCCGCCAGCGGGGTGCCGTCCGGGGGGGTGTCCGGGGTGCCGCCCGCAGCGGGGCCTGATGGGGCGTCCGGTGTGGTGGCCGATGTGGCGTCCGGCGTGGCGTCATCGCCCCCGGCCGCCTCGCCATGGGCCAGCGCGTGAGCGCGCCGCAGGTCCGCGTGCGTCGGCGGGTGCTTCTCGACCGAGACGAAGACCAGCTCGGCCGAGCGCTGCGGGTCGTCGCGCCAGGCCTGCCAGGTGGCCAGGAAGGTGTTGCCCAGGCCGAAGCCGGTCTCCAGCACGGTGCAGCGGCGGCGCCCCTGCCAGCGCGCCGGCAGGTCGTTGCCGGCGAGGAAGACCGCGCGGGCCTGGGCGATGGCGCCGGCACGCGCGTGGTAGACGTCGCCGTAGTCCGGCGCGCTCGGCGCCGCCGGGTCGGAGAAGTCGATCTGCGCCGGGCGCAGCGGGCCCCAGCCGGCCATGCGGGTCCTTTCGGCCGGGCCTGCAGGCCCGGCATGGCGATGCCTGGCCGGACCTGCGGCCCGGCATCGCGTGTTCCACCGGGCCTGTCGCCCGGCATCGCGTCCCGGTGGACGTCGGCACCGCATGTCGTGCCGCGGCGTCGCCACCATGACGAAGGGGCACCGAAGTGCCCCTGGGGTCGTCACCGTCCGGCCCGCGGGCCGTGGTGCTGCGCGGCCGGTGCGGCGGTCGCCGTGGTCACACGGCCCGTCGCGCCGGCGATGTGCGTGGACCGCCGATCAGACGCGCTTGCGGTACTCGTGCGTGCGGGTGTCGATTTCGATCATGTCGTCCTGCGCGACGAAGATCGGCACCATGATCTCGAAGCCGGTGGCCAGCTTGGCCGGCTTCAGCACCTTGCCCGAGGTGTCGCCCTTGACGGCCGGCTCGGTCCAGGTGATCTGGCGCACCAGCGAGGTCGGCAGTTCGACCGAGATCGCCTTGCCGTCGTAGAAGACGACTTCGACCTGCATGCCGTCTTCCAGGTAGCTGATCGCGTCACCCATGTTCTCGGCCTCGACCTCGAACTGGTTGTACTCGGTGTCCATGAAGACGTACATCGGGTCGGCGAAGTAGGAGTAGGTGCACTCCTTCTTCTCCAGCACGATCTGGTCCATCTTGTCGTCGGCCTTGAAGACGGTCTCGGTCGCCTGGTTGTTCAGCAGCGACTTCAGCTTCATGCGCACGGTCGCGGCGTTGCGGCCGCCCCGCGAGTACTCGGTCTTGAGCACGACCCACGGGTCCTTGCCCTGCATGATCACGTTGCCGGCGCGAATTTCTTGAGCGATTTTCATGGGGGAGTTCCGCGGTGGGATGCCGCTGTGGTGGTCCGCCTCGCGGGAGGCGGAGGGTCGACGTGCCGTCCGGGCCCGGCGGCCACGCGGTGTGGCGCAGCGCGGTCCACCGGGATCCGTCGCTGCCCGCCACCGGGCCGCGGACACCGGCCGGCACGGCAAGACCGGGTGTCCTTGGAGCAAAGCCGGGCATTCTAGCGTGGCCGCGCCGAGATCGGCCGGGGTCGCTGTCCGGCCGTGGGCCGGGGCGCGGTCGGCTCAGCCGGGCGCCCGGGCGCGGCGTTCGGCGACGAAGGCGGTCAGCCGGGTGACGAGACAGTCGTCCGCGCGCAGGCGGCGGTGATGTCCGGCCGCGGCCTCGGCCCAGGCGGCCCAGTCCGTCGCGGTGGGGGTCCGTGGCTCCTGCGTCTGCACCCCTTGCGTCTGCGGCTCCTGCGGCTCCTGCGGCAGCGGCCCCAGGCCGTTCCAGGCGCGTTGCCAGGCGGTGGCGGCCGGCGGCAGGCCGGCGCAGCGCATCCAGGCGTCCAGCTTGGCCGCGTGTGCGCCGTCGTCCTGCACATAGATCTGCCACAGCAGCGGTGCCGCGCTGACCAGTTGCGCGCGGGCGAAGGAGTCCTCGCCGCGCACCAGGTTCAGGTCGCTGGCCGCCAGCAGCAGGTCGAAGTCGGTCTGGGCCACGGGCGGCAGCCGCAGCACCCGCAGGCCCGGCGCGCTCCGCGCCCGGCCGATCCGCTCACCCGGCGCGCGCACGACGTCCAGCAGGCGGTCGACGTCGTCCTGCAGCGTGCCGCTGGCGGCCACCCGCAGCAGCAGGCGTGGGCCGAGGCCGCCGCGCATCAGGCTGGCCAGCAGCGCCGGCACGGGCCGTGCGTCGTAGGCGAACAGCAGCGCGCTGCGCTCGCCGGCCTGCGCCTGCCAGCCGTGGGCGCTCAGCCGGTCGTCGGCCTGCTGCCGCAGGTCGGGGGCGATGTCGCCCTGGACCAGGCCGCCGGTGCGCGCGGTGAAGCCCGGGTAGAAGAACCACTTGGTCAGCCCGGCGCCCGGGCCGTGCCACTGCGGTGACGCCAGGCCGTGCGAGCGTTCGACATAGGGCTCGGCGCTCAGGTACTCGAGGTTGATCCAGACCGGCGCGCGGCGGCTGTCGGCTCCTGTCCTGGTCTGTGCAGCCATCGCGGCCATCGCGCTGACGAAGCCGGCCGGCGGATCGCAGCCGAAGGCCTCGACGACGACGTCACCCGGCTCGGGCCAGACCGGCTCGGCCGCCCCGTCCGCCGGCCAGGGACGGACCTCCACCCCCGGCGCGCCGGCCGGCGCCAGCCAGGGCAGGGCGCGGTCATCGTCCAGCCACAGGCGCACCGTGTGGCCCGCCGCACCCAGGCGCGCGGCCAGCCGCCAGCACACGCCGATGTCGCCCCAGTTGTCGATCACCCGGCAGAACAGATCCCAACGCATCGGCCGATTATCCCGGGCACCTCCGGGGGACCTCCGGGGCGCCTCCTGCCCGACCTTCGGCCCAAGCTGCCGCGGCATCTTCCCGGGCGCCGTCCCGGACCGTCCATCGCGCCCGGCGCCGGCCCCCGGATAATCCGCCGCCGATGACCGCCGCCGCCGTTCCCGATCCGCCCTCGTCCCCGCACCCGTCCCCGCAGGCCCTGCCGTCGTCCGACGGCGCCGCCGAGCCGGCCACCCCGCGCGCGGCCGACCTCGCCGCCCAGGCCGCAGCCGTGCGCGACCGCGTGCTGGCCGAGGTCGCCGCACTGCCCAGCCTGCCCGGCGTCTACCGCTACTTCGATGCGGCCGGCGGCGTGCTCTACGTCGGCAAGGCGCGCAACCTCAAGCGGCGCGTCAGCAGCTATTTCCAGAAGGACCACGGCGGCACGCGCATCGGCCACATGATCAGCCGCATCGCGCGGCTGGAGACCACGGTGGTGCGCACCGAGGCCGAGGCGCTGCTGCTCGAGAACAACCTGATCAAGACGTTGAACCCGCGGTTCAACATCCTGTTCCGCGACGACAAGAGCTATCCGTATCTCAAGATCGCCGCCCATCCGTTCCCGCGCATCGCCTACTACCGCGGCACGGTCGACCGCAAGCACACCTACTTCGGGCCCTACCCGGGCGCCTGGGCGGTCAAGGAGACCATCCTGCTGCTGCAGAAGGCCTTCCGCCTGCGCACCTGCGAGGACACGGTCTACGCCAACCGCAGCCGGCCCTGCCTGCTCTACCAGATCCGCCGCTGCTCCGGCCCCTGCGTGGGCCTGATCACCCCGGCCGACTACGCGCGCGACGTGGCCGATGCCGGCGCCTTCCTGCGCGGCGATGCCGACGGCGTGATCGCCCAGCTGCAGACGCAGATGATGGCCCATGCCGAGGTGCTGGAGTTCGAGCGGGCGGCCGAGGTCCGCAACCGCATCGCCGCCCTCAGCCGTGTGCTGCACCAGCAGAGCATGGAGGAGAACAGCCTGTCGGCGCGCGACCGCGATGTCGACATCCTGGCCGTGCGGGTGCAGGGCGGCCGCGCCTGCGTGAACCTGGCGATGGTGCGCGGCGGCCGCCACCTGGGCGACCGCGCCCACTTCCCCGCCCATGTCGAGGACGCCGCCGCGCTCAGCGAATCCGATCTGGCCGCGCTCGAAGCCCAGGCCGATGCGCAGGCCGCCGCCGGTGACGCGGCGGCCGCCCTCGCGCCGGTGCGCGCCCCGGTCGAGCAGCAGGTGCTGGAGGCCTTCATCGCCCAGCACTACCTCGGCGTGGCGCCGCCGCCCTCGCTCGTCGTCAGCCATGCCGTCGACACCGGCCTGCTGGCCGCGCTGACCGAGCAGACCGGCGTGAAGATCAATGCCCAGAGCGCCCCGCGCGAGCAGCGCCGCATCTGGCTGGAGATGGCCGACAAGGGCGCGCAGATCGCGCTGGCCCGGCTGCTGTCGGAGGAGGGCAGCCAGCGCGAGCGCACGCGTGCGCTGGTCGAGGCGCTGGACCTGGCGGTCGAGGACCAGGCCGCGCTGCGCATCGAGTGCTTCGACATCAGCCACACCGCCGGCGAGGCGACGCAGGCCAGTTGCGTCGTCTACGAGGCCCACGCGATGAAGAGCGCCGACTACCGCCGCTACAACATCGACGGCATCACCGGTGGCGACGACTACGCGGCCATGCGCCAGGTGCTGCAACGCCGCTACGGCAAGATCGCCGAGGCCCGCGCCGCCGCCCAGGCCGACGGCAGCCTGGCGGCGGACGCCACCGGCGCCCAGGTGCCCAAGGCCCTGCGCCTGCCGGACCTGGTGCTGGTCGACGGCGGCCGCGGCCAGGTGTCGATGGCGCGCGAGGTGTTCGAGCAGCTGGGCCTGGATCTGTCGCTGATCGTCGGCGTCGAGAAAGGCGAGGGCCGTAAAGTCGGCCTGGAAGAGCTGGTGTTCGCCGATGGCCGCGAGAAGGTCTACCTGGGCCATGACTCGGCCGCGCTGATGCTCGTCGCGCAGATCCGCGACGAGGCCCACCGCTTCGCCATCACCGGCATGCGCGCCAAGCGCGCCAGCGTGCGCACCGGCGGCAGCAAGCTGGAGGACATCCCCGGCGTCGGCCCGAAGAAGCGCGCGCGGCTGCTGCAGCGCTTCGGTGGCCTGCGTGGCGTGGCCGCCGCCGGTGTCGATGATCTGTGTACCGTGGAAGGCATCTCCCGTGATCTGGCCGACACCATCTACCGTGCGCTGCACTGAGCCGCGCGACGACCTGCCCCCGGCGCACCCGCTGACGGGCGTGGCCCGTGGCACCGCGCGGGCCACGATGCCACTGCTGACGCTGCTGCTGTCGGGCTGCCTCGGCGGCGGCCTGCCGCGCGCTGACGCGCCCGCCTCGCCCGCGGGCACCGCGGCGGCCGCCGACGGGCGACCCGCGGCCGGCCGTGTCCCGGCGGCCGAGCCGGCGCGGGTGCCGGCGCCGGTGGTCGGCGGCGCGCCGCCGGCACCCCGCCTGACCGTCGTCCGCCCGCCGATGCCCGCCCGCCCGGCGCGCAACGCCGCCGAGTACCAGCGCCAGATGGCCCAGCACCTGACCGCCGCGCTGCCGGGCCTGAGCTACGCCAGCCGCACGCCCGACGTGCTGCTCGCCATCCCGGTGCTGTCGGTCGAGCTCAACGCCGACGGCAGCGTGCGCGCGGTCGACGTGCTGCGCCGCCCCGGCCAGGCGCTGGACACGCTGCAGATGGCGATCGACGCCGTGCGCGCGGCCGCCCCCTATCCGCCCGTCGGCCATCTGCCGCGGCCCTGGAAGTTCAACCAGGTCTTCCTCTACAACGACCAGCGGCTGTTCAAGCTGCAGGTGCTGGACGTGCGCTGACGCGCCTCGCCCGTCGTCCGCCGCCCGTTGCCCGCCACGTCGCCCGCCACGTCGTGCGCGTCTGCCCATCGGCCGTCACGGGCCTCCTGCACAATCGCCCCCATGTTCCTGACCCTGCCCACCCTGCTGACCTGGGCACGCATCGTCGCGATCCCGCTGATCGTCGGCGTGTTCTACCTGCCGCTCGAAGCCCCGACGCGCAACCTGATCGCGACGGTGATGTTCGTCGTCTTCGCGCTGACCGACTGGCTGGACGGCTGGCTGGCGCGCAAGCTCAACCAGACCTCGTCCTTCGGCGCCTTCCTCGATCCGGTGGCCGACAAGTTCCTGGTCTGCGCCAGCCTGCTGGTGCTGGTCAAGCTCGACCGGGTGGACGTGCTGGTGGCGCTCGTCATCATCGGCCGCGAGATCGCCATCTCGTCGCTGCGCGAATGGATGGCCCAGATCGGCGCCTCGCGCAGCGTGGCCGTGCACATGCTGGGCAAGCTCAAGACCGCCACCCAGATGACGGCCATTCCCTTCCTGCTCTATGACGGCGCGCTGTTCGGCGTCATCGACACCCGCATGTGGGGCACCGGCCTGGTCTGGATCGCCACCGTGCTGACGGTCTGGTCGATGGTCTACTACCTGCAGCGCGCGCTGCCGGAGATCCGGGCCAAGGCGCGCTGAGCGGGATCCGCGCCGACGCGCATGGAGCGGCACCGGCCGCGCTTGCGTCTAGAATGCGCGGCTCGCGTCCCGGCCATGGCCCGGGGCGCGGTCATGAAGGGCTGCGATGCGGCGCCTTCGCGGACACCGCCCGGTGTCCTGAAGTCACACACGGCGGGTGCTTAGCTCAGTTGGTAGAGCGGCGCCCTTACAAGGCGTAGGTCGGGGGTTCGAGCCCCTCAGCACCCACCACCGCCCGCGTGCTTCATCCCGGCGTCATCCTGGCGCCGCGGGACCCTCGTCAAGGGTGCTAGGCTCGGCCCCCTCACAGGTCAACCTGGCGGGCGTCGCAGGGTCGCGCTCCGCCCCAAGCCCCTCATGAACTGGGATCAGGAAGTCGTTGCCAGCCTGTCATGGCTGGTCAAGGCCTGGGCCATCACGCTGGTCGTCTTCTTCGGCGCCTTCGCGCTCGCGCTGCGCGGCACCCGCTGGGGGCGCCAGTTCCGTGCGATCACCGGAGACTACTTCGATCCGCGGCGCAGCTGGCGGCCGCTGCTGGGCGTGGCGCTGATGCTGCTGCTGGTGCTGTCCGGCGTGCGCATGAACGTGCTGTTCTCGAACTGGTACAACGGCTTCTACTCCGGCATGCAGGCGCTGGACGCGGCCTCGTTCTGGTTCCACATGCGGCTGTTCGGCATCCTGGCGGCGGTGCACGTGGTGCGGGCGCTGGTCAATGCCTGGGTGCGCGGGGCCTTCTCCATCCACTGGCGCGAGTGGCTGAACGAGCGTCTGGTCTCGGGCTGGCTGGGCGGCCAGGGCTACTACCTCGGCCGCTTCGCGCAGCCCGCGGTCGACAACCCGGACCAGCGCATCCAGCAGGATGCGCCCGCCCTGGTGAGCAACACGCTGGCGCTGGCGCTCGGCCTGGTCTCGGCGGTGGTCTCGATGATCGAGTTCACCGCCATCCTGTGGAAGCTGTCGGCGCCGCTGGAGATCGCCGGGCTGGAGCTGCCGCGGGCCATGGTGTTTCTCGTCTATGCCTACGTGCTGGTGGCCACCGTGTTCGCCGTGGCCATCGGCCGGCCGCTGGTGCGGCTGAACTTCCTGCAGGAGCAGTTCGGTGCGAGTTACCGCTATCTGCTGGTGCGCCTGCGCGAGTACGGCGAGAGCATCGCGCTGTACCGCGGCGAGGCCGTCGAGCAGCGCAGCCTGCGCCAGGGCTTCGCCCAGGTGATCGCCAATGCCTGGGCGCTGCTGACGCGGTCGCTGAAGTTCGACGGCTACAACCTGGGCATCAGCCAGCTGGCGGTGGTCTTTCCCTTCCTGATCCAGGCCCCGCGCATGTTCGCCGGCCAGATCAAGCTCGGCGACGTGATGCAGACCGGCGAGGCCTTCGGCCAGGTGCAGGATGCGCTGTCCTTCTTCCGCACCTCCTATGACAGCTTCGCCGGCTACCAGGCGGTGCTGGACCGCCTGAGCGGCTTCGACGACAACCTGCAGGCCGTCGCCGCACTGGCCCTGCCGCAGCTCAAGGCCAACCCGGCCGCCCTGGTGGTGCGCGGGCTGACCGTCAGCCGGCCCGATGGCCCGGTGCTCACCCGCGGGCTGGACCTCACCGTGCCGGCCGGCTCGGCGCTGCTGATCCGCGGCCCGTCGGGCTCGGGCAAGACCACGCTGCTGCGGGCGCTGGCCGGCCTGTGGCCGCATGCCCAGGGCGAGGCCGAGCGGCCGCAGGGCAGCGCCTGCCTGTTCCTGTCGCAGAAGCCGTACCTGCCGGTGGGCAGCCTGCGCACGGCGCTGGCCTATCCGGCGGCCACGGTCGAGACCGCGCGGGCGGGCGAGATCCTGCAGCAGGTGCAGCTCGGCCATCTGGTCGGCCAGCTCGAGGTCGAGCAGGACTGGTCGCAGGTGCTGTCGCCGGGTGAGCAGCAGCGCCTGGCCTTCGGCCGCGTGCTGGCCGCCGCGCCGGCCATCGTCTTCCTGGACGAGGCCACCTCGGCCACCGACAGCGGGCTGGAGCACGGCCTGTACGCGCTGCTGCGCCGCGAGCTGCCGCAGGCCATCGTCGTCAGCATCGGCCACCGCGAGACGCTGCTGGCCTTCCACGACCACACGCTGACGCTGCAGCGCGACGGCGGCTGGGCGCTGGCCCCGGTGGACGTCCCGGCCGCCGGCCGTCCGGTCGGCGCATAGAATCCGCCGCCACGAGTTGGCGCAAGCGGGCGGATCTGTTCCGCCCGTTTTCGCATCCGTGCCCGGAGTGGCCGGCGCCTGAGGGCCCGGCCGTCCGTGGCCTTGACGCCCGTTCCACGTCCGCCGGTCCCCGCATGTTCGATTTCGTCCGCTCCCACAGTCGCTGGCTGCAACTCGGCCTGCTGGCGCTGATCCTGCCCAGCTTCGTCGTCTTCGGTGTCCAGGGCTACTCCAGCATGACCGATGGCGCGAATGCCAGCGTCGCCGAGGTCGACGGCCACAAGATCACCCAGGCCGAATGGGATGCCCGGGTGCAGCAGCAGGCCGAGCGCCTGCGCGCCCAGATGCCCGATCTGGACCCGAAGCTGCTCGATGGCCCGCAGGCCCGCGAGGAGGCGCTGAAGGCACTGGTCGACGCCCGCGTGCTGCAGACCGCGACCGACACGCTGCGCCTGACCGCGCTGGGCGACGAGCGCCTGCAGCGCCTGTTCACCCAGGACCCGCAGATGGCCGCCTTCCGCAATGCCGACGGCAGCCTCAACAAGGATCTGCTGGCGGCCCAGGGCATGAGCTCGGCCGCGCTGGCCGGCCAGCTGCGCCGCGATTACCTGCTGCGCCAGGTGCAGGGCGGCATCGCCGGCACGGCCCTGGTGCCGGCGGCGGTCGCCGACCGCGGGCTGGACGCCGTGCTGCAGCGCCGTGCCGTGCAGTTCACGCGTCTGGCGGTGCAGGATCAGGCCGGCCGCGTGAATCCCACCGATGCCGAACTGACCGCGTACTTCGACGCCCACCGCAACGATTTCCGCACGCCCGAGCAGGCTGAAGTCCAGTACGTCGTGCTGCAGCTCGATGCGCTCAAGCAGGGCCTGAGCGTGTCGGAAGACGAGCTGCGCAAGTACTACGACGAGAACGCGGCCCGCTACACCGCGGCCGAGGAGCGTCGCGCCCGCCACATCCTGATCACCGCCGACAAGGATGCGGCCGCCGACGTCAAGGCCAAGGCCAAGGCGCGTGCCGAGGAACTGCTGGCCGAGGCCCGCAAGAACCCGGCCGGTTTCGCCGACCTGGCGAAGAAGCACTCGCAGGATCCGGGCTCGGCCGCCAACGGCGGCGACCTCGACTTCTTCGGCCGTGGCGCGATGGTCAAGCCCTTCGAGGACGCGGCCTTCGCGCTCAAGCCGGGCGAGATCAGCCCCGTCATCCAGTCCGACTTCGGCTTCCACATCATCCAGCTCGAAGCCGTGCGCGGCGGGCAGAAGCAGGCCTTCGAGGCCGTGCGTGCCCAGATCGAGGACGAGGTGCGCAAGCAGCTGGCCACGCGCCGCTGGGCCGAGGCCGCCGAGCAGTTCAGCAACACCGTCTACGAGCAGAGCGACAGCCTGCAGCCGGTGGCCGACAAGCTGAAGCTGACGGTGCAGACCGCCACCGTCGGTCGTCAGGCCGCTGCGGGTGCACAGGGTGCGCTGGCCTCGGCCAAGCTGCTGGCCGCCATCTACGGCGACGAGGCGCTGAAGAACAAGCGCAACACCGATGCCATCGAGATCGGCCCGAACCAGCTGGCCGCCGCCCGTGTCGTCCGCCACCAGCCGGCCGCCCAGCGGCCGCTGGAGCAGGTGCGTGATGTCGTGCGCCAGGCCGTGGCCCTGCAGCAGGCCAAGGACGTGACCGCCAAGGCGGCGGCCGCCCTGCTGGCCCAGGTCAAGGCCCAGCCGACGCTGGCGCTGGCCAGCGGCGCGACGATCGCGCGCAACCAGCCGGGCGATCTGCCCCGTGAGGCCGTTCTGGCCATCCTGGCCGCGGATGCGCGCCAGCTGCCGGCAGCCACCGCGGTGGCTCTGGCCGACGGCAGCTGGCTCGTGGCCCGCATCACCGAGGTGCTGCCGCGTGCCGTCCCGGCCGAGCAGGCGCAGGCGCTGCAGGCCCAGGTGCGCGCGGCCTGGGGCCGCGCCGAGGCCGACGCCTACCTGGAGGCGCTGAAGACCCGCTTCCATGTCAGCCTGAGCGACAAGGCCAAGGCCGTCGCCCAGGCTGCTGCGGCCTCCGCCGCGGCCGCACGCTGAACGCAGGATGCGCAGGTCCTGAAAAAATAATTCAGGACCTGCTTGTCAAAGCCCGCTGAATGTATCTATACTAGCAGGCTTGAGACGCACAGCGGTGGCTGTAGCTCAGTTGGTAGAGTCCCAGATTGTGATTCTGGTCGTCGAGGGTTCGAGTCCCTTCAGCCACCCCAAGAAAACAGAACGCCGACAAGCACTTCGCTTCGTCGGCGTTTTTGTTTTCGGGTCACGATAGCGGTGCCGATTTCCCACCGTGGGAAATCCGGTGCCCACGCCTCACGCCCCGTGCAGCCCGCCCGCCCGCCGCGCCAGTGTCTGCCGCGTCGGCGGGCGTTGCGGCAGCCTCAGCAGCCGCCGTAGTTCTTCTGGCCGCTGGCGGTCAGCGTGTAGGTGCCGCCGCGTGGGCCGACGTGGCACACCGGGGCGCTCGTGACGCTGCCCGCCGTGCTGCCGCCGCCGTTCGTGGTGCCGGAGCTGCTGCTGCCGGCCGCCACCCCGGCGGCTCGGGCGGCGTCGACCGCCCAGAGCGCCAGATCGCTGCTGCAGGTGGGCACGTTCGGCTCCTTGCCGTTGCGGTACAGCCAGGGGGCTTCAGGGGCGTCCTGGGCCCACAGGCCCCGCGTGTCGGTCGATGCGGCGGCCTGCGCGCTCAGGAACAGCTCGCGCGCGGCGCGGCTGATCTCGCACTGGTAGGCCCGGTAGTACCAGGCCAGGCCGGCGGCCACCAGATCGCGGTTGACGTAGTGGCAGTCGGCATCGAAGACGGCGCCCACGGTGCGGCCGTACACGTCGGTCTTCGCATAGGTGACGCTCACCGTGCGGCCCAGCACGCGGGCGGCCAGCGCGTCGCGGGCCTGGGTGCCCCAGGGCTGGGCCAGCTCGGGTGCGTCGATGCTGTCGAGCCGGACCGACACGGCGCCGCGGCCGCTGACCTGCAGCGTCAGGGTGTCGCCGTCGTGCACCGAGCTGACGGTGCCGTTGAGGGTCCGGGGGCCGACGTCGATGCCGCAGTGCACCGGTACGCTGAAGCCCGCCGTCGGGCTGGCCGGACTGCCGGTGGTGGTGGTCGTGGCAGTCGTGGCAGTCGTGGCAGTCGTGGTGGTGGCGGCCGCCTCGGCCGGATCACTGCCGCCGCCGCAGGCGGCCAGGCACAGTGCGCCGGTGAAGGTGGCGATCATGGACAAGCGCAAATGCATCCTCCCAATGCTGATGTTGTGGCGACACTTTACAAGCGCCACACACGTCGGCCGGGGTCAGCGGCGCTGGACGCGGCGGTCTGCGGCGCCAGGCCTTAACCTGGGGGGCATGAAGGCCCCATCCGCGATGTCCAGCGCCGAACGGGATCCGCCCGACGGCCGACCCGACGGCGCCGGCCCGGGCGCGCCGGCTGCCGCTGCCGCTGCCATTCCGGCCGCCATGCCGACCGCCGTCCCGATCGCCGCACCGTCCTCCACCCCCGCCACCCCCGCCACCCCCGCCGATCCTCCCGGCGCCGTGCCACACCCTCGGCCACACCCTCGGCCGCACCACCACCTGCACCACCGTCTGCTGTGGCTGCCGCTCGCGCGGCTGCTGCGGCCCGTGGGCCTGCGGGTGCGGCCCCGGCTGCTGCTGGCGCTGCTGGTGGGCGCGGCGGTCTGGTGGGTGGTGCCGGAAGCGGCCGCCCTGTGGGCCGGCGTCGGTGCGGCCAGCGCCGTGGCGATCGAGGAGCCGGTCACCCGCTGCCTGCTGGCCTGGAACGCCGGTGCCGGCGCCCATCTGCTGATGGTGTTGCCGATGATGTGGCGCTCGACACCGGAGGCGATGCGCCGGCGTGCGTTGACGCAGGACGAGGGCCGGCTGGTGATCCTGGCCGCGGTGGTGCTGGCCGCGGCCGTGGTGCTGCTGGCGGTGGCCTCGCAGCTGACGGTGGCCCGCGCGCTGCACGGGCCGGCGCGCCAGGCCCATGTCGCGCTGGCGGTCGTCACCGTGCTCGGTTCCTGGGCCTTCACCCAGGTCATGTTCGCGCTGCACTATGCGCACGATTTCTATCTGGCCCGTGCGGCCGGGCGGCCGGATCCGCTGGTGTTCCCGGGCACGCGGGATCCGGACTATGTCGACTTCCTGTACTTCGCCGGTGTGCTGGGCACCGCGGCGCAGACGGCCGACGTCACCTTCCACGGCCGGGCGTTGCGCCCGACCGGGCTGCTGCACGGCGTGCTGGCCTTCTTCTGGAACACCGGTGTGCTGGCGCTGACGGTCAACGTCGCGGCCAGCCTGTTCTAGGCCCCGGACCTCACGGGATTCCCCGGGCCCAGGCCGAGGCCGAGGCCCAGGTCCCGGGCGACGTCGCGCTTCAGCCGGCCGCGCCGTCCTGCGCCGCCGCGGCCTGCGCCCGCCGCCACTCGCCGAGGGCGGCCAGCCGCATCGGCGCGTTGGTGCTGCCGTACAGCGCATAGCCGCCGCGGCGTTCGACGAACTCGATCTCGAAGCGGTCGTCGAACGGGGCGCTGTAGACGTGCAGGTACTCGCCGCCCTGGGCGTCGCGCTCGTAGAGCACGCCGGCCTCGCGCAGTGCGCTGGAGAAGGCCGGATCGAGGCCGAAGCGCGCGTCCAGGTCGTCGTGGTAGTTCTCGGTCACCGGCAGCAGCGGGGCGCCGGCACGCCTCAGGCTGCGGGCCAGGGACAGCACGTCGGGCACGGCGATGGCGATCTGCTGCACGCCGGCGCCGTTGTAGCGCGAGACGGTGCGGGTGACCGCCGTCGGATGGCGCTCGGAGACCACCAGCGAGGTGCGGATGCGGCCGTCGTCGGACTCGATCTCGCGGCTGCGCGAGACGCCGTAGGGGTCGTTGAGCACGGTGTTGCGGCGCGGCGTCAGGCCCAGCACCGCGCGCTCGAACAGCAGCCAGGGTTCGAGCTGGCCGCCGGGCAGGGCGCGCACCAGATGGTCGACCTGCGCGCCCTGGGCCGGCCGGGTGGCGCGGGCCAGGGCCTCGGCGTCGATCAGGAAATCGTGCTCGAAGGCCGGGCGCTGGCCGGCCGCCGGGGCCTCGCAGAAGTACAGCAGCGAGGCGTCGGGGGTCTGCACCGCGGGCAAGGGCAGCTCGTCGGCGGCGGCCTGGGCCGGCACCCACTGGCAGCCGAGGGCGCGGGCGCGGGCCAGCGAATCGGCGGCCTCGGTGCTGGCCAGCGCCAGCGCGCACACCGACACGCCGTGGCGCTCGAAGTGGCGCCGGGCGTGGGATTCGGGTTCGAGGTTGATGACGATGCGGGTCTCGCCGAGGGCCCACAGCGCGACGTCCTTGCTGCGGTGGCGGCCGACGGCCTCGAAGCCGAGCGCGCCCAGCCAGGTGGCCAGGCGGTCGGCGGTCGGGCGGTCGGCGGCGAACTCGACGAAGGACCAGCCGTCCAGCGCGGGGGCCGGCGGCAGCAGCTCCAGATGCCAGGCGGCGGCGCGGGCGGCGACCTCGTTCGCGGCCCGGGGTGCGGTCGGGGTCGGGGCCGCGTCCGCGCGCCGCGCGATCTGCTCTTCCAGCCAGCGCAGCGAGCGCATCGCGTCGACCGCGTTGGCATGCGCCGGGGCGGCGCGGAACTCGTCGTTGAAGACCTCCAGCGACAGCGGTCCGGTGTAGCCGCAGGCCAGCACCTGCGCCATGAAGCCGGTGACGTCCATCTCGCCCTGGCCGGGGAAGCAGCGGTGGTGGCGGCTGTGGGTCAGCACGTCGGCCGGCACCCAGGGCGCGTCGGCCAGCTGCACGAAGAAGATCTTGTCGCCCGGGATGGCGGCGAAGCTGGCCGGGTCGTCCTTCAGCACCAGGGTGTGGAAGCTGTCGAGCGCCATGCCGAGGGCCGGATGGTCGACGCGCCGCACCACGTCCCAGGCCTGGCGGGCCAGCTTGACGTGGGTGCCCCAGGCCAGGGCCTCGTGGGCCAGGCGCAGGCCGCGCCGTCCGGCACGCTCGGCCAGCAGCGCGAACTGCTCGGCCAGCTGCGCCGGATCGGATGGCGCATCCGGCTGCACGTTGCTGCACACCAGCAGCAGGTCGGTGCCCAGCGTCTGCATCAGGTCGAACTTGCGCTCGGCCCGGTCCAGGTTGCGCTGCAGCTGGGCCGGGCTGGCCGCGTCGAAGTCGCGGAAGGGCTGGAACAGGTCGATGGCCAGGCCGAGATCGGCACACATCTGGCGCACCGCCGCGGGCTTCAGGCTGCACTGCAGCAGGTCGTTCTCGAAGATCTCGACCGCATCGAAGCCGGCGGCGGCGATGGCCGGCAGCTTGTCGGTCAGCAGGCCGGACAGACAGACGGTGGCGATGGCTCGGCGCATGGACCTGGCTCCTGATCTCAGGTGAAGGACTTGAAGGACTGCGACTGCTGGACCGAGACGCCGCGCAGGCGGCGGTACTCGGCCTCGGGCACGGGCCTGGCCCGCGGGTTGCCCAGGTCTTCCATGCGCACGCGGTAGGTCTCGCGCGAGGTCCAGCAGGCGAAGGCCGCGAGCGTGCAGGCGCCGAGCGCGATGCTGCCGACGATCCACGGGATGTTGGCCGCGCCCGGGGGCGCCACCGCGGTGAAGACGGCCGGCATCATGGCCGTGGCGGCGGTGCCCAGGTTCTGCGAGATGGCCATCGCCGAGACGCGGGTGCGGGTCGGGAACAGCTCCGGATAGAAGCTCGGGAACACCGCGTTGTAGCACTGGTAGACGGCGCCCCACATCAGCAGCGACATCAGCACCGCCAGCAGCACGTTGTGCTGGCTGATCGCGTACAGATAGCCGTAGCTCAGCAGGCCCGAGCCCAGGCAGCCGACGATGATCAGCGGCCGGCGGCCCAGCTTGTCCGACAGGTTGCCGACCCAGGGGATCAGGCAGACGGCCAGGATGTTGCCCAGCACCGGGATCCACAGGTAGACGTCCTTGGAGAAGCCGATGCCGTAGCCCGGCTGCACCGCGTAGGCCGCGCCGAAGATGGTGGTGACCACCGGGATCACGTTCATCAGCGACATCGCGACCACGCGCAGCATGTCGCGCCAGCTCTCGCGGATGGCCTGCACCACGGGGGCCTTGGGCGTCTCGTGGCTGGCGCCTTCCTGCACGAAGGCCGGCGTCTCGTGCACCTGGCGGCGGATCACCCAGCCGGCGACGATGACGAGGAAACTGAGGATGAACGGGATGCGCCAGCCCCAACTGTTGAACTGCTCGGTCGGCATGTAGTGGGCCAGCGGCAGGAAGACCGCGGCGGCCAGGATCTGGCCGGCCTGCACGCCCTGCAGCGTGAAGCTGGCGAAGAAGCCGCGGCGGCCGAAGGGCGCGTGCTCCAGGATCATCGAGCTGGCGCCCGAGATCTCGCCGGCCACGGCGAAGCCCTGGATCAGGCGCATCAGCACCAGCAGCGCCGGGGCCAGCAGGCCGACCTGGTCATAGGTCGGCAGCAGGCCCACGGCCACGGTCGAGAAGCCCATCAGGAACATGCACAGCACCAGCACGTTCTTGCGGCCGTGGGTGTCGCCCCAGTGGCCGAGCACGAAGGCGCCGATCGGCCGCGCGACGTAGCCCACGCCGTAGGTCGCCAGCGAGGCGATGATGGCCACCGTCGGATCGCCCTTGGGGAAGAAGATGCCGGGGAAGATCAGCGACGCGGCCGTCGCGTAGATGAAGAAGTCGTAGTACTCGAGGGCCGAGCCGATCCAGCCGCTGGCGGTGGCCTTGCGGGTCTGCTGGTCGGAATCGGGCGCGTCGGCGAGGGATGAGGACATCGGGGCTCCGGCGATGGGAAAAGGCGTGTGCCCGCCGGTCCGGCGTCGGACGGCGAATCGTGGGGCGCAATGTAGGCAGCGCGTCCGGACCTGCCCAGCGTCAAGCGCGTTCAGCCGTGCGATGATCGACCGCTAGCGATCGATCATCGATCGAAATTGGTGTTATCCCTAGATCTGGCCGACCATGTCCGTTCCGTTGCATCCGGGTTCTCCCGTATCCCTGAGCGCTGGCGCGGTGGCGGCGCCGGAACGCCCGGCGATCGACCGCAGCCTGCTGATCGAGGGCCTGGGCAAGGGCCTGCGGCTGATCCAGTGCTTCAACGCCGACCATCCGCGGCTGACCGCCACCGAGGCCGGCCGCCTGACCGGCATGACCCGCACCGCCGCCCGGCGCTACCTGCTGAGCCTGGTGCACTACGGCTATGCCGACACCGACGGCAAGCACTACTGGCTGCTGCCGACCGTGCTCGGCCTGGGCCAGAGCTATCTGGAGGCGGCCCGCCTGCCGCGCCTGGTGCAGCCGGCGCTGCAGCGGCTGTCGGCGCAGACGGGCGAGGCGGCCAACCTCAGCGTGCTCGATGGCCACCAGGTGCTGTATCTGGTACGCAGCAATTCGGCACGGCTGCTGGCCGTGGGTTTCCAGCCGGGGGCGCGGGCGCCGGCCCATGTGGTCTCGCCCGGTCCGGTGCTGCTGGCCGCCTGGAGCGAGCCGGCGCTGGAGGCCTGGCTGGCCGAGCATGATTTCGGCCGCTACACGCCGGCCACCGTCACCGATCCGGCCCAGTTCCGTGACGCGGTGTCCCGTGCCCGGGACGAAGGCCATGCCCGCATCGAGCAGCATGCCGAGCTGGGCCTGGCCGGTCTGGCCGTGCCGCTGCACGATCACCGGGGCCATCCGGTGGGGGCGCTGAGCATCACCTACCCGACGCCGACCTGGCCGGAGGACAGCGCACTGCTGCGCCTGCTGCCGCCGCTGCGCGAGACGGCGCTGGCGCTGCGCAGCGTGTTGTGAGCCGGCATGACGGCTGCTTCAGGCGGTGCCTGTCGTTTCCCTTGAGTCCGCTGTCGATGTCCACTCCGCCTGCCGTTCCTGCTGTCGCCTCCGTCAGCCTTGCATCTCCGGGGCGGTCCGCGGATGGCGGTCCGGGGCCGGGGCCGGGGGTGGGCCTGGGCCCGGGCGCCTTGCTGGCGGCGGCCATCGGGGTGCTGGTCGCGCAGCTGGGCATGGTCACGCTGGCCCAGGGCGTGGGGCTGGGCGGCTGGGCCTTCGTGCTGGCGCTGCCGCTGGCCTGGCTGCTGGCCGCCGGCAACGCGGCGGCCTGGACCGAGCTGGTGCTGATGCAGCAGGCGCTCACGTCGGCCGCGACCGGTGCCGGCGAGGCCCCCCGGCCCGGCGTGCCGGATGCGGCCGCGGCCGGCGGCCTGGCCGGCTGCATCGGTCTGGCGCTGGGGCCGCTGGCGGCCCAGTTGCTGGTGTTCGCCGGTTATGTGACGCCGGCGCTGTTCGGCCTGCCGGTCGAACTGGCCCTGGTCGATCCGCTGCTGCTGGCCTGGCTGCCGGCGGGCTGGCCGGCGGGCAGTGGCGCGGTGCTGCTGATCGCCCTGATGCTGGCGCTGAACCTGGCCGGCACCGATGTCTTCGCCCGCGTGCAGACCGCGCTGGCCCTGGCGGTGGTGGCCGCGCTGGCGCTGACGGGGCTGCTGGCGCTGCTGTTGCCGGCCGGCGCTGCCGTCGGCGCCGGGTGGGGGTGGCCGGGCGCGGCGGTCACGGCCGTGGCGGCCGCGCCGCGCTGGGCCGCACTCGGCCCCTTCGACCCCGGCGCGGTGCTGCTGGCCGCCTGGCCGCTGGTGGCGCTGGCCAGCTGGGCCTGCGCAGGGCTGGAGTACGTCGCGCCGATGGCGGCCGAGGCGCGGCAGCCGGCGCGCGATCTGCCGCGGGCGATGTTCGGCGGGCTGGCCGTGATCGCCGTCGTGCAGGCGCTGTTCGCGCTCGGGGCGGCCTGCCGGCTGCCGGCCGAGCTGCTGCGCAGCGCGCCCTTGCCGCATCTGGTGCTGATGGAATCGGTCTGGGGGCCGGCCGCGCGGCCGCTGCTCGGCCTGCTGCTGCTGCTGGCCTCGGCCAGTCTGCTGAACGCGGTGCTGGCCGCGGTCTCGCGCATGCTGGCCGATCTGGCGGCCGCGGGGCTGGCCTTCGGCTGGCTGGGCTGGCGTCCGGGGCGGCGGCGCACGCCGGTGGCCGCGCTGCTGTTCGTCGCCGCGCTGCCGCTGGCCGGGCTGTGGTGGGCCGGCGGCGATCCGTCGGCCATCCTGGTGCTGACGGTGGCGGCCTCGGTGGCCTGGCTGCTGGCCTACGCGCTGGCGCAGGCGGCGGTGCTGGTGCTGCGCCGTCGTGCGCCGCGGCTGGCCCGGCCCTGGCGCATGCCGGGTGCGCCGATCACGCCGCTGCTGACGCTGGCCGGCATCGCGGCGGTGGTCGCCCACGCCGCGCCCGAGCCGGCGCTGGCCGCGCCGATCGCGCGCGCGGTGGCCGGCGTGCTGGCCGTGTGGACGCTGGTCGGCATGGCCTGGCTGGCCTGGCGGCGACCGCAGCGCCGCTGAAGCCGGCGGCACGGGCGCCGTTGGCGCGCACTGTCATCGTCCGGCCATGCGGGCGTCACCGTGCTGCCAAGGTCGCGGCCGACCATGCACGGCATGGACACCTCAGCCCGACTGTCAGGCCACCCCGCCGTGCTGGCCTCCTGTTCCCCGATTTCCACTTCCGCGCCGCGTCTGCAGGTGGGCTGGGCCCGCCATGCCGAGGACGTGCAGGCCGCCCAGGTCCTGCGTTGGCGCGTGTTCGCCGAGGAGATGGGCGCGCAGCTGAGCCCGCCGCCGGGCACGCCGGCCGGACTCGATGTCGACCGCTGGGACGCCCACTGCGAGCACCTGATGGTGTGGACGCTGGACGAGGCCGGCGGCCGCCAGGATGTGGTCGGCACCTACCGTGTGCTGACGCCCGATGGCGCGCGCCGTGCCGGTGGCTGGTACAGCGATGCCGAATTCGACCTGGCCCCGCTGGACGGCTGGCGCTCCTCGCTGGCCGAGGTCGGCCGCTCCTGCACCGCACCGGGCTGGCGCCAGGGCGGGGTGGTGATGATGCTGTGGGGCGGCCTGACCCAGTTCATGCAGCGCAACGGCCTGCGCGGCGTGCTGGGCTGCGCCAGCGTGCCGATGCGCGATGGCGGCCATGCCGCGGCCAGCCTGTGGGCCCGCCTGCGCCAGACCCATCTGGTCGAGCCCGAGCTGCGCGTGCAGCCGCGCCTGGCCCTGCCGGTGCACGAGCTCGACGACACGCTGGATGTCGAGCCGCCACCGTTGATCAAGGGTTATCTGCGCTGCGGCGCGCGGCTGCTGGGCGCGCCGGCCTGGGATCCGGACTTCGGCGTCGCCGATCTGCCGGTGCTGCAGGAGCTCGAGCGCATGCCGGCGGCCTACCGCGCCCGCCTGCTGCGCGGCTGACGCTACCGGGGTGAAGCCACCACGGCCCGCGCGCAGGTCACAGCCGCGTCATGCCGGCCCCGCACGATGACGGGCCATGATGCAGGCTGAACCGCACCCTCTCGTCACCCCGCTGCAGCGCGCACCCGGACCGGCCGACGAGCCACGGCACGGCCGCCCCGGCCTGCCGGGCCGTGATGGCGGCCGTGGCTCGCGGGCCCGCACCGAGGCCACGCTGATGGCCGAGGTGGCGCGTGCCGCACGCGATCCGGCCAGCGCGTCCGCCGGCGGCGGGCCACGGCCCCGCGACGAGGAGGACGACGGCGACGAGGCTGCGGCCCATGCCGGCCGCCTGCGCGTGCGCACCGTCTTCATCTCCGACACCCATCTGGGCACGCCCGGCTGCCAGGCCCGTGCGCTGCTGGAGTTCCTGCGCGACGTCGAGTGCGAGACGCTGTACCTGGTCGGCGACATCATCGACGGCTGGCAGCTCAAGCGCAGCTGGTACTGGCCGCAGGCCCACAACGACGTGCTGCAGAAGCTGCTGCGCAAGGCGCGCAAGGGCACGCGCGTGATCTTCGTGCCGGGCAACCACGACGAGTTCGCCCGCCGCTACGTGGCCCACACCTTCGGCGGCGTCGAGGTGATGGACGAGGCCATCCACCTGACGGCCGACGGCCGCCGCCTGTGGGTGACCCACGGCGACCACTTCGACGGCGTCATCCAGTGCGCCAAGTGGCTGGCCTATCTGGGCGACATGGCCTACGAGGCGGTGCTCAAGATCAACCACCGCTTCAACAGCATCCGCGCCCGCATGGGCCTGCCGTACTGGAGCCTGTCGCGCTACCTGAAGGGCAAGGTCAAGCGCGCGGTCAACTACATCAGCGACTTCGAGGGTGCGGTGGCGGCCGAGGCGCGCAAGCGCGGGGCCGACGGCGTGGTCTGCGGCCACATCCACCATGCCGAGATCCGCGACATCGACGGCGTGCTGTACTGCAACGACGGCGACTGGGTCGAGAGCCTGACCGCGCTCGTCGAGCATGCCGACGGCCGGCTGGAGATCATCGACCGCTCGGCCCGCATGAGCCTGTCGCCCGGCGCCACGGCGGAGGCCGGTACGGTGCCCGTGCCCGTACCGGATGCCGCCGCCGCCACCCGCACCGCGCCGGCCGAGACCACGGCCTCGGCCTGACGCGCCACCTCAGGTGCGGGCCGGCAGCCGCAGCAGCGGCTCGCCCATGCGGATGCGGGCCCCCGGCTCGATGCCGCGGGCCCGCGTGAAGCCCTTGGGCACGAAGACCAGGATGGTCGAGCCGTGCTCGAACCAGCCCAGCTCCTCACCCTTGCGGCTGGCGGCATCGCAGGGCAGCTCGGTCGGCCCGCCCCAGCCCTGGGACAGCGTCAGGTCCAGCGCGTGCAGCCGCAGGCTGGCCACCAGGATGGCGGCCACCGGCACCAGTGCGATCGGGTGTCCGCCCAGTCCGGGCGCCAGGCGGGCGCGCAGCACCGCGCGCTCGTTGCGGCAGAACAGGCGCTCGACGCGCCGCACGGCGATCGGGTTGACGTTCCAGGTGTCGCCGCTGTGGAAGGTCACGTGCTCCAGCCGCAGGTCGGCCGGGGCGTGGAAGCGGTGGTACATGGCCGAGGTCAGGCGCAGCGTGATGAACTCGCCGTCGTGGAAGGGCGTGCTGTCCTGCGTCGGGCCGAACAGCTCGTTCAGGCTGTACGGATAGCCCTTGGCCTGGAAGGCGGTCGTGCCCTGCACCGCACCGCAGGCGCCGACGATCGCGTCACACGGGCTGCACAGCACGGCGGTGTCGGCGGCGATCGGCCGCAGCCCGGGCTTGAGCGCGCGGGTGAAGACCTGGCGCACCGAGCGCCAGCGGCCGTCGGGCGGGGCCTGGGCCTCGCTCAGGTCCAGATCGGTGAAGCAGCGCCAGACCGCCAGCGACAGCCGCGTCAGCCACGGGCTGTCGATGCGCGCGTACCGGCCCATGGCGCGCGTCAGCGCCAGGCGCGGCACGCGGTTGGTCAGCAGGAAGTTCAGGTCCTCCTTCAGCAGCGTGGTCAGTGAGGGACGGGCCGTGGATGGCGGGCTGGAGGGCGGATTCAGGGGCGGGTTCATCGGTGCGGGATCGGGGGTCTTCATGGTGGTGTCACGGCGGTCCGGTATCTCTCACGGACCATGGAAGAAACTCTTGCTCTGACTCTGTTGGCCGGCGCGGGCGCGCTGGCCGTCCTGCCCAAGGCCTGGCGGCGGCTGCAGCTCTCGCGGGCCAAGCACCGCTCGCTGGCCGGGCATTCGAAGATGGCCAAGCGGCTGGCCCGGCTGCTGCCCGGCTATGCCTATGACGAGGCCGCCTTCTTCGCCAGCGACGGGGCCTCGGCCGATCTGGCGGCGCGCCGCCGTGCCGCCTTCGAGCGCCTGGCGGCCGAACTCGAGGCCCGCAGCCCGCGCACGCTGGAGGCCACGCGCCAGGCCCGCGTGAGCCTGCCGGACCTGCAGTTCACCGGCGCCTACCGCGTGCCCTTCCAGTACAGCCCGTGGCTGCGCCAGCATCTGGCCGTCGGCGCCTTCTGGCAGGCCAGCGAGGGCGTGCTGCTGGAGGATCTGGACGGCCAGCGCTACTTCGATCTGGCCGGCAGCTACGGCGTCAACGTGCTCGGCTACGACGCCTACAAGGACTGCATGGCCGAGGCGGCGCTGATCGCCGGTGGCCTGGGTCCGGTGCTGGGCGGCTACCACCCGGTGGTGCTGGACAACCTGGCGCGGCTCAAGGCCGTCTCGGGCCACGAACAGTTCAGCTTCCACATGAGCGGCACCGAGGCGGTGATGCAGGCCGTCCGTCTGGCCCGTTATCACACGAAGAAGCGGCATCTGGTGCGCTTCTGCGGCGCCTACCACGGCTGGTGGGAGGACGTGCAGCCCGGCCCCGGCAACCCGCTGCCCCCGCGCGAGACCTACACGCTGGCCGACATGAGCGAGCAGGCGCTGCGCGTGCTCGACACCCGCAAGGACATCGCCTGCGTGCTGGTCAACCCGCTGCAGGCCCTGCACCCGAATGCCAACGCGCCGGGTGACGGCCAGCTGCTGGGGGCGCGCCGCACCGGCGGCTTCGACCGCGCGGCCTACACCGCCTGGCTGCAGCGCCTGCGCGAGGTCTGCACCCGGCGCGGCATCGTGCTGATCTTCGACGAGGTGTTCCTGGGCTTCCGGCTGGCCATCGGCGGGGCGCAGCAGTATTTCGGCGTGCAGGCCGATCTGGTGACCTACGGCAAGACGCTGGGCGGGGGCTATCCGGTGGGCGTGGTCTGCGGGCCGGCGCGGCTGATGCAGCGCTGGCGTGCCGAGCGGCCGGCCGACATCTGCTTCGCGCGGGGCACCTTCAACGCCCACCCGATGGTGATGGCGGCGATGAACGCCTTCCTGCGCCGGCTCGACGAGCCGCAGGTGCAGGCCCTCTATGACGGACAGGATGCCCGCTGGGATGCCCATGCTGCGCGCTTCAACGCAGCGCTGCAGGCCGAGGACCTGCCGCTGCGGGTGGCCCATATGGGCTCGGTGTGGACCGTGCAGTACACGCAGGCTTCGCGTTACCACTGGATGCTGCAGTTCTATCTGCGCCGCCAGGGGCTGGCGCTGAGCTGGGTGGGGACGGGCCGCTTCATCTTCAGCCTGAACTACGGCCAGGCCGAGTTGGACGCGGTGCTGGAGCGGCTGCTGGCCGGTGCCCGCCAGATGCGCGAGGACGGCTGGTGGTGGCCGGGCGAGGGCGCGGACGAGCAGGCCATCCGGCGCCGCCTGCGGGGCGAGTTCCTGCGCCAGTGGTGGCGCGGCGATCACGCCGAGGGCTGATGCGCAAGGCCGGCAGCGCCGGCCTGGATCGGGTGCCGCGTCGGCGGGCTCAGCCCGGATGGCCGGCCCGCACGTGCGGCATCGGATCGTGCAGCTCGCCGCGCAGCAGCGCCAGCGGGCTGCGCCAGTACAGCGCGATGTCGTGGAAGGGGTCGGTCAGGATCTTGGTCATCCAGACGATGCCGGTGAACGGGCTCTTGACCACGCACAGCTGCAGCACGCGGAACAGCAGGCCGCCCACGCCGAGCGCCAGCCAGGCGATGCCGGTGTCGTGCAGCCAGCCGGCGGTGTCGGTGGCCGGCGCGATCAGGCCGAAGACCGCGGGCTGCACCTTCAGCAGCAGCGGGATGCCGGCCCACACGCCGATCAGGATGGTCTTGCGCATCATGTTGTAGCCGACCTTGATCTCCTCCTTGTAGGCGTCGGAGACGTTGTTGACGTGGTCGAAGCCGCGCGGCTCGAAGAAGAAGTGGCCGCTCTGGCGCGTGCCCATCGAGATCACCCAGCCGATGACGGCCGCCAGCGCCGGGTCGATGAACAGCATCACGTAGGCGACCAGGAAGCTGATCGCGCTGATGAAGTGCAGCGACTGGTTGATGCGGCTCTGGTGGTAGTAGCGGTGGTCGTCCCAGCGCTGGGTGCGCAGCTCCTGCAGGAAGGCCTTGAGGTTCACGGTGGGGTGGCTCCGTCGGGTGTCGGTCGGTCGGAAAGGGCGAGGACGTCCGGCGCGCGTGGCCTGGGCCACGGGTCGAGAGGCCGGACGCGCGGATGGTGGGACGGCACGGTGAACAGGCCGTGACAGATGCGTGGCAGGGACATGGCGGCGCGGCGACGGGGCGGGCTGTCACGCCGGCGTCGCGCAGGCCGCGCACGATGCCGGGCATGAGCGCCGCCCAGCCTGCCGACGACTTCATCGTCGAACACCATCCGGCGGCCACCCGCAGCCTGCGCGTGGCCTTCGTCACCGAGACCTGGCCGCCCGAGGTCAACGGCGTGGCGCTGACCGTCGCCCGCTTCGTCGAGGGTCTGCAGCAGCGCGGCCACGAGGTGCAGCTGGTGCGGCCGCGGCAGAAGACCGAGGAGACCACGCGCCGCGAGGCGCTGCGCGGCGAGGAGGCCGCGCCGCTGCACGAGGTGCTGATGCGCGGCCTGCCGATCCCGCGCTACCCGAACCTGCGCATGGGCGTGCCGTCGAAGAAGGCGCTGGTGGCCCTGTGGTCGAGGCGGCGGCCTGATCTGGTGCATGTGGCCACCGAGGGCCCGCTGGGCTGGTCCGCCCTGCAGGCCGCGGCGCACCTGAAGTTGCCCGTCACGTCCGACTTCCGGACCAATTTCCACGCCTACAGCCGCTATTACGGCGTGGGCTGGCTGCGCAAGCCGGTGATGGCCTGGCTGCGCAAGTTCCACAACCGCTGCGCGGCCACGCTGGTGCCCACCGAGGCGCTGCGCCAGGAGCTGCAGGCGGCCGGCTTCCGCCATCTGGCGGTGGTCTCGCGCGGGGTCGATGCCCAGCGCTTCGATCCGGGCCAGCGCAGCGCGGCCCTGCGCCTGTCCTGGGGCGCTGCGGCCGACGATCTGGTGGTGGTCTGCGTCGGCCGCCTGGCCGCGGAGAAGAACCTCGGCCTGCTGCTGCAGGCCTGGGCCGGCATCCGCCGCGCCCAGCCTCGCGCGAAGCTGGTGCTGGTCGGCGACGGCCCGCTGCGCGCCGAGATCGCCCAGCGGGCGCCCGAGGCCATCCTGGCCGGCCAGCGCCGCGGCGAGGACCTGGCCGCCCACTATGCCAGCGCCGATCTGTTCCTGTTCCCCAGCCTGACCGAGACCTTCGGCAACGTCACCGCCGAGGCCCTGGCCAGCGGCCTGCCGATCGTGGCTTTCCAGTACGCGGCGGCTGCCCAGCTGATCGAGTCCGGCCGTGACGGCGTGCTGGTGCCCTGCGGTGACGCGGCGGGCTTCGAGCGTGCGGCGCTCGAACTGGCCGCGGATGGGCCGCGCCGCGCGCGCCTGGCCGCCGAGGCCCGGGCCTGCGCGCTGCGCCACGACTGGGACAGCGTGGTGCTGCGCTTCGAGGCCCAGTTGATGGCCGCGGCCGATGCCCCGGCCGCCACGCCGGGCTGGGCGCCGCGCTGGCCGCGCGTGGCGACCTGAGCTGCGGCACCTGATGCCTGGCGTTTGACGCCTGGCACCTGGCGCCTGACGCGGCCCGCCCGCGTGGCGTCTTCAGCGCCGCCGGGTGCGCCGCGTGTACCGCATCTGCCAGCCGATCAACGCCGGCATCGCCACGGCCACCAGCAACCCGAGACCGAGGCCGACGTACTGCAGCGGCAGGCCGCTGGCCGTCAGCGCCGCGTACAGGCCCAGCAGCAGCAGGATGCCGGCGTTCTCCGCGCAGCCCTGGACGGCGATCGAGCGGCCGGCCTGGGTCAGCTGCAGGCCGCGGTGCTGCAGCAGCGCGTTCAGCGGCACCACCATGAAGCCGGCGATGGCCCCGGCGGCCACCAGCAGCGCCACGCCCTGCGTCAGGTCATGGCAGCGCAGCAGCAGCGGCATGGCCAGGCCCAGGGGCACGCCCAGCCACAGCAGATGGCGGGCCGCGTGCAACGGCACCCAGCGCCCGGCCAGGCTGGCACCGGCCACCACGCCGATGGCCACCACCCCCTGCAGCGCCGCCGCACGGTCCAGCGGCAGGCCCAGGCCCTCGTGGGCCCAGCGCAGGACGATGAACTGCAGCGTCGCGCCGACGCCCCAGAACAGCGTGGTGGCCGCCAGCGACAGCGCACCGCCCTGGCGGTCCGTCCACAGCCGGCGGTGGTCGTCCAGATGGTCGCGCCAGAGCGTGCGCGGATCGCGGCTGCAGGGGCTGAGGGCCGCGCCGCTGTCCGGAATGCGGCGGTTGAGCGCGGCGGCCAGCGCGTAGAGCGCCAGCAGCGCCGCGAGCGAGGCTCCGAGCGGGCCCGCCCAGGGGGCACCGTCATGCGGGCCGGCGCCATCCGCGCGCCTGTCGTGGTGGATCGCCGGGTGCATCCCGGCCGCCGGATCCCCTGCGGCCAGCGATGCGCCCGCATCCGCCACCAGCGCCAGCCAGGCCGGCGAGACCAGCAGCCCGCCGAGCACCGCGCCCAGCAGCACGGCGCCGACCACGCTCACCTCGATCCAGGCGTTGGCCCGCACCAGACGCCCGGCGGGCACCAGCTCGGTGATCAGGCCGTACTTGGCCGGCGCGTAGGCCGCCGCGCCCACGCCCACCAGCGCGAAGGCCGCCAGCGGCGGGCAGCCCAGGGCCAGCGCCAGCACGCCGACGGCCTTCAGCGCATGGGTCCAGGCCATCACCCGGGCCTTGGGCCAGGCGTCGGCCAGCGGACCGACCAGCGGCGCCAGCCCGACATAGGCCAGCGTGAACGCGAACTTCAGCAGCGGTGGCCACCAGGCGGCCGCGCCGGCGCGCTGCAGCAGCGCGATGGTGACGATCAGCAGCGCATGGTCGGCCAGCGCCGAGCAGAACTGCGCGCCGATCAGGGTGCGGAAGCCGGCGGGCAGGCCGGTGCTCGCGGCCGCACCGTGGGCCGCACCGTGGGCCGGCCCGCGGGGTGCGGGCCGGCCCACGGCGGGCGACAGGCGCTCGTGATCCCCCGGCGCCGACGCGGTGCCGGCAGCGGCATCCGCCGCGCGGATCGACACCGCGTCGCCCGGCACCCGGCGCTCAGGTGCCGATCACGCCGCCGTCCGCCTTGCGGATGACGACGGTGGCCGAGCGCGGACGGCCGTCCGCGCGCTGGTCCGGCCAGTTCGAGATGCGGCGCGGGTTGGCCGGGTCGCTCAGCTCGCTCGGGCTCTCGCCCGGGTGCTGGATGTTGATGAACATCGTGCGGCCGTCCGGCGTGCCGGTGGCGCCGGTGATCTCGCAGCCGGCCGGGCCGACCAGGAAGCGGCGGATCTCGCCGGTGCGCACGTCGGCGGCCAGCATCTGGTTGTGGCCCAGGCGCGCCAGATCGCCCTTGCCCATGGCCGAGGTCGACATGTCGGTCTGGATCCACAGCACGCCGCGGGCGTCGGTCCACAGGCCGTCCGGGCAGCCGAAGGCATCCCCCTTGACGTTGCCTTGCGCCTCAGGCCGCGTGTTGGCCGGGTCGCCGGCCAGCACGAAGTGGTTCCAGGCCAGGCTCAGGCCGTCGTGGTCGCCGTCATCCTTCCAGCGGATGATCGCGCCCATCGTGTTGTTGGCGCGCGGGTTGGCCGCGTCCAGGCCCGGCTGGTCCTTGCCGCCGCGGTTGCTGTTGTTGGTCAGCGTGCAGTAGACCCAGCCCTGGGCATCGACGTCGATCCATTCCGGGCGGTCCATCTTGGTGGCGCCCAGCAGATCGGAGGCCTGGCGCGACTTGATCAGCACCTCACCCTGGTCGGCGAAGCCGTTGGCCGCGGTCAGCGGGCCCTGGCCGTGCACCAGCGGCAGCCAGCGGCCCTTGCCGTCGGCGTCGAAGCGCGCGACGTGGAGCGTGCCGTGGTCCAGCAGCGTGGCATTGGCCGCGGCACCGCCGGGCTTGACCGCATCACGGCTGACGAACTTGTAGATGTACTCGAAGCGCGAGTCCTCGCCCATGTAGACCACGGCGCGGCCGCTCTTGGTCAGCGCCACGGTCGCACCCTCGTGCGCGGCGCGGCCCAGCGCCGTGCGCTTGACCGGCGTGCTGCTCGGGTTGGACGGATCGATCTCGACCACCCAGCCGAAGCGGTTGAGCTCGTTCGGGTGCCTGGCCGCATCGAAGCGCTCGTCGTGCTCGGCCCAGCGGTAGCCGCCGTCGCCCTTCTTCAGACCCCAGCGCTTCTGGTGCGCGTCCGGCGCATCCGGGCCGCTGAAGTAGTTGACGAAGTTCTCCTCGCAGGTGAGGTAGGTGCCCCAGGGCGTGCGGCCGCTGCCGCAGTTGTTGAGGGTCCCCAGCACCTTGCGGCCGGCCGGATCGGCCGCGGTCTTCATCAGCGCGTGACCGGCGGCCGGGCCGCCGATGGCCATCGGCGTGCGGGCGGTGATGCGGCGGGCCCAGGGCGAGGGCGTGACCACTGACCAGCGGCCGTCCTTCTGCTCGACCTCGATCACCGAGACGCCGTGGGCCGCCTGGGCCTTGCGCACCTTGTCGGCCGACCAGGTGGCGCTGCCGTCCTTGAACAGCAGGCCGTAGTCCACGTACTCGTGGTTCATCACCAGCAGGCCGCTGGCCGAGCCGTCCTGGGCGTAGAAATGGATGCCGTCGTGGTGCATGCCCATCTGCGCCTCCTGCTCGGCGGCGCTGTTGCTGCCGTCGAACTTGAAGGCCGGGTTCTCGCCGGACAGGCCGACCGGATCACCCCAGGGCGCGATGACCTGGGCGACATAGCCCTCGGGCACGGTGATGGCATCGGCCGTGCCCACCGGCACCGACTTGAAGCCCAGCAGCGGTGCGCCACCGACCAGGCTGGCGCAACCACCCAGGCCGGCCAGCGGGGCCAGGAAGGCCGTGGCCGCGGCGCCACGCAGCAGCGTGCGGCGCGCCGGGTTCGAGACCTCGTGGATGCTGGGGTTGGAGGAGCGATTGCTGTCCTCCATGCGGGAGAAATCCTTGGCCATGAGCTGAACGGATCAGGGTTGAGTCAATCCGGCAGGATGGCGCAGGCCCGTGACGGCGGTGTGACGACGCCCGATCGAGCCGCCAGGGCGCGGCTCGATCGGGCTTCACTCGACGATGCCCGACAGGAAGAACTTGATCAATCCCTTGGCCGCGAAGCCCAGCAGGCCGAAGCCCAGGCCCAACAGCAGGATGAAGGTGCCCAGACGGCCCGCGCGGGACTCGCGCGCGAGCTGCAGGATGATGAACACCATGTAGAGCATGAACGCGCCGACGCCGAAGGTCAGCCCGAACCAGGCGATCTGCTCCTCGCTGTAACCGAACATTGGATGGATCTTTGTGCTGGCCGGACGCGGCGGGGCCGCGTCGGTGGCGGGAATCTTCAGGGCATCTCTTCGAGGCCGCGGGTGCTGACCAGATCGCGGTAGGCGTGCCAGCTGGCGTGGCCCAGCCAGGGCACGACGACGATCAGGCCGAGCATCAGCGTGGCCATGCCGAGGCCGGTGAGCACCGTCAGCAGCAGGGCCCACAGCGCCATCGGCAGCGGATGGGTCTGCACCACGCGCCAGCTCGTCAGCACCGCGGCCATCACGCCGACCTTGCGGTCGAGCAGCAGCGGGATGGCGATCACGCTGGAGGCGAAGACGGGCGCGGCCAGCAGGCCGCCCAGGCCGAGCCAGATCTCGAACAGCCAGGGCTGGCCGCCGAGCACGACCACGCGCAGGAAATCCTGGGGCGTGAGGATCGGCACCCGGGCCAGGCCCAGCAGCAGCGAGGCCGAGGTCAGCATCCAGCCCACGCCGGCGAAGGCCAGCAGCAGGCCGAAGACCATCAGCCGGCCATCCGGCTGCCAGGCCGCCAGGGCGGTGCCGACATCGGCCGGCCGGTCGCGTTCGAGTGCGCGGCTGATCGCGTACAGGCCGGTGGCCAGCAGCGGGGCCACCAGCAGGAAGGCACTGAAGGCGCCGGCCAGCAGCCAGACGTGGTGGCGGCCGGCCATCATCACCACGGCGCCGAAGACCGCCGCGGCCAGACCGTGCATCAGGCCCGGAGCCGGGCAGCGCATCAGGTCGCGCCAGCCGCGGGCCAGCCATCCCAGCGGCCGCAGCGACGGAATGTGGCGCACGCCGAATTGGCGCGATTCGACCAGGGCAGGGCTGTCAGGCATCGGCGCAGTCTCTCATCAGCGGACGGGGATGGGACACAGTGTCGCTTGATGGAACGCAAGCCCGCGTGCGTGCAAGCCCGATGCCAGGCCGTCGCGGCCCGGCCCGGCTCAGGTGCGGCTCAGCGCGGCGCGGCCGCGTCCAGCAGCTCGCTCTCGATCTGCAGCTGGGTGCGGGTGTGCTGCAGCGCCGGGCCGTTGACGAGGAAGGTGTCTTCCACCCGCTCGCCCAGCGTCGAGATCTTGGCCAGCTGCAGGTTGACGCCGTGGCGGGCCAGCACGCGGGCCAGTGCATACAGCAGACCTGAGCGGTCGCTGGTGCTGACCGACAGCAGCCAGCGCTGGCCCCGCTCGTCGGGCCGCAGCGAGACCCGTGGCGTGACCGGAAAGGACTTGACCCGGCGCGAGACGCGGCCGCGCCCGGGCTCGGGCAGGGGCGCCTCGCTGGCCAGCGCGACGGCCAGCTGGTGCTCGGCCAGCGTGATCAGGTCGCGGTAGCAGCTCTGGTCACGGTCCTCGCAGTGCGGGTGCACCACCTGGAAGGTGTCGAGCGCCCAGCCGCTGCGGCTGGTGTGGATCTTGGCGTCCTGGATGCTGTAGCCGGCGCTGTCGAACCAGCCGCAGATGCGCACGAAGAGATCCGGCCGGTCGGGCGAGTAGACCAGCACCTGCAGGCCGTCACCGATCGGCGAGGGCCGCACGCGCACCACCGTCTCCGGGCGGTCGACATGGCGCCACAGCATGCGTGCATGCCAGGCGATGTCGGCGGCCTCGTGGCGGGCGAAGTAGCTGATGTCCAGCGTCTTCCACAGCGGCTCCTCGGTGCCGGGCAGCGCGCTGTGCAGGGCCAGGGTCTGCCGCGCTTCCTGCTTGCGCGCGTCGAGCTCGGCGTCCTGGTTCGGCCGGGCGCCGCCGAGCGCGCGCAGCGTCAGCCGGTACAGGTCCTCCAGCAGCTTGCCCTTCCACGCATTCCAGACCTTGGGGCTGGTGCCGCGGATGTCGGCCACCGTCAGCAGGTACAGCGCCGTCAGGTGCCGCTCGTCGCCGACCTTGTCGGCGAAGGCGCGGATGACGTCCGGGTCCGACAGGTCCTCCTTCTGCGCGACGGTGGACATCGTCAGGTGGTGGCGCACCAGGAACTCCACCAGCGCGGTGTCCTCACGATCGAGGGCATGGTCGCGGGCGAAGCGGCGCACCTCGCGCGCGCCGAGCTCGCTGTGGTCGCCGCCGCGGCCCTTGGCCACGTCGTGGAACAGCGCGGCCACGTACAGCGGCCAGGGCTCGCCCCAGTTGGCCGCCAGCTGGCTGCAGAAGGTGTACTCGTGGGCGTGCTCGGGGATGAAGAAGCGCCGCACGTTGCGCAGCACCATCAGGATGTGCTGGTCCACGGTGTAGACGTGGAACAGGTCGTGCTGCATGCGCCCGACGATGCGCCGGAAGACCCACAGATAACGGCCCAGCACCGAGGTCTGGTTCATCAGCCGGAAGGCGTGCGTGATGCCCTGGGGCTGGCGCAGGATGTCGAGGAACAGCTCGCGGTTGATCGGATCGTGCCGGAAGGCCGCGTCCATCAGGTCGCGTGCGTTGTACAGCGCACGCAGCGTGCGGGCCGACAGGCCCTCGATGCCCGGCGTCTGCTCGAAGACGAGGAAGGTCTCGAGGATGGCGTGCGGGTTCTCGCGGTAGAGGTCGTCGTGGGCGACCTCCAGCATGCCGGCGCGGTCGAAGAAGCGCGCGTTGATCTGGCGCAGCGGGGTCACGCAGTCGCCGGCCAGGTGCTCCTCGATGTTGAGCATCAGGATCTGGTTGAGCTGCGTGACCGCCTTGGCCGCCCAGTAGTAGCGGTGCATCAGCACCTCGCTGGCGCGCTGGGCCTTGGTGTGGCGGTAGCCGAAGCTCTCGGCCACGGCGGTCTGCAGGTCGAACACCAGCCGGTCCTCGCGCCGGCGGGCCACCGCGTGCAGACGGGCGCGGATCAGCGTCAGCGTGCCCTCGTGGCGCTGCAGCTGGCGCACCTCGAACGGGGTCAGCAGGCCGTGGGCGGCCATCTCGGCCCAGCTGCGGCCCAGGCCGGCGGCGCCGGCCACCCAACGCAGCACCTGAAGGTCCCGCAGGCCGCCGGGGCTTTCCTTGCAGTTGGGCTCCAGCGCGTAGGGCGTGTCCTCGTACTTGGTGTGGCGCTGCTGCATCTCCAGCAGCTTGGCGCGGTAGAAGGCGCGCGGATCGACCACCGCCGTGGTGGCCTGCTGGAAGGCAGCCACCAGCGGCCGCTCGCCACACAGCCAGCGGCTTTCCAGCAGCGCGGTCTGCACGGTGACGTCGGCGCGCGCCTCGGCCACGCAGTCGGCCACCGTGCGCACCGAACTGCCGATCTCCAGCCCGGTGTCCCAGCAGGCGGTGATGAAGCGCTCGAGCGCATCCTTGAGCGCCGCATCGGTCTCGGGCGAGGCGCCGTCGGGCAGCAGCACCAGCACGTCGATGTCGCTGTAGGGCAGCAGCTCGCCGCGGCCGTAGCCACCGACGGCCGCCAGCGCGGCGTCGGCCGGCAGGCCGCAGCCGCTCCACAGCCGCGTCAGCGTGGCATCGGCCAGCCGCGTCATCTCGCGGATCAGGCGCTGCGCCTGCTGCGGCACCGGCCGTGCGGCCATGAACTGCGCCAGCAGCGCCTGCTTGGCCTCGCGGTACTGCGTGCGCAGCGCGGCGATGTCCAGCGGCACGGCCGCCGGTGCCTCGGCGCTCCCCGGGGACGGCTGCGGGCTCACCATGGGCGCGCCCCGGCTCAGGCGGCGGGGGCGGCGGCGGTGATGAACTCCGGCGGCGGCGGGCTGCCGGCCGACAGCGTCAGCACCTCGTGGCCGCTGTCGGTCACCACCACCGTGTGCTCCCACTGCGCCGACAGCGAGCGGTCCTTGGTGACGATGGTCCAGCCGTCGTACTTGCCGCCCTTGCGGTCTTCCTTGATCTCGCGCTTGCCGAGGTTGATCATCGGTTCGATCGTGAAGCACATGCCGGGCACCAGCTCGTCGAGCGTGCCGGGGCGGCCGTAATGCAGCACCTGAGGCTCCTCGTGGAACTTCAGGCCGATGCCGTGGCCGCAGAACTCGCGCACGATCGAGAAGCCCTGGCGCTCGGCGAAGGTCTGGATCGCGTGGCCGATGTCGCCCAGGCGGGCGCCCGGGCGCACCTTGGCGATGCCGCGCCACATCGCCTCGTAGGTGATCGAGCACAGGCGCTTCGCGGCGATCGAGCCCTCGCCGACGACGAACATGCGGCTGGTGTCGCCGTGCCAGCCGTCCTTGATGACGGTGATGTCGAGGTTGACGATGTCGCCGTTCTTCAGCGGCTCGTCGTTCGGCACGCCGTGGCAGACCACGTGGTTGACCGAGGTGCAGATCGACTTCGGGTAGGGCATGTAGCCCGGCGGCTGGTAGTTCAGCGGCGCCGGGATCGCGCCCTGCACGCCCACGATGTGGTCGTGGGCCAGCTGGTCGAGCTGGTTGGTGGTGACGCCGGGGCGCACGTGCGGGGTCAGCATGTCCAGCACCTCGGAGGCGAGGCGGCAGGCGACGCGCATGCCCTCGATGTCGGCAGCGGACTTGATCGTGATGGCCATGGGGCGGGATTATCCCACCTCAAAGCTAGAATCCCGGGTTTCCCGTAGACCCTGCGGCCGGCGTTGTGTCCGGCTCCGGGGTCTGCTGCCCGGCTGCGCCAGCAGCCGCCGGCGTGCGCTGTGCACCGCCGCGTCGTCGCGACGCGTGCCGCGGCGCTCCCGCCCCACCTGCCCGCTGCCCCGAAGCCCCCATGTCGGCCACCCACCACCATCTGATGCACTTCGAGGGCGGCAACGCCCTGTCGCCGTTCCGCGCCCAGGCGCTGCTGCCGCAGCTGCAGGCCGTGTGCCCGCGCGTTGTCGGCGTGGTCGCGCGCCACGTGCACTGGGTCAGCGCGGCGGCGGCCGACGGCACGCCGCCGGCGCGCGAGGCGGTGGACAAGCTGGCCGCGCTGCTGGCCTACGGTGACCCCTACGCCGGTGGCGACGAGGGCGCGCTGATCGTCGTCATGCCGCGCCTGGGCACGCTGTCGCCCTGGGCCTCGAAGGCGACCGACATCGCCCGCAACTGCGGTCTCGATCTGCACCGCGTCGAGCGCGTGACCGAGTTCCGGCTGCAGCTGAAGTCGCCGCTGCTGGGCTCGGCCAAGCCGCTGTCGACCGAGGAATGGGCCGGCTGCGCCGCGCTGCTGCACGACCGCATGACCGAATCGGCCGCCGCCGCCCGCGATGACGCGCGTCGCCTGTTCGCCGAACGCCAGGGCGAGGCGCTGGCCCATGTCGATGTGCTGGGCGCCGACCGTGGGGCGCTGGAGCAGGCCAACCGCGACTGGGGCCTGGCGCTGTCCGACGACGAGATCGACTACCTCGTCACCCACTTCCGCCAGCTCGGCCGCAACCCCAGCGACGTCGAGCTGATGATGTTCGCGCAGGCCAATTCCGAGCACTGCCGCCACAAGATCTTCAACGCCGACTTCAGCATCGACGGCGAGCGCCAGCCGCTGTCGATGTTCGGCATGATCCGCAACACCGAGAAGCTGCTGGACGCGGCGGCCCAGGCCAGCGGCCAGCCGGCCCACAGCATCGTCGCCTACAGCGACAACGCCGCCGTGATGCGCGGCGGCCCGGTCGAGCGCTGGCTGCCCGAGGGCTACACCAACGCGCCGAAGTACGGCACCCGCGCCGAGACCGCGCACGTGCTGATGAAGGTGGAGACCCACAACCACCCGACGGCCATCAGCCCCTTCCCCGGCGCGTCCACCGGCGCCGGCGGCGAGATCCGCGACGAGGGCGCGACCGGCCGTGGCGCCAAGCCCAAGGCCGGCCTGACCGGCTTCAGCGTCAGCGCGCTGCAGCTGCCCGGCCTGGCCGAGCCCTGGGAGCGCGGCCTGTCCGGCAAGCCCGAGCACATCGCCAGCCCGCTGCAGATCATGATCGACGGCCCGCTGGGCGGCGCCGCGTTCAACAACGAGTTCGGCCGGCCCAATCTGGGCGGCTACTTCCGTGCCTTCGAGCAGCCGGTGGCCGGCGTGGTGCGCGGCTACCACAAGCCCATCATGATCGCCGGCGGTCTGGGCACCATCAGCGACAACCAGACCCACAAGCTGCCCTTCGGCGCCGGCACGCTGCTGGTGCAGCTGGGCGGCCCGGGCATGCGCATCGGCATGGGCGGCGGCGCCGCCAGCTCGATGGCCGCGGGCACCAACACCGCCGCGCTCGACTTCGACAGCGTGCAGCGCGGCAACCCCGAGATCGAGCGCCGCGCCCAGGAGGTGATCAACCACTGCTGGGCCCTGGGGCAGAACAACCCCATCGTCGCCATCCACGACGTGGGCGCCGGCGGCATCTCCAACGCCTTCCCCGAGCTGGTCGACGGCGCGGGCAAGGGCGCGCGCTTCGACCTGCGCCAGGTGCCGCTGGAGGAAAGCGGCCTCGCCCCGAAGGAGATCTGGTGCAACGAGAGCCAGGAGCGCTACGTCCTGGCGATCAACCCGGATCTGATGCCGATGTTCGAGCAGATGGCCGCGCGTGAGCGCTGCCCGTACGCGGTGGTCGGCGTCACCACCGACGAGCGCCAGCTGATCCTGGAGGACGGCCCCGGCGGTGAGCGCGCCATCGACATGCCGATGGACGTGCTGCTGGGCAAGCCGCCCAAGATGCACCGCGACGTCACCCGCGTGGCCCGCACCGAGGCGCCGCTGGCGCTGACCGGCGTGCGCCTGGAGCAGGTCGGCCTCGACGTGCTGCGCCACCCGACGGTGGCCAGCAAGCGCTTCCTGATCACCATCGGCGACCGCACCGTCGGCGGCATGAGCCACCGCGACCAGATGGTCGGCCCCTGGCAGGTGCCGGTGGCCGACTGCGCCGTCACGCTGGCCGACTACGCCGGCCTGCGCGGCGAGGCGATGAGCATGGGCGAGCGCACGCCGCTGGCCGCGCTGGACGCGCCGGCCTCCGGCCGCATGGCCGTGGCCGAGGCGATCCTGAACCTGCTGGCCGCGCCGCTGGACCTGGCCCAGGTCAAGCTCAGCGCCAACTGGATGGCCGCCTGCGGTGAGGCCGGCGAGGACGCCGCGCTGTACGACACCGTCAAGGCCGTCGGCATGGAGCTGTGCCCGGCGCTCGGCATCGGCATCCCCGTCGGCAAGGACAGCCTGTCGATGCGCACCAAGTGGAGCGATGCCGAGGGCGGCAAGCAGGTGACCGCGCCGGTCAGCCTGATCGTCACCGCCTTCGCCACGCTGGACGACGTGCGCGGCACGCTGACGCCGCAGCTGCAGGCCGTCGATTCGGCCCTGATCCTGGTCGACCTGGGCAATGGCCGCAACCGCATGGGCGGCAGCATGCTGGCCCAGGTGCTGGGCCAGTTCGGCGACCGCGTGCCCGACCTGGACGACGCCGCCCAGCTCAAGGCCCTGGTGGCCGCCGTCAACGAGGCGCGGGCCGCCGGCCTGCTGCTGGCCTACCACGACCGCAGCGACGGTGGCTTGTGGGCCGCCGCCGCCGAGATGGCCTTCGCCGGCCAGACCGGCGTCAGCCTGAACGTCGATCTGCTGTGCACCGAGGGTGACGGCATCACCGACAGCCGCGCCGATTCCGGCGACTCGAAGAACTGGGCCGCCCAGGTCGGCGAGCGCCGCAACGAGCTGATGCTCAAGGCCCTGTTCAACGAGGAGCCGGGCGTCGTGCTGCAGGTGCCGCGCGCGCGCCGCGACGAGCTGCTGGGCCTGCTGCGCCGCCACGGCCTGAGCGCCGTCAGCCACGTGGTGGGCATGCCCAACACCCGCCGCGTGGTCGAGGTGCAGCTCGACACCCGCACCGTCTTCAGCCAGCCGCTGCGCACGCTGCAGCAGGCCTGGGACGAGGTCAGCTGGCGCATCGCCCGCCTGCGCGACAACCCGGCCTGCGCCGATGCCGAGCATGCGGCCGTCGGTGCCGACGGCGATCCGGGCCTGCAGGTGCGCCCGAGCTTCGATCCGGCGCAGGACGTGGCCGCGCCCTTCCTGAACCTGGCGCGTCCGGCGGTGGCCATCCTGCGCGAGCAGGGCGTCAACTCGCACATGGAGATGGCCTACGCCATGGCCCGTGCGGGCTTCGACACCTTCGACGTGCACATGAGCGACCTGCAGTCGGGCCGCGCGCAGCTCGGCCAGTTCCAGGGCCTGGTGGCCTGCGGCGGCTTCAGCTACGGCGACACGCTGGGCGCCGGCGAGGGCTGGGCCCGCTCGGTGCTGTTCAACCCGGTGCTGGCCGAGGCCTTCGCCACCTTCTTCAACCGCGCCGACACCTTCGCGCTCGGCGTGTGCAACGGCTGCCAGATGATGGCCGCGCTGTCGCCGATCATCCCGGGCGCGCAGTTCTGGCCGAAGTTCACCCGCAACAAGAGCGAGCAGTTCGAGGCCCGTTACGCCCAGGTCGAGGTGCTGGACAGCCCGTCCATCTTCTTCCAGGGCATGGCCGGCAGCCGGCTGCCGATCGCGGTCGCCCATGGTGAGGGCTATGCCGACTTCAGCCAGCGCGGCGATGCGGCCCAGGTCCAGCGCGCGATGCGCTATGTCGACCACCACGGCCAGCCGACCGAGGTCTATCCGCTCAACCCGAACGGCAGCCCGGACGGCCTGACCTCGGTGACCACCGCCGATGGCCGCTTCACCGTGCTGATGCCGCACCCCGAGCGCGTGTTCCGCAATGCGCAGATGAGCTGGACGACCGGCGACATCGCCGCCGCCAGCCCGTGGCAGCGCATGTTCGGCAACGCCCGCAAGTGGGTCGGCTGACCCCCCGCCGATGAGCTTCGCGATCGAGGACCGGGACACCGGCCTGGCCGTCATCGCGCACCTGCAGCGCCAGGCCGCGCAGCGCGGCATCACGCTGCGCGAGCCGCCGCCCGAGCCCCTCGGCTGCTGCGGCAAGGGCTGCAGCGGCTGCGTCTGGCTGGGCTGGTTCGAGGCCGTCGCCTACTGGCGCGACGAGGCCTCGTTCGAGCTCGAAGGCTGAGGGCGGCCGGTGACGCTGGCCTCCGGCGCACCGGACGTGCTGACCGGTGCGCCGACGGACGCGCCCCTGCTGCACGTGGTGCTGGTGCGCTTCCACGATGGCGTGCCGCAGGCGCAGCGCGAGGCGACCCGCCAGCGCATGGCCGCGCTCGGTGCGGCCTGTGGCGGCGCGGCCGCCGGCATCCTGGCCTGGCGCGCCGACTGGAATGCCGACACCCGCAAGGGCTGGCAGCTGATGGAGGCCGGCGTGTTCGCCGATGCCGCTGCGCTGCAGCGCTTCCAGCGGCACCCGGCCCACGCCGCCTTCGGTGCCGAGCTGCGCGCGATCGCCGACTGGGTGGTCGGCGATCTGCCGGACTGGCGGCTGCCGCCTTGACGCCGCCCTGACCCGCGCCTGCATCGCCTCGTCCCGCCGTCCGGCACGGCCTTGGCGGCGCAGGCCGGAGACTGTATGAAAATACAGTCATGCCCGACGTCCTGCACAAGCTGGCCATCCTGGCCGATGCCGCCAAATACGACGCCTCCTGCTCGTCGAGCGCGGCGCCCCGGCGCGATTCACGCGACCAGCAGGGCCTGGGCTCGACCACCGGCATGGGCATCTGCCACAGCTACACGCCGGACGGCCGCTGCGTGTCGCTGCTGAAGATCCTGCTGACCAACTGGTGCCAGTACGACTGCCTGTACTGCGTCAACCGCGTCAGCTCCGACGTGCCGCGCGCCCGCTTCACCGTCGACGAGGTGGTCGCGCTGACGCTGGACTTCTACCGCCGCAACCTGATCGAGGGCCTGTTCCTCAGCTCGGGCATCGTGCGTTCGCCCGACCACACGATGGAGCAGCTGGTCGAGGTGGCCCGCCGCCTGCGCGAGGAGCATCACTTCCGCGGTTACATCCACCTCAAGACCATCCCGGACGCCGCGCCCGAGCTGCTGGAGCGCGCCGGCCGCCACGCCGACCGGCTGAGCATCAACATCGAGCTGCCCGACCAGCAGGCGCTGCAGGCCCTGGCGCCCGAGAAGGATGCCGCCGGCATCGAGCGCTCGATGGCCCGCATCCGCCACCGGCTCGACGAGCGCACGGCCGAGGCCGGCACCCAGCCGGCCATCCGCGCGCTGCCCGGCGCGCGGCCGCGCATCGCCCGGCCGCCGCGCTTCGCGCCGGCCGGCCAGAGCACGCAGATGGTGATCGGCGCCGATGCCAGCGATGACCGCGCCATCCTGCGCACCAGCGTCGGCCTGTACCGCCGGCACCGGCTCAAGCGCGTCTACTACTCGGCCTTCAGCCCGATCCCGCATGCCAGCGCGCGGCTGCCCGCCCATGCCGCGCCGCTGATGCGCGAGCACCGGCTCTACCAGGCCGACTGGCTGATGCGCTTCTACGGCTTCGACGAGCAGGAGCTGGTGACCGAGGGCGGCATGCTGTCGCTGGCCGTCGATCCGAAGATGGGCTGGGCGCTGGCCCATCCCGAGCAGTTCCCGGTCGACGTCAACCGCGCGCCGCGCGAGCTGCTGCTGCGCGTGCCCGGCTTCGGCCAGCAGTCGGTCGAGCGCCTGCTGGCCGCCCGCCGCACCCGCAGCCTGCGCCGCGCCGACATCGAGCGCCTGGGCAGCGCGGCACGCCGCGCGCTGGGCTTCGTCGCGCTGCCCGACCACCGGCCGGACGAGGACGCCCGCCGGCGCTGGCTGGCGCGGGCGCTGGGCGAGGGGGCGGGGGGTGAGGGTGGCGGTGGCGGTGGTGGTGGTGGTGGTGGTGGTGGTGAACACGAGGGCAGGGCCGCGGCGCCGGCACCGCAGCCGGTGCAGCAGGACCTGTTCGAGTCGCTGACGTGAGGCCTGAGGAGCCGGCGTGCGGCCGTGATGGCGGTCCCGTCCGGGTGCGCCTGCAGGGGCCCGATGACGTGGACGGCCTGCGCGCCGCGCTGCTGCGCCTGGTCGCCGCCGGTGTCGACCCCGAGACCGTCGACTGGGACGACGGCCGGCCGCGGCAGGGCGGTCTGTTCGAGGCGGCGGATGAGGACGGGACGGCCCCCGCCCAGGCGGCGGATGGCCCGCGGCCCGAGGACGGGCCGGCTCCGGCGGCGGCCGCCCGCCGCACGTCGATGCCCGCACGCTGGCCCGCCGGCTTCGACGCGCTGCTGCGCCACGCCGCGCTGCACGACGCACCCGACACGCGGGCGCGTCTGCATCGCCTGGCGCTGCAGCTGCACGCCGACCCGAGGGTCTGGGACGACACGCTGCACCCCGAGCGCCTGCTGCTGGAGCGCCGCGCGCGCGAGATCCGCGGCGAGATCCACCGCATGCATGCCTTCGTGCGCTTCCGCCCGCTGCGGGAGGCGGTCGAGCCCCCGGCTTCGGCTTCGGCCATCGCCACGGCCAACACCGCGACCGACCCCCCGGCCACCGACCGCTGGATCGCCTGGTACGAGCCCGCCCACCCGATCGTGCGGGCCGCCGCGCCGTTCTTCCAGCAGCGCTTCGCCGCCATGCACTGGGCGATCCTGACCCCGCAGGGCAGCGTCGCCTGGGACCGCGAGCGCCTGCACCACGGCCCGCCCGCCCGGCGCGAGGACGCCCCGCCGGCCGACGCCGGCGAGGCGCTGTGGCTGGCCTACTACCGCGCCACCTTCAACCCGGCCCGCGCCAATCCGCGGCTGATGCAGCGCCACATCCCCACGCGCTACCACGCCGCGCTGCCCGAGATGGCGGTGGCCGCGCCGCTGCTGCGCGAGTCCGCCCGGCGCACCTGGCAGATGACGGCCCATGCGGCCGACACCACGCGCCGGCTGCCGCGGCCGCGCCCGGTAGTCACGCTGGCATCGGCCTCGGCTGATATCGAACTAACGCCAGAGCTTGCCGGAAGCGCGACCGCCGATGCGGCGATGGCGCCGCCGGCTGACCCGGTCACCCTCGCCGCCGACAAGGCCGCGGCCCGCGCCCGCCTGAAGGACCTGGCCGCTCAGGCCGCCCGTTGTGATCGCTGCCCGGTCGCGTCCTGCGCGACGCAGACCGTCTTCGGCCGCGGCCACCCGCGGGCCGAGGTGATGCTGGTCGGCGAGCAGCCCGGCGACCACGAGGACCGTGCCGGCCGGCCCTTCGTCGGCCCGGCCGGCCAGCTGCTGCAGCAGGCGATCGCCGCGCTCGGCTGGCCGCGCGAGGCGCTGTACGTGACCAATGCCGTCAAGCACTTCCACCACACCCTGCGCGGCAGCCGCCGCATCCACAAGACGCCGGAGCAGGCCGCGCTGGCCGCCTGCCTGGACTGGCTGGAGGCCGAGGTCGACGCCGTCGATCCGCCGCTGATCGTGGCCCTCGGGCAGACGGCGGCGCGGGCCCTGCTGGGCGCGGCCGATGCCGATGGCGCCGTGCCACGCGCCGGCGGGCTCCATCGGCGGGCGGACGGCCGGGCGGTGCTCGTCGCCTGGCACCCGTCGGCGCTGCTGCGCGCGGGCGTCGGGCAGGGCGGGGCGCCGGTCGAGGACCATCCGCGCTGGGCGGCCTGGCTGGCGCAGCTGGCGCCGGCCGCGGCCGCCTTCACGGACGACGCCACCACCGGCGGCGCCAGCCCCACGTCGCCGCACACCGGGCCGAAGACGGGAGAATCGGCCGACGATGAATGCCCGACCTGACCCGTCCGCTGAAGCCGCCCGTCCGGCGGGCGCCAGCCCCGCGCCTGACCGCGGGCCGCCGCCGGCCGTCACCGCCGCAGCGCCGTCCGGCCTCAGCCCCGTCCACGCGCTGTACTACGGCCGTCACCGGATGAGCCTGCGTGCCGGCACCTATCTGGCGCTGATCCGCATGATGGGCGTCTCTCATCTGGTGCCGCTGCTCTACGGCCACACCCAGCTGGCCGACCAGACGCGCGACCGCCTGGCCCGCACCCGCCAGACGCTGCGCACCCTGATCGACCACGGCCTGGACACGCCTGAAGGCCAGGCCGCCGTGCAGCGCCTGCGCCGTGCCCACGACGGCCTGCCGGCCGCTGCCGCCGACTACCGCTATGTGCTGGGCGAGTTCTTCCTGGAGCCGCTGCGCTGGAACGCCGCCCATGCCCGCCACCGTCTGTCGGCCGCCGAGCAGGCGCTGCTGCTGGACTTCTGGCTGGGCGTGGGCCGGGCGATGGGCGTGCCCGATCTGCCCCTCGACCTTGATGCCTGGTGGGCGGCCCGCAGCGACTACGAGGCGCACCACCTCGGCCATACCCCGCAGGGCGAACATCTGGCCCGTCTGTGCCTGCGCGACGTGGTGACGCTGACCGTGCCCTGGGGCCTGCAGGGCGCCTTCCGCCAGCTGATGCTGGCGACGATGGATCCGCCTGTGCGGCGTACGCTGGCCTTGCCGCCGGCCCGGCCGCTGGCCGGTGCGGTGCTGCGTTGGCTGGCGCGTTGAAGGGCGTTGAAAGGCCTGCCGCCACACCGCCCCGCACCGCGTCCCTCAGGCCCCGAATTCGGCGTCCAGCCGCTGGTGCGCGGCCAGATCGACCACGCGGCTGAAGTCGGCATAGCTGATGCCGGGCACGGCGCGCGGCGTGCCGTCGGCCGCCAGCGTGGCCATCGCCTGCTGCACGGCGCGGGTGGCGCTGAACAGCGCCGTCACCGCGTGGAACACGACGGCGAAGCCCATGGCCTGCAGATCGGCCGTGCTCAGCGCCGTGGTCTCGTTGCCGTCGACGATGGACACCACCTTGGGCCCCGGCAGCCGGCGCGCGACGGCCTCGACCTCGGCCACGGTCTTGATGCCGTCGACGAAGACGAGGTCCACGCCGGCATCCTGGTAGCGGCGCGCGCGGTCCAGGGCCTCGTCGATGCCGACGGCCGGCAGCGCATCGGTGCGGCCGATGAGCAGCAGGTCGCGGCTGCCGCGGGCGGCGACGGCGCAGCGCAGGCGGCGGGCGTTCTCGGCCGCGTCGATCAGGCGGATGCCGGCCATCTGGCCGCAGCGCTTGGGCGCCACCTGGTCCTCCAGGTGGATGGCGGCCACGCCGGCCTGCAGGTACTCGTCGACGGTGCGCGCGATGTTGCTGGGGCCGCCGTAGCCGGTGTCGGCATCGGCGATCACCGGCACGCCCAGCGGGGCGACGGCGCGCACCATGTCGCGCGCATGGGTGCACATCTCGGTCTGCGTCAGCAGGCCGATGTCGGGCTGGCCCAGGCGGGCGGCGGTGGCGCCGAAGCCGGTCATGTAGACCGCCTCGAAGCCGGCCTGGGCGACGATGCGCGCGGTCAGCGCGTCATAGGCGCCCGGGGCGCGGACGATCGTGCCCTGGTCCAGCAGGGCGCGCAGGGCGTGGGCGGCGGAGGGGGCGGTCATCGATGATCCTTCGGGGCGTCGGGCGTCGGGCGTCGGGCGTCGGGCGTCGGGCGTCGGGCGTCGGGCGTCGGGCGTCCTCAGCTCATCATCAGCCCGCCGTCGATGTTGATCGACTGGCCGGTCATGTAGTCGGCGGCCGGTGAGGCCAGGTACAGCGCCAGGTCGGCCACGTCCTGTGGGCGTTGGGCGCGGCCCATCGGGATGGCGGCCACGCGGCTGTTGAAGGCCTCGCCGCGGGCCTGGCCGGTCATCGCCGTCCAGTCGCGGTCCATGCGGGCCCACATGTCGGTGTCGACGATGCCGGGGCACAGCGCGTTGACGGTCACGTCTGGCGCCAGCGTGTAGGCCGCGCTCTGCGTCAGGCTGATCACCGCGGCCTTGCTGGCGCGGTAGGGCGCGATCACGCTGGCGATCGGCCCGGCCCCGGGCCGCCCGGCGATGCTGGCCAGCGTCAGGATCTTGCCGCGTGGGCGGCCCTCGACCAGGGCGGGCTGCTCGCGCATCTGGCGGGCGGCGGCCTGCAGCGTCAGGAAGGTGCCGGTGACGTTGATGTCCAGCATGCGCTGCCAGTCGGCCGCTTCCAGCGCCATGAAGGGCTTGATCTGGCTGATGCCGGCATTGCAGATGGCCAGGTCCAGCCGGCCCCAGGTGCGCACCGCGCAGGCCACCAGGGCCGCGTTGTCGGCGGCCTGGGTGATGTCGCAGCGCAGCGCCTCGGCCGCCTGGCCGGCCGCGCGCAGCGCATCGCGCACTGCCTGCACGCCGGCCTCGTCGCGGTCGCCCAGCACCAGGCGCGCGCCCTGTGCGGCGAAGGCCTCGGCCAGGCCGCGCCCGATGCCCTGGGCCGCGCCGGTGATCAGCACCACCGGCGCGTCGGGCCTCTGTGGCACCTCAGGATGACGGTCATTCACCGCGCACTCCTCGCAGGATGGGGGGCGCCAGACGGGCCGGCGCCGCCGTGGTTTCGACGGGCCCGGCTCACTGCCCGCGGATGCGCTTGAGCTCGCCCATCACCAGGCCGAGGGACTCGCTGCCGATGGCCTTGGCCTGGTGCTCGTAGACGACCTTGACCTTGTCGCGGATGCGGGCCATCTCGGCCGGCGCGATGTCGTTGACCTGCATGCCCTTGGACTTCAGGCCCTCCAGCGTGCTGCCGGCCTTGGCGCGGCTGACCTTGCGCTGCTCGTCGCGGCCCTCGGCGGCGCAGGTCTTCATCGTCTCCTGCTCCTGCGGGCTCAGGCCGTCCCAGGTCTTCTTGCTCATCAGCATGGCCAGCGCGGCATACGAGTGGCGCGTCAGGCTGAGGTACTTCTGCACCTCGTAGAACTTCATGTTGTCGATCAGCGCGAAGGGGTTCTCCTGGCCATCGACGGTGCGCGTCTCCAGCGCCGAGTACACCTCGCTGAAGGCCATCGGAACCGCGTTGGCACCCAGCTCCTTGAAGGTGTCGATGTAGACCGGGTTCTGCATCACGCGCATCTTCAGGCCACTGAAGTCCTCGATGCGCTGGATCGGCCGCTTGCTGTTGGTGGCGTTGCGGAAGCCGTTCTCCCAGTAGGCCAGGTTGACCAGGCCGACGGCCGGCAGCTTGGCGTTGAACCAGGCCCCGGCCTTGCCGTCGAGCACCTGGTCGGCCTCGGTCTCGCTGGCGAACAGGAAGGGCAGGTCCAGCACGCCGAGCTCCGGCACCATGCTGACCAGCGGCGCGGTCGACGGCACCACCATGTCGATCGAGCCCGAGCGCACGCTCTGCGTGGCGGTGTTGTCGTTGCCCAGCTGGTTGTCCCAGTAGGGCGTGATCCTGAGCTTGCCGCCGGACTTCGCCAGCGCGCAGGCGGCCATCTTCACGATGCCGTTGCCGGTCGGATGGTCCTTGCCCGAGCCGCTGGACAGGCGCAGGTTGCGCTCCTGGAACTGGGCCTGGGCGGTGCCCGCGGCGAGCGTGGCGGCGGCGGCGGTCAGCACGAGGCCGGCGGTGCGCAGGAGGGTCCTGTGGGTCATGTCGTCTCCTTGGATGGATCGTTGTGGGTCGAGGTCAGGGCCGGCTCAGCGCAGCCAGCCCAGCGGCACCATCACCAGCGAGGGGAACAGCACCAGCAGCGCCAGCACGGCCAGCTCGGCCCAGAGGAAGGGCCACAGGCCGCGCATCAGGCTGCCCAGCGGAATGCGGGCCACGCCGCACATCACGTTGAGCACGATGCCCACCGGCGGCGTGATCAGGCCGATGGCGTTGTTCATGATGAACAGCACGCCGAAGTACACCGGGTCGATGCCGGCCTGCTTGACCACCGGCATCAGCACCGGCGTCAGGATCATCAGCGTCGGCGCGAAGTCGAGCGCGGTGCCGACGATGACCACGATCACCATGATCACCGCCATCAGCAGGATGGGCGAGCCGGTGAACGGCGCCAGCAGATCGGCCACCTGCTGCGGCACCTCGGACAGCGTGATGATCCAGGCGCTGACCAGCGCGCAGGCGATCAGGAACACCACCACCGCCGTGCTCTTGGCCGCGCTGACCAGGATCGGGTAGAGCCGGCGCAGCGGCAGCTCGCGGTAGACGAAGGCGCCGATGACGAAGGCGTAGACGCAGGCGGCCACGCCGGCCTCGGTCGGCGTGAAGATGCCGAACTTCAGGCCGCCGATGATGCCCGCGGGCATCAACAGCGCCCAGATGCCGTCGAGCGCGGCCTTCAGCCGGGCGCGGCCGTCCTGGCGCGGCAGCACCTGCACGCGGTCGCGCCGTGCCACCCACAGCCAGGTCAGCACCAGGGCCAGGCCCATGTAGAGGCCCGGGAAGATGCCGGCCAGGAACAGCTTGCCGATCGACACGTTGGCGATCACGCCGAAGACGATCAGCCCGATCGACGGCGGGATCACCGGCGCGATCACGCCCCCGGCGGCGATCAGGCCGGCGGCGCGCGGCACGTCGTAGCCGGCGCTGCGCATCATCGGGATCAGCAGCGTGCCGAGGGCCGCCGCATCGGCCGCCGCGCTGCCCGAGATGGCCGCCATCACCACCGCGGCGAAGATGGCCACCAGGCCCAGACCGCCGCGGATGTGGCCGACCCAGGCCAGCGCCACGTCGACGATGCGCTTGCTGATGCCGCCCGCGTTCATCAGCTCGCCGGCCAGCATGAAGAAGGGGATGGCCAGCAGCGGGAAGCTGTCGGCGCCCTCGATCACCTTCTGCGAGATGACGGTGGTGTCGACCTGGCCGGTGGCCAGCATCAGCACCACCGCGCAGACCAGCAGCGCGAAGGCGATCGGCACGCCGAGCGCCATCGCGCCCAGCAGCGACAGGGTGAACAGGCTCAGCGTCATGCGCGCAGCTCCTGGGCGGGGCGGGGGGCGGCGGGCAGCGTCTCCTCGGTCTCGCGGATGGCGACCAGCTCGGCATCGGGCATGCGGCCGCTGATCACCCGCCACAGCTGGTGCGCCGCCAGCAGGCCGATGCCCAGGCTGGTGACGTAGGCGATGCCGAAGACCCAGATCATCGACAGGCCGGTCACCGGCGCGCTGTTGGTGGCGTTGACCTCGTGCTGGCGCACCGTGCCCCAGAAGAACATCGCGCAGCAGGCGATCACCAGCAGCTCGTTGGCGATGCGGCACAGGCGCTGGCCGCGCGGCGCCAGGCGGGCCACCAGCGTGTCCATGCCCAGGTGGGCGCCCTCGCGCATGGCCACCACCGCGCCGATGAACACCAGCCAGACGAAGCAGAAGCGCGACAGCTCCTCGCTGACCGTGATGCCGCCGTTGAAGGCGTAGCGCAGCACCACGTTGCCGAAGACCATCAGCACCATGGCCAGCAGCAGGGCGGCCAGCACTGCCTCGGCCGCCTTGAACAGGCCGTCGACCACCCGGCCCATGCTCAGATCACCTTGCCCGGGTTCAGCAGCCCCTGCGGGTCCAGCGCGCTCTTGAGCGTGCGCATCAGCGCGATCTCGGCCTCGCTGCGGCTGTGGCCCAGCCACTTGCGCTTCTGCGTGCCGATGCCGTGCTCGGCCGAGACGCTGCCGCCGTACTTCTGCACCAGGCCGTAGATCACCGCGTCCATCCGCGCCTTGGGCTGCTCGGGCAGGCTCAGGCCGTCGCTCCAGGCCACCAGGTGCAGGTTGCTGTCGCCGATGTGGCCGTAGTAGATGCTCTCGATGCCGGCGCCGGCCGGGCGGCCGGCGATGCCTTCGGCCAGCAGCGCGGCCTTGCACTCGCGCGCGTAGTCGGAGATGGCGCCGATGGGCAGCGACACGTCATAACTGATGTGCGGGCCGATGACCTGGAAGAACTCGGCACAGGCATCGCGCAGCGCCCAGAAGCCCTGCACGTCGGACAGGCTCTGGGCCACGGCGGCATCCTTCAGCAGGCCTTGCTCCATCAGCGCCTCCAGCCAGGCCTGGAAGCGCGGGGCGTCCACCGATTCATCGGTGCCCTGGGCCTCGACCAGCACGTAACGGCCATGTCCAGGGGCGACGGCGGCCTGCACCTTGGCGCGCTCGGTCACCACCTGCCAGTAATCCGGCCACATCACCTCGAACGCCGACAGCAGCGGCCCCAGGCCCGAGCGCGCCGCGTTCAGCAGGGCCAGCACGCCGTCGTGGTCATCGACCGCGCACAGCGCGGCCATCGTGCACCTGGGTTTGCCGTGCAGGCGCAGCACGATGCGGGTGATGACGCCCAGCGTGCCCTCGCTGCCGATGAACAGCTGCTTCAGGTCGAAGCCGGCGTTGTTCTTCAGCATCTTGTTCAGGCTGGTGATGACGGTGCCGTCGGGCAGCACCACCTCCAGGCCCAGCACCAGCTCACGCGCCATGCCGTAGCGGATCACGCGGTTGCCGCCCGCATTGGTCGACAGGTTGCCGCCGATCGCGCACGAGCCGCGCGCGCCCAGATCCAGCGCGAAGTACAGGCCGGCCGCGTCGGCGGCGCGCTGCACCGCCTCCAGCGGCGTGCCGGCCCACACCGTCATCGTGCTGCTGGCGGTGTCCACCTCCTGCACGCCGACCATGCGCTCCAGGCTCAGCGCCACCCAGCCGTCCTCCGGCCGGGCGCCGCCGCACAGGCCGGTCAGCCCGCCTTGCGGCACCACCTTCAGCCTGGCCGCGGCACAGGCCCGCAGCGCGGCGCTGACGCCCTGCGCATCGGCCGGCCGCACCACCGCCAAGGGGCGCACCGGCAGCTGCGAGCTGTTGTCGTTGCGGTTGCGCTCGGGCACCGCATCGCCGATCAGCACGGCGGCCTCGCCGAGGGCGGCGCGCAGTGCCAGCAGGTGGTCGAGGGCGGCGGCGCCGCCATCGGTGGCTGCGAGGCCGGATGTGAGGGTGGGGGCGAGGTGGGAGGCCGCGGCGGCGCCAGCGGCAGGCAGATCGGAGCGGGACATGGCGGATCCGTGGGCGTCAGGACGGATTCATTCTGTCTTGTATGCAAGGTACTAGGGCACTGGTGCAAGCCCCGATGCGCCCGCAACGCCGCCGCGGGGACCATCGCGACGCGGGCGGTGCGGCCGTGCGCCAGGCGGCACCGCCCGCGTCGCCCGGCATCGGCCCGCACCGGCCTGTGACAGACTGCGGCGCCCGCCGCCCACGCCGCGCCCCCGGATCCACCCAGCCCGAGCCTGCCCCTTGCCCGCCGACGCCCGCTTCAAGATCGAGACGTCCAAGTCCCTGGCCACCCGCGTGGCCGAGCGCCTGCGCGAAGCCATCGTCGATGGCGAGTTCGCACTCGGCGCGATGATTCCCGAGGAGCAGCTGGCCACGCAGTTCGGCGTCAGCCGCACCCCCGTGCGCGAGGCGCTGAACCAGCTGCAGATGCAGGGCCTGGTGATCGTGCGCCCACAACGCGGCAGTTATGTCTTCGAGCCCACCGAGGCCGACATCGCCGCCCTGTGCCAGTTCCGCTGCGCCGTCGAGCCCGCCGCCGCCGAACTGGCCTGGGCCCACGACCCCGCCGGCACCCGCGCCAGCCTGCAGGCCGCCATCGCCGAGATGGACACCGCCCGCAGCGCCCGCGACCCCGTGCGCTACAGCCGCGCCGACACCCGCCTGCACGAGGCCTTCTTCGCCCACTGCGGCAACGCCTACATGCAGGCCGCCTACGCCACCGCCGCCGCCCGCATCGCCACGCTGCGCACCCACCTGTCCGCCCCCGGCGACGTGGCCGACAGCCGCGGCCACGAACAGCACATCGCGCTGCTGGCGCAGTTCGACGCCGGCGACTTCGCCGGCTTCAGGGCCCTGATGGCCGCGCATGTGGACGGCACACGGGCGCGGTATGTGCAGCGGCTGGCGGTGCGCAGGGCGGAGGGGTGAGGGGCCGTCCGGGCTGAGGCGCGGGCGGGCAGGGCCGCCGCAGCGCGAGGGGCCGCGAGGGCCTTCAGCGGCCGAACATCTGGTCGGCCAGGGCCTTGGCCCGAGCCAGACCTTCCGGCGTCAGGTGCACCGATTCGGCCCGGCCGCGGGGATCGGTGATCAGCCCCTGCTCGGCCAGCGCATCCATCACGCCGAAGTCGTAGCGTTTCCACACACGGCCGTTGTCGAATTCGAACGCGCCCAGCAGGGCGAGGACGGCGGATTCGATTTTCTTGGGGTCGTGCATGGTGGGGATCCTTTGCTTGAGGGGTAGTCGAAGCTTAAATTCTGAGCAAGGGGTTAGGCGTCATTCAACTACCGCTGCCGTGCATTCATACTGCGGGTGGCGCGTATAGATCGAGTGACGCCTTGCCAACAATTCGGTGTGAGAAGTGTTCTGACATTACCTCAGAAAACGCTCGTACAAGGTTCTTCGAGTCGTACTCCGGGGAATGCTGCACCAGTGCCGCGTCATGCATTGGTATTTTCAACTCTAGCGCACTGTCATCACTAAGTCGAAGTAGTGCCTTCTTGAAAATGAGAGAAGCCGTTCCCTGAACCACTTGACTTACGGCAGATCGCTTCTCAGACGGAGACAAATCCCCGTCTCTAACTCTATTCAGATAATTGCCGAAGCTGGTTCCGATCCTGCCCTCGTCTTTAAACTTCTGGCATACCTGAAGCTTCCAGTTCTCAAAGATCGAGAAGCTACGGAAGAACGCCCTTGCAGCTGAACGTTGAGCGCCAAACGCAACGGCCGCATCGATCAGACTCTTAAAGTTCATGCCGTATGCGTACGAAAGGAAGAGTCGCTTTGCTTGTTTCCGCATTGTCGCGCTACAGAACAGACTTTCGGAGACCTTCTGATATAGATCACCCTCGGAGTAGAGTGCTAATAGGACGGGATCCTCCGAGAGCGCGGCCATTATTCCAACTTCGTACTGATCGTAGTCGACATAGGATAGAACCTTTCCCGCATCGGCGCACACGATGTCTCGATGCCGTTTGGCGAGATTTTGCAGGGACGGATCCTTGAAGTAAATCCGCGAAGTTACGGAACCGAAGCAGTCGACAATTGGATGAATCCGCTGCTGACTAAAGGGTATAGCCGACAAGAGTTGTCGTGAGTTCGCCAGCTTCTTGAGAGATTTCAGATCGGCACCAAACTCGCTAGGAACGAATTCAATCACGTAGTCGACATTCACGTCAGTGAAGTCAAACCCAAGCGGCGTAAGGTATTCGATTACATCCTCGTCGCTGGGTACCTCAATTGGGAGTGAGTATTTGGTGGAGAATTGCTTAAGTGCCATATAGTACTCGTGCTCGATGTTTTTCTTATGTTGTCGCAGGCGTACTTGATCTATGGCGATTCCCTCCACGGCTGACTCGATCAAATACTTGCTGACTGGTTGTTCCAGCTTGGAGTATCGAGCTGCCTCGCCTGTCCGAATGGCCGCAGCTTCTAGTGTCTGCCAGTGTGCGAGCATCGCCGAGCCCACTTCCTCATAGACTGCAAGATCGAGAGGTTCAGTGCGATTGAATATAGCGACGTACCTCTTCAGTACATCCTGTCGCGGTCCTATGCCGGCAAGTGACCGAGATATATCTACCTGTTCTCTTCTTCTTCTCTCGTCTCTGAATCCGCAAGTGGAGACCCGATAGTCTTCAAGGTCAAGCACACTTTGAGGCAGGGCGCCGGCACTACGAAAGAGACTTCTGGCAATCAGCCAGTAGTCGTGGCAAATGAAGTGCGCGTCGTCCTTGGCCAACTCCGTCGGGTGCGTCTCCCGCAGCGTGCCGTCCGCCAAGATAAAGTACCGATCAAACAGGCGGTCGGTATAGTCTTTCTGGAACAAGAGTACCTTGACCATGGGCTCAGTCGTAAGGGCTAATGTCGTCGTAGAGGTTAATGACGCTTGACCTCTCTGGCTCTGCGATAGGTTTCCCGGCCTTGAAGTACGGAAGTGCCCGATGGACTGTGTTTCGGACTTTGGGGCCTAGCTTCTCAACAAGTGGCTTGAGGTCTGCTCGGTCCAAATCGCTGGTGGCGAGAAGAAAGCAGCGCTGGTGATAGTAAGGCCAGCTTGTGCTGAATCTCTCAACCAGCGGCGCCAGTCTTGCTGACTCTCCGACGCATGATAAGTAGACAAAGATTGCTGGAACTTCCGGCGCCAACAGTTGGTTGGTAATTCTAAGATTGGCTAGTTCGACGAGTTCTTCTGTCTTGTGTCTGCGTTTGGCAATGACAAACCATAGATGGTAGTTCTGCCAGGAATGAATCGATCTGCTGTGGTCTCGCAGATACCGCTCAATCCGGTCCAGTGCATCAGTCGGTGGATTCAGCATGGACAGGAGGCGGCAGTATTGGTCTGTTGAGGCTGGGTGGTCCTCTAGTGATTCGAGAATTAGTTCCACCAGTTGGGCTGCAATCGGTGACTGAATATCAAATAGCTTTGCGTCGGCAAGCCGGCATAGTCGATTCACGGCAAATCGGAACTGTCTGCTTTGAGTCTCCTTCTTGGCAATGCACTCCTCAAGCAGTTGGAAGATGTAAGTGGCCGACCTGGCGATTGTGCGGCGGCTGCGTGATCGCCACATGTTGTCGATCGTCACGCTGCGATCGTCGCTGTTCGGAAAGAAGTCCGCGATCTCAGATTCGCTGCTTGTGGAAGTGAGGATCTTTGTCTTTGCGGAGTTTATGTTCATCCCAACCGTTCGCAATTCGGCAATAAGATCGATCAGAGCTCTCTTTGCTTCGGGCGCGCTCTTGCAAATTATGCGGATGTCATCGACGTACCGAAAGTAGTCGTAGTTCATCGAGCACATCTTGTGATCCACAGAGTTTAGAACGACGTTTGCGATGAATGATGAGGCGTCTCTGTTTTGTGGTAACCCGTGACGACTGCTGTATCCCCAGCGGGTCAAGAGTTCACACAGTGTCTGTATCGCGTTTCGGATTTTTAGCTTTTCCGGCCCTGTAGCTTCCAGCGTTGAAAGTGCGGTCTCGAAGCACCGTTGGATTAGCTCAACAGAGATGTTTTCGAAATAGTTGATTAGATCGGTGGCAAGGAGGGCTTGATCGTTTCGCAGGGCCGTGTAAGTGACGCCTTCAAAGGTTCTCCAGAGTTCGATCCGATTCTTGAAGAGGTACTTCTCTTCCTTGCGTCGCTTGTTGTATCGATGGCCGAGCACTCTGGGTGAGAGTATTGGGTCAAAGAATGGAATCAAGTAGGAGCAAACTGCTTGATATACAAATCTGTCGTAGAAGTCGGTCTCCAGGGAATAGCGTATTCCGAGGCCCTTCTTCGGAATATCATAAACCTGCCGAATTGAGCCAAGATATCTGCCATTGCCTTCGAGCAACAACTCAGTGACAACCTCTTTGAGGCTCTTCTGATTCGCAAACAGATCCTGGTGCTGGATGGGGTCGAAGAACCAGTCGTCGCGCATGTCTTGATGCATGTGTGCCAAGACGGCGCTGATATCGATTGGGAACGCCAGGACTCCGCTGTTGCCCCAAGCCGCTTCGATGTCGTGCATTTGACTGTTTGGTTTACTGATGGAGTCAGTCTATACAGGTACACCCTTGTGCGCCGGCGCGAAGCTCGCGGCTCTGTCTTTCCGGGCGTTGGGAGGTCGGTATGATGCCTAACGCCCACGGTAAGCTGCGCCGCAAGGAGCGAAGCGAGTGGAGGGCACCGAAAGCGAAGCTTTTGGCGTCAGCTTGACCAACCAGTTAGGCCAGCGGCGTGTGCGAATGGGGTTTTGCATGTGTTGACCGTTAGGTTGGAGTGTCCAGAATACTCGGGCAATGGCCATTTGCGCCACCGCTGCGCAACCTTAAGTTACGGCCCATTCCTTTGGGTATGGCGTGTAGTCCCAAGGCTCTTCGGAGGTGTATTCACCATAGTCGAAAAACTGGTAATACTTGTTCATCGCCTCGAAATGGCAAGAGGCCTCAAATGTTGCGACAAGTCGAGCTCCTGGCTCTAGAAGTGAGCGAAAGTCATTTCCATGCGGCCCGGCTAGACATAGCCCAGGAAGCATTTGACCGTTTTTGTCTGGCTCTTCCCAGACTTCATGAAGCAGTGTCGTCACAGCGAAAGGCCTAACGCCCAAGGTAAGCGGCGCCGGAAGGAGCGAAGCGAGTGGAGGGCACCAACAAGGCCCATGAAAATGGCGAAGCCATGGGCCTTGTTGGCGTCCGCTTGACCGCCCAGTTAGGCCTCTGCGACTGCTGCATAAAAAGCGGCAAAAGCGCTGTCAGAGTTACGAAGCTGTTGGATGTCAATTCCCTCTGCTGCGTTCAAATACACAGTTCTCATATTTCCAGCCCCAGAGGGTTTCAGTGTTCGTCTATCTAGGCCTATCCAGTCTTCAATTTCGCCTTCTGGAATGGCTGCATCCCAGTTCTCGAAATCCACACCTCGCTTGAGCATATCACGGGACATCTGAACATCGCCATCTCCATCAATTACGAAGAGTACTTTCGTCCTTTCCGAGCCGAGTGCCCGGACAGCATTGGCGACTCTAGGTGCTGAGACCTTGCCTTTTGCTGCGACAATTCTGATTGATTTAAGTGATCCCTCTCTGGCTAATATCTTTCCTGCAAAGAAGGTCAGCAGTTCACGATCCAACTCGCCCTCGCATACAACGATGAGGTCAGTGGCATGTGCTGATGGGGGGTGCTGAGAGAAAACACTTCCTGTTGCTGAATCGAAAGAAAGACGTTCAATATCCACCTGACTTGCAGCGCTTCCTGTGACAACTTCGACATCTGTGGGGAAATACACTACGCCCTCTTCGGCTGCTTGGCGGAGTTTTCGTTTGAGTACGAATTTGAAGCCTAGGTCGCGGTTTATCGCGGCGTCAATGTCGTGTTGATCGAACAGGATTAGATTAAGGCTTTTTCCAAGTGTGAGGGCATCGACAGCGTCTTTTGAGTAGCCTGACATCGACAAAAAAATACCGATGGTTCCGACTAGCTTCCCATCAACTTTGCCCTTAAATTGATAAAGGGTCGAGGCTGGTACGGGGTCTTTGTGCCACTTGGCTTCCAAAAGAAAGACGGTTCCATCTAGAAAGAATGATCCATCAATTTGCTCTCCAGGAGCCTTGTAACTGGTGCGTGGGTCGAGCGAGTCTGCGTGAAGCAAATTAACAAGCAATCTTTCAAAGCGATATCCACGGTTTCTGTACCAGGTCGCCTCAGCCCCAGCTGGAGGTGCACTTAACTCGGTGTATTCGGATTTGATCGATTCTGAAACAGGCATGGTGGCTTGCGTGTTGGATGGAGCCTAAATGACGGAGGCCTAACGCCCAAGGTAAGCGGCGCCGGAAGGAGCGAAGCGAGTGGAGGGAACCGACAAGGGCCATGAGAATGCCGAAGGCATGGCCCTTGTTGGCGTCAGCTTGACCACCCTGTTAGGCCACGAATTTGAATTTTGGTGTTGCAGTTGTATCGTGAAAGGGCGCTTCCTTGGTGATGGCTCTTGCACGAACCAGGATGAGGATTGGCAGGCCAAAAATTGTTAGTATTACGCTACTTGGTTCCGGAATAGCAAGCACGCGATAGCCACGAAGAGTTGCGGTGCCATCGAGGTCGAACCCAGTTGCAGCGCCAGAGACGAACTGAATATAGGCATCCTGACTAACGCTAAAGGTGGTGCCCTCATTAAGGGCTCGATCAAGTAGGTTGGTGACCTCTTGGGCCGTGAAGTAGTACAAGGCACCTGGCGCATAGTCGTAGTTGGTTCTGTTCCAGTGCATGTTGAACTTATAGTGATACGAGCTGCTGCCATCAGGCGAGGGTGTCTGATACTGGCTGAATTGCCTAGTTACCCACAAGTCCTCATACCAGATATTTGCCAGTGGGCCGCTGCCCCTCTCATTTGCGGTAATGCCCTCGGCTGAGTAGTCGGTTGGAATTGGGACAGCGAACGGGCTCGTTGGCACAAAGGCCTCATAAGGGGACACCACTTGAACCGGTCCCGCGAGAAAGCTGTGGAGTCGTGCGGTACCCGAGCCCCAGGGGTTGACTTCGCTCCAGTTTGCGATGACTGAACTGTCAAAGGAAATGCTCATGGACCGAACGTCGCCGACCGACAGCCCGGAGAATGGCGCGCCATCGTAGGAGTAGACCCTGTCCAGCCTAACGTCGAAGTTCAATTCAAGGGGCACTGCGTTTGCGGACAGTGCGACCGATGCGATAGCGAGCGCGGTTAGTGTTTTCATCGTATGTTGTGACGCAGAGTGGAAGAGTAGGAGGCCTAACGCCAAAGGTAAGCGGCGCCGGAAGGAGCGAAGCGAGTGCAGGGTACCGACATGGGCCATAAAAATGCCGAAGGCATGGCCCATGTTGGCGTCCGCTTGACCGACCTGTTAGGCAGAGGCCGCGTTGGACGCGCCGCTGTGCTGAGGTACTCGCTTGCGAGGTTGAACTGGATGTTCAAACCGTGCCCTTCCTGAATGTTTGTTGTGCGCTTGAAAGCGATGCTTCAACTGTAGCGGCCAACCGATGCGCCGCCAAGCGGTGGCGGCGTAGACGCGACCGTGGGCTGTGTGTGCGGTGGCTTGCCACGGCACAAACCTGACGCTGGCCGCCGCAGGACGGGCAGCTCGCAAGGCGAGGGCGCATGGCACTTTGGCGCTGCGCGATGGTGAGCGGGCTGCCGAAGGACAGACGGCCGGAATGAGCCGTGAACATGCGCCCCTTGGCAGAGCTAGGTGAGCCTTAGCGCTGTGCCTGTGCAGACGCCTGGCCGGCGATGGACTTGGAGGGGTTTGGGAATGAAAAGCTGTTCCCGCGAGCGCTGCTTAAATAGAAGCAAACCAGTTTCCAAACTCGCTTGGTATTTGGTGTTGCCTAACGCCAAAGGTAAGCGGCGCCGGAAGGAGCGGAGCGAGTGCAGGGCACCAACACTGGCCATGAAAATGGCGAAGCCATGGCCAGTGTTGGCGTCCGCTTGACCGACCTGTTAGGCAGAGGCCGCGTTGGACGCGCGACTGTGCTGAGGTACTCGCTTGCGAGGTTGAACTGGATGTTCAAGCCGTGCCCTTCCTGAGTGTTTGTTGTGCGCTTGAAAGCGATGCTTCAACTGTAGCGGCCAACGGTGAAAGCGCCAAGCGGTGGCGGCGAAGCCGCGACCGTGGGCTGTGTGTGCGATGACTTGCCACGGCACATAACCTGACGCTGACCGCCGCAGGACGGGCAGCCCGCAAGGCGTGGGCGCATGGCACTTTGGCGTAGCTCGGTGGTGAGCAGGCTGCCGAAGGACAGACGGCCAGATTGAGCCGTGAACATGCGCCACGCGGCACCGCAGTGAGCAACTTAGCGCTGGGCCTGCGCAGACGCCAGGCTGATGATGAGCTTGGCGCGGCTTGAGAATGAAAAACTGCTCTCGCGAGCAGTGCCTAAATAGATGAAAACCTATTGCCAACTTCGCCTGGAATTTGGTGTTGCCTAACGCAAAAGGTAAGCGGCGCCGGAAGGAGCGAAGCGAGTGCAGGGCACCAACAAGGCCCGTAAAAATGGCGAAGCCATGGGCCTTGTTGGCGTCCGCTTGACCGGACGGTTAGGCAGAGGCCGTGTTTGACGCGGCGCTGTGCTGAGGTACTGACCTACGAGCTTGAACTGGATGTTCAAAGGCATGTGCCAACCTGAGTGTTTGTTGTGACGCTTGAAGCGATGCGACCACTGTAACCGGCGATGGCGAAGACGCCAAGCAGCGACGGCGCCAGCCGTGGCTGCGGGATGCTTGCGCGGTGGCTTGCCACGGCGCAAAACCCGACGCTGACCGCCGAAGGACTGACAGCCAACCAAGTCGATGGCGTGTGGCACTTTGGCGCTGCTGGAGTGAGCGTCGGCTGCCGTAGGACAGACGGCCAGATTGAGCCGTAAATATGCGCCCGGAGGCCAAGCCGAGTGCAACTTAGCGCTGGGCCTGCGCAGACGCCAGGCCGATGATGAACTTGGAGCGGTTTGGGAATGAAAAACTGCTCTCGCGAGCGGTGGCTAAATAGAAGAAAAACTATTGCCAGTTGCGCCAGGAATTTGGTGTTGCCTAACGCCCAAGGTAAGCGGCGCCGCAAGGAGCGCAGCGAGTGGAGGGCACCAACATGGGGCAATAAAATGCCGAAGGCATGGCCCATGTTGGCGTCCGCTTGACCGCCCAGTTAGGCGCATTGGATTAATGACTTTAGTGCTACGAAATGGCTTGTCTTGGGGCATGTAATGTAGCCCGCATGCCGAGGCATGTGTGAGTTTGGCCCCAAGAGACTGGTTGTTTCAAGAGTTGCAGTCGGTTGGGTGAATTACGGTGGACCAGTTATCGGTCGCGAGCTTGTCGCTAAGTGTCTTCATGCCCGTGGCTCTGAAGGCATAGGCCACGTTTACCTTGGCATTTTTGAATTCCTTTCTGCCGCAGTAGAAGGACTTTAGCTTGCCCTGTGCATTGGATTTGAATTCTGGGCTCAACTCTTGTCCGTTCAGCATTGCTCCATGGACGGTTAGTGTGCGGTCTGAGTAAGTCACTTCCTCGATTTGCATTACTTCATTCGTCTGAGGTAGCTTCTGGTTCATCTCTTCGGCAATCTTGATCATATGCTTGTCGGTGTTTGCCGTTGCGAGATTGTCGGTGATTTGATCGGAAGCTACTTTTCCGATAACAAGCAAAGCGCAGATGATAAGAAACTTCTTCATATGATGGATTCCCTGGGGCGGATTTGTGGTTCGAGTTGCTGGATGGTTATTTGCGCTGGCCTAACGTGTTGTCGGGAGACTGCACGGCGCCGGATAACAATGGACCACGCCGCATAACAAAGCGCAGTCTGCCTGTCGCAAGTCGTTGTGGCGCGAAGGATTTCCGGCTTTGGACGATCCCGCCGATGCCACTAAAAATTCGAGAAAAGGCGCAAGTCCCGCAAAAACGGATCTGATGTCCGCCGGATAACACCGGAGCATGCCGGATAACACCCGAGCACGCCGGATAACACCGGCGTGTCCTGTCCACGCAAGTCCTTGTCGCTGCACGCCTTCTCCCTGTCCGTGCGGTACTTGCGTCCACCTATCACGGCCGCAAGCCCAGCATTTGTGGCGCCGATTCTGGCCGCAGGTTCCGCTATTGCCAAGGGCAAGCGTCCACGCATCTGGGCACGCCAGATGCCCGCACCGCCCCAGCCGGCCCGGGCCCAGCCTCAGCCCACCCGCCCCACCTCCATCCCCACCACCCCCGCCAGCACCTCATAACTCCTCAACCGCGCCCCATGCCCGTGCACGTTGCACGTGGCGATCCACTCGTCCGCCCCGGTGCGCTCCTGCAGCCGTGCCAGTTGCGCCCGCGCGCTGTCCGGCCCGCCCACCACGCTGACGGACAACATGCGGCGCACCTGGGCGGCCTCGCCGGGGTTCCAGTGGGTCTCCAGTTCGGCCGGGGCGATGGGGCGGGGCAGGGGGCCGCGCACGCCGCGCACCATGCCCAGGAAGCGCTGCTGCAGCGTGGTGAAGTGGAAGGCGGCTTCGTCGTCGGTGTCGGCCAGCACGGCGTTGAAGGCCACCATCACGTGGGGCTTGGGCCAGCGCTCGGACGGGCGGTAGGTGCTGCGGTACAGGGCGATGGCGTCGTCGAGCTGGTCGGGCGCGAAGTGCGAGGCGAAGGCGTAGGGCCGGCCCAGCCAGGCGGCGGCCTGGGCGCTGTACAGGCTGGAGCCCAGCAGCCATACGGGCACGCGGGTGCCGGCGCCGGGGATGGCGCGCACGCGCTGGTGGGGCTCGGCCGGCGCCAGGTAGGACTCCAGCTCCTGCACGTCGCGCAGGTAGGCGTCGTCGTCGCCGACGGCGTGCAGGTGGCGGCGCAGCGCGCGGGCGGTGGCCATGTCGGTGCCGGGGGCGCGGCCCAGGCCCAGGTCGATGCGCTCGGGGTAGAGGGTGGCCAGGGTGCCGAAGGCCTCGGCCACGGTCAGCGGGGCGTGGTTGGGCAGCATCACGCCGCCGGAGCCGACGCGGATGCGCGTGGTGGCGCTGGCGATGTGGCCCACCAGCACCGCGGTGGCCGAGCAGGCCAGGCCGTCCATGTTGTGGTGCTCGGCCAGCCAGTAGCGGTGGTAGCCCAGCGCCTCGGCATGGCGGGCGAGGGCGGTGCTGCGGGCCAGGGCGTCGGCGGCGTCGCCGCCTTCGATGATGGGGGCCAGGTCCAGCACCGACAGCGGGCCGCGCAGCGGGGATGGGGCGCGGGGCGGGGTGTGGGCGTGCGGGGTGGTCGGGTCAGGCATCGGACGATGATGCCGCCATGGGGGCGGGCTTGTCTGGACCTGGGGCAACAGGCCCTGTGGGTCTGGGTGCTTGGGCGGTGGGGCCGGCGCGGGCATGGCCCGCCTGCCTACCCGTCTGCCTACCCGTTTGCCAAGCCCATCTGCCAAGCCTGTCACGCCGCTCGGCTCTACGTGCGGCAGGGCTGCCGTGCTTCCCCCGGAATGCGCGGCGTGTGTCGCGTGTCGGGGGCCGGCCCACCACCCAGAATCCGCCGCCATCCGTGAGGGCCCGGGGGGGCCGTTGGATCACGGGGTCGCAGTGAAGGATGCAGGATGGGATGGGGCGTGAAGGCCGCCGGGCGGCTCGTCAGCGGGGCGCTGGTGCTGCTGGTCGGGTGTGGCGGCGGTGGCGGTGGTGGCGGTGGTACGGCATCCGGCAGTGATGGAAGCGCAAGCGGCAGCGCGCCGGCCACCGGCTGGGCCAACCCGCAGGTTCAGGTGCCGGTGGACAGCCGGCTGCGGGTGGCCTCCAGCACCGGCAGTGTGGCGCTGGCCTATGACGAGGGCAGCGCCGCCGCGCCGGCGGGCGCGCTGCAGGCCGTGGCCACGGGCGATGCCCGGGGCGGGCTGTATGTCGGCGCCACCACGCCCAGCGGCCAAGCCGATCCGAACATCGACCGGGTGGCGGTGCAGGTCACGTCGGCCAGCGCCAGTGGCGGCACCGCGGCTGTCCAGATCCAGCCGCGCCTGGGGCTGGCCGCGGGCCGCTACACCGGCACGGTGCTGTTGCTGGCCTGCCCGGACAGTGCCTGCAGCCGGCAGTACGCCGGCTCGCCCCTGGCGGTGGCCTACACGCTGACGGTGGCGCCGCGCCCGGCCGATGCGCTGGTGGCCAGCCCCACCAGCCTCACGCTCAGCGGCTATGTGGGCGAGGCGGCCACCGCGCCGCTGCAGGTGCAGGGCGGGCCCGCCGGCGAGACCACCGCGGTGAGCGCCGGCGCCAGCTGGCTGACCGCCACGCCGCTGGTGGACGGGCGCAGCACCATCAGCGCCACGGCCACGGTGGCCGGCACCTACAGCAGCCAGCTGGTGCTGACGGCGGGCGCGCGGCGCACGCAGGTGCCCGTGGTCTACACCGCGCTGCCACGCCATCTGGCGCTGGGCACGGCGCAGGCCAGCCTGTCGGCCACCAGCGGGCAGGGCGCCAGTGCCACGGTGGCCATCGCGCGCCTGGCTGGAGGCGCCACCAGCTACAGCGTCCAGACGCAGGACAGCGCCTGGCTCACGGTGGCGGCCCAGCGCGCGGACAGCTTCGATCTGCAGGTCGCCTCCTTGCCCGCGGGGGTCTACACCGGCAGCGTGTCGGTGCGCAGCGGCGACGATCTGGTGCTGCTGCCGGTGCGCTACACCGTGGCCGCGCCGCCTGGTGGCGAGCGCCAGCCGGCGGTGGCCGTCACCAGCCCCACCTTGACCGCGGCCGAAGGCGGCCGCAGCGCCAGCCTGCCGCTGGGCCTGACCCGCGCCAGCTGGAACCCGGAGGTGCGCAGCGCCATCGCCTACGCCACCGGCGGCCCGGTCGGCTGGCTGAGCCTGGGCACGTCGGCCGCGGGCGATCTGCTGCTGCAGGCCGATGCCCGGGCCCTGGCGGCGGGCCGCTTCAGCGCCACCGTCACCCTGACGCCGGCCTGGCCGGCCCAGCCCCTGACCTTGCCCGTCAGCCTGACGGTCGGCCCCGGCCTGAGCCTGCCGGCCGCCCAGACGGCCACGCTGGACAGCGAGACCACCGCCGAGCGCCTGACGGGCAGCCTCACCCCGGCCACCCTCGGCGCCACCGCGCTGCGCTGGTCGGCCAGCAGCGACGCCGCCTGGCTGCAGTTGACGCGCGACAGCGGCACCCTGGGCGACAGCGTGGCCTGGCGCATCGCGCCCGATCTGGCCCAGGCCCGGGGCGGCGACGGCGATCTGACGGCCACCATCACGGTGCGCGCCAACGCCGCCGAGTCCAACCTCGCGCTGACGCCGGTCACCACCCGCGTGACGCTGCAGCGCGCGCTGGGAGAGGTGCACGGCATCGGACCCGGCACGCTGGTGGCCGGGCAGGCGGCCAGCGTGATCGTGCGCGGCCGGGGGATGGCCGGTCTGGCCGATCCGGCGGCACGGCTGAGCATCGGCACGGCCGGCGCGTCGATCACCCCCACCCGCATCACGCGGCTGGGTGACGCGGCCCTGCGCGTGGATCTGCCGGCCTTGCCGGCCGGCAACTCGCCGGTGTGCGTGGGCAATGCGCTGGGCCTCTCCACCCCGTGTGCCACGCTGACGGTGCTGGCACCGCAGACGCTGCCCGCGGCCGGTCTGGTGACGGGCGGCAGCCTGCCGTCGGGCAACAGCCTGGGCGGCCTCGTGCACGATGCGCGCCGCGGCATCCTGTACCTGGCCAACCGGGGCACCGGTGCCATCCAGCGCTGGGCCGATGGCCGCGGCCTGAGTGCGTCCCCCAACACCGCAGCCGAGGTGCTGGCGCTGCCCGAGCTGGATGACATCGCCCTCAGCCCGGATGGGCAGTGGCTGGTCGCCACCGAGCGCAACGGCCGCCTGCACCTGATCGATCCGGCCGGCTTCACCCTCAGCGCCAGCTACACCGCGCCCGGTCCGTTCTTCCCCGTGCCCGCGGGCGGGCATGGACTGGCGATCACCAACGACGGACGGGTCTGGCTGACGGTGGGCGGTGGCTGGAACGCCGTCTACAGCTTCAACCTGCGGACACGCCAGTTCACCCGGGAGACCCTGGGCGTCGGTGGAGATGCGTACTACGGTGGACCGTGGTTCGAGGTCTCGCGCAACGGTGAGCGCCTGGTGGCCGTGCAGAGCGCCAGCCAGAGCCCCGCACCACCGCTGCTGGTGCTGGACAACAGCCAGAGCGGTGGCTGGCGCGCCAACCCGGTCGATCTGAGCTTCTTCTACTGGAGCATGAACGGCCTGGATGACCAGGGCACCGTGCTGCAGGTGATGGGCGGCGTGTGGGACGCCCAGTTCAACGCCCTGGGCCGCGTGGCGCTGCCCGACGCCGGCTGGACGCACGCCGCCAGCGTGCTGTCTCCTGACGGCCAGCGCCTGTACGTGCACGCGCTGCCGCCCGACTGGACCGACGCCAGCAGCACGGTGATGCCGCGCGTCTACGTCTTCGACACCACGGTGCGCGGCGGCCCCTACGCCGCACTGCCGCTGCTGGCCCGCTGGGACCTGCCCGCCTACGCCACCTGCCACACCGACGGCTACGGCAGCGCCTGCCTGCGCCCCCAGATGAGCACCAGCGCCGACGGCCGCAGCCTGTTCATCGCCGGCACCGTGCGCCTGCTGGTGGTGCCGGTGCCGCAGCCCCTGCCCGGCACCGTTGACGCCACCCCCACGTCGGCCGCCGCCACCCTGCTGCGCCGCACCGCCATGCCCCGGCTGCCGCTGCCCGGCACGATGCCGGGCACGCGCCGCGGCGCCTCGCTGCCGCGACGCTGATGTGCGCGAGGGGCGGTGGAGATCGCGTCGGTCCACCCGGTCCGCCGCGGCGGCGGCGTCGGCGGCACGGGGCCGTGCCGGGGCAACAGGCGCTTGACGCGCCGGGTGCATGATGGCCCGTCCGTCGACTGATCCGGGATCCGTGATGCACCTGAATCTTGCCGTTCTGCTGGCTGCGGCCGGCCTGCTGTCGGGGCTGCTGCCCGGGCCGGGGGCGGGGCCGGCGCGGGCCGATGGGCCTGCCGCCGCGGTGGTGGCGGCGAGCCAGGCGGCATCACGCCCGGCGGCGCAACCGGCATCCAGCCCCGCATCACGCCCAGCATCACGCCCGGCGGTGCGGGCCTTGCCGCGGGTGGTGTTGCCGGAAGGCGCCGCCTCGGCCCCCGCGGCCAAGCCGGTGCCCACCCCCACCCAGGCGGCCGAGCGCCTGCGCCAGCGCATCACCGCCGAGATCGGTGAGGCCCGTTGCAGCGCTGACAGCCAGTGCCGCGTGCTGCCGATCGGCGCCAAGGCCTGCGGCGGGCCGGCGGGCTGGCAGGCCTATTCGACGGTCGAGGGGCGCGCTGACCGGCTGACGGTGTGGGCCGCGCAACTCGACCGTCAGGAGCGCACGCGACAGGCGGCCGAGGGGCTGATGTCGAACTGCGCGGTCGAGCTGCCGCCGGCGGCGGCCTGCGTGGCGCAGCGCTGCACGCTGGTGGCTGCGGGCACCGGCGCAGGCACCAGTGCGGGAGGCGGGGCGGTGAAGCCGCCAGCCGTGCGCTGAGTCCGGACCTGACGCCCGACCTCAGGCGCACGCCTTCCCGTCAGGCGTGTGCCGGCTTCGGCCGCTGGCGGTAGAACTGGATCGGCTGTGCGGCCTCGGCGCGGGTGGCCTCGCGCAGCACGTGCTTCTGCATGCGGCCGACGACGTGCATCTCGCAGGGCTTGCAGTCGAAGCGCAGCTCCAGCAGGTCGTCGCCGTGCTTGAGCACCAGCGGCTCGGCGCGGATCGTGCCCTGCACGCCGGTCACGCCCTTGGCCTGTTTGGGGCACAGGCTCAGCGAGAAGCGCACGCAGTGCTTGGTCACCATCAGGCTGGCCTCGCCCAGCTGCTCGTGGCTCTCGTAGGCGCTCGCGATCACCTCGACGCCGTGGCGGGCGTAGAAGTCGCGCGCGGCGTGGTTGTAGACGTTGGCCAGGAAGCTCAGCGTGCGTTCGGGGTAGGGCACCGGCGGCTCGACGGCGGCGGCGCGCGTCAGGCGCGGCCGGGCCTCGGCGCGGGCGGCCTCCAGCGCGGCGATGGCCTCGCGGCGCAGCTGGTTCATCGCCGAGGCCGGCGCGAACCAGGGCTGGCGCACGGCCAGCGTCAGGTCGCGCAGGCGGAACAGCGTGGTGCCCAGCTTGCCCAGCGCGTCCGTCCACTGCGCCTCGGCGCGGGCGGCGTCGCGTGCGGGCTGCAGCGCGATGTCCAGGCTGGCCTGGCCGCAGTGGCCTTCGGCATCGGTGGCCCACAGCGTCAGGCGGTCGTCGCTGTCGGACAGCAGCAGATCGGCATCGATGCGGCGCTCGGCCGAGGGCTTGTCCAGCACGCGGTCCCAGGCCATGTCGCGGTTGCGGAACAGCGGCACGCCCTTGCGCAGGTCCTTGAGCTCGGCCATCGCCTGGTTGGGCAGGCCGCGCCACAGGCGCTTGCGCTCGTCGATCAGGCGCACGCTGTTCAGCGGCACGCCCTGCAGCTCGCCCTGCAGGTCCCACCAGGTGATGCCGTCGCCGTTGTTCATCGGCGTGGCGTCGTGCTGGATGGTGAAGTCCAGGTGCTCGGGGCCGGTGGCCACCACCTCGCCCAGCGGGATGCCGGCGAACTTCGGCGTGTCGAAGGCGCCGATGTCGATCTGGCGGCCGTTGACGAAGTAGTCGGTGCCGCTGCGGTTGAAGTTGCGCTCGGGCTCGGGCGTGAAGGTGTAGCTGCAGGTGCCCGACGAGCCGCGCGCCAGCTCGGGCTGCGCCTCCAGGATCTGGTCGAGGTGCTGGCGGTAGTGGGCGGTGGCGTTCTTCACGTACGCCAGGTCCTTGTAGCGGCCCTCGATCTTGAAGCTGCGGATGCCGGCGTCGACCAGGGCCCTCAGGTTGTCCGTCTGGTTGTTGTCCTTCAGGCTCAGCACGTGCTTGTCGTGCGCGATGATGTGGCCGGCCTGGTCCGTCACCGTGTAGGGCTGGCGGCACTCCTGGCTGCAGCTGCCGCGGTTGGCGCTGCGCCCGGTGTAGGCGTGGCTGATGTTGCACAGGCCCGAATAGGCCACGCACAGCGCGCCGTGGATGAAGAACTCCAGCGTGGCGTCCTGCACCTGGGCGGCGATGGCCTGGATCTGCGGCAGCGTCAGCTCGCGCGCCAGCACCATCTGGCTGAAGCCCACGTCCTGCAGGAAGCGCGCCTTCTCGGGTGTGCGGATGTCGGTCTGGGTGCTGGCGTGCAGCTGGATCGGCGGGATGTCGAGCTGCAGCAGGGCCATGTCCTGCACGATCAGCGCATCGACGCCGGCATCGTGCAGCTGGTGCACCATGCGGCGCGCGGGCTCCAGCTCGTCGTCGCGCAGGATGGTGTTGAGCGTGACGAAGATGCGCGCGTGGTAGCGGTGGGCATGGGCCACCAGCCGCGCGATCTCGGAGACCGGATTGCCGGCGTTGACCCGCGCGCCGAAGTCCGGGCCGCCGATGTAGACGGCGTCGGCACCATGGTCGATGGCGGCGATGCCGATGTCGGCGTCGCGCGCGGGGGCCAGGAGTTCGATGTGGGGATGGCGGCGGCTCATGGCGCCGATTGTCCCGCAAGCGCCCGGATCAGGCCTGGGCCTGCGCCTTCAGCCGCACCGAGGCGGCGTCGATGTGGGCCTTCAGCTCGGCGTAACTGTGGTTCACCGGGTACTGCGGGAACTGCTTCGTGATGCTCTCGGGCGGGTGGATGAAGAAGCCCGCGTCGGCGGCACCCAGCATGCCGGTGTCGTTGTAGCTGTCGCCGGCGGCGATGACCTGGAAGTTCAGGCCCTTGAGCGCGTTGACGGCATGGAACTTCTGGTTCGGCTGGCGCAGCTTGTAGGCCGACACATAACCCTCGGCATCGGTCTCCAGCTTGTGGCAGAACAGCGTCGGGCGGCCCAGCTGGCGCATCAGCGGATCGGCGAACTCGTAGAAGGTGTCCGACAGGATGATGACCTGGAAGCGGCTGCGCAGGTCGTCGAGGAAGTCCTTGGCGCCGTCCATCGGCGACATGCCGCCGATCACGTCCTGGATGTCCTGCAGCTTCAGGCCGTGCTGGCGCAGCAGGCCCAGGCGGAAGGTCATCAGCTTGTCGTAGTCCGGCTCCTCGCGCGTGGTGCGGCGGAACTCGGCGATGCCGGTACGTTCGGCGAACGCGATCCAGATCTCGGGGATCAGCACGCCTTCGAGGTCGAGGCAGACGACTTGCATGGTGGGAGCGGACGGTGGGTGGGATGAAGGCCGGGATGCTAGCGCATGGGGCGCGTGCTTCGCGGGCGCGGCTTACCTCATGCGTTGCCGGGCAGACGCTTGCGCAGGGCGTATTTCAGCGCGTCGGTCCAGGGCGTCAGGACGATCACCAGCGTGAAGGTGGCTGCCGTGATGAACAGCGCATGCGGCAGGGTGTCTATCCTCCAGGGGCTGATCGCGGTGAAGAACGCCAGAGCGGGAAAGTGAATCAGGTAGAGCGGAAAGGTCAGCGAGCCCAGCCATCGGACCATGCGCTCGGCGGCGTGCGGCGATCGCTGCTGAGGGGCGTCCCCCAGCAGTGATCTGGCGCAGACGAGGTGGATCGCGATGAAGATCGCGGACAGGTAGTCGGCCAGCAGATTGCGGTTGAACGGACCTCGACCGACCGGAAACTGGAAGCCGAAGTTGTCGGTCGGAAGGCGGCCGGTGATGCTCGGGGCTGCCACCAGCAGCACGATCGACAGCGTGAACAGCCCCTTCATCCAGGCCTTGTGCTGCGGCCCGATGCGCACGAAGTACAGCAGGTAGCCCATCACCCAGATCGGGAAGAGCGCCGCGATGGTCTTTCCTCCAGCCAGCAGCAGGCCGGCCGCGACGGGCCAGGCGATCGTCCGGGGCGCGAAGAGGCACAGGCCCGCGATCGCGTAGTAGGTGACTTCGAAACTCAGCGACCAGTAGGGGCCATTGCTGCCGGGAACGATGCCGTTGAAGTTGAAGATCTGGTACTCGTTGATGAACAGCAGCGATGCCGCGTAGCCTTCGAGGCTCTGTGGCTTCCACATGATTCTCTGCATCGCGTAGAGGTCCGGGTTCAACGCCATGCCGAGGTTGTCCAGCATCCAGGTGGCGGCCAGCGCGACCAGCACCACCGAGTACATGCGTGCGATGCGCGCACCGGCGTATCGGGCCAGCGTTCTTTCGCGTGTCGCGGTGACATGGGCGATCACATGTCCGGACAGCGCGAAGAAGATCGTCACCGCGATCGAGCCGTACGCGCCGAGCCGATGCCAGATCAGATCCTTCGTGATCGGATGGATGCTGAGGTGGTCCAGAAAGACCGCCAGTGCCGCCAGAAAGCGCAGTACGTCGAGGTAGAGCGAGTAGCGGTAGGGCATGTCCTGGGTCTCGGCGTCCGGGGTGCGATGCATGTCGGGTCTGCCGCCCGTGCGGCGGATTCTGTCAGCGCGGCCTTGGCGCCGACGGCGGGCGATGGTCGGGCATTCCCGACGAAACGGGTGTGGGCACTTGGATTCGGGGGGGGATGACAGGGCGCCCGGTGTCGGGTCCACAATTCCCGGAGGACAACACCTGACGTCATGGCCCGTGCCGTTCATCCAAGGGCGACGCTGTGCTGTGCCAGCCCGATGAACGCCCCTGCCGCTGCGCCCGTGCGCCTGCCCTGGATCGATGGCCTGCGCGCCGTGTGCGCGCTCTACATCGTCGGCTTCTGGCACCTGATGGACTACGTGCCGGGCTGGCCGGGCTACCACAACGCGGTCACGCAGCGGCTGACGGTGGGGGTGCTGGGGCTGTTCGTGCTGCTGTCGGGCTTTCTGCTGGGGCAGGGGGCGGTGGCGCCGGGCTGGGCCGGGCTGCGGCGCTTCTGGGTCCGGCGGCTGTGGCGCATCCATCCGCTGTACCTGCTGGCGCTGCTGGCCTTCTGGGCCATCGGGCTGATCGGGCTCAAGGGCGTGGCCAAGGCGGCGCTGGGGCTGTCGATGCTCTGGGGGCCGCCGCCGCCCACGCTGTGGTTCGTCACCGCGCTGCTGGTGTACTACGCGGTGGCGCCGTGGCTGATGCGGGCGCTGGATCTGGGGCGTGTGGCCGGTCTGGCGGCAGTGGCGTTGGCTGGCGTGGTGCTGGCCGGGCTGGTGTTCGGTGGTGGGCACGGGGATCGGCGGCTGCTGCTGTATTTCCCGGCGTTCGCTGCCGGGCTGGCGCTGGCGCGCGGCGGCCTGTCGCGGCCCGCTGGGCTGGTGGGTGCTGCTGCGGTGGGTGCCGCGGTGGGTGCCGTGGGCGGCGCGTCGCGCGGGTCGGCCACGGTGACGCGGGTCGCGGTCGCTGCGGCCTGCGCGGCGGCGCTGGGCCTGAGCCTGGCGGACGCCGCGCTGCCCGAGACCAGCCTGTGGAGCCTGCCGCTGGCCACCGCGTGGCCCGTAGCGCTGGTGCTGGCGGTGCGCTGGGCGGCGGCCGCGACGGGGACGGGTGGGGTGACGGATCGACCGCCCGGCGCCGCGGGCTGGTCCGGAGCGGCCGGAGCGGGCCGTGCACGGCCGCTGCAGGCGCGCCATCGCCTGCGCCGCGCCGTCGGCGCCTTCTGGTCGGCGCCGGTCTGGGCGCCGCTGGCCCGGGCCAGCTTCGCGATGTACCTGTTCCACCGCCCGGTCTACGAGCTGCTGTCGCGGTACCTGTCGGCCGCTGCGGTGCCGGACGGCTGGATCGGCAGCCCGCACGGACGGCTGCTGCTGCTGGCGGGTCTCGGTCTGCCGCTGGTCACGGCCCTGGCCTGGGCCCTGCAGCGGGGCTATGACGGCTGGCTGGACGGGCGCCGGCCGCCACCGGCCGGGCGGCGCTGACGGCGCTGACGGCGCTGACGCCCCGCCCGTCCACCGTCCACCGTCCGCCAACCCCGACCGCGTGAGGGCCTGCTGTCCCGGCACGCCGATCCGGCGGCCGCCTGCACCGGGCCCTGCCGGCCGGTGCCACACTGCGCGCCAGCGCGGCCATCGCATCCCGCCCCTCCCGTTCATCCGGCCGCCAGGAGTCGCCCATGCGCATCACCGTCGAGACCCTCGTCCACGCCTCCTTGTCGGCCGTCTGGCAGGCCTGGACCACGCCCGCCGACATCCTGCAGTGGAACGCCGCCTCGGCCGACTGGCACACCACGCAGGCCGAGGTCGATCTGCGCGAGGGCGGCACCTTCCGCTCGCGCATGGAGGCCAGGGACGGCAGCATGGGCTTCGACTTCGAGGGCGTCTACACCGAGGTGCTGCCGCTGCAGCGGCTGGCCGCGCGCTTCGGCGAGCGGGCGCTGGAGGTCGACTTCACGCCGCTGGCCGAGGGCGTGCGGGTGGTCGAGACCTTCGAGGCCGAGACCACCTTCAGCCCCGAGCAGCAGCGCCAGGGCTGGCAGGCCATCCTCGACAACTTCGCGCGCCACGTGCAGGCCCGGCCGGGCGCGGTCGAGGATCTGGCGGCGGCCACGCTGCGCACCTCGCGTGTGCTGGCGGCCGGGCCGCAGGCGGTGTGGGCGGCGATCGCCGATGGCGAGCGGCTGGCGCGCTGGTGGGGGCCGGCGGGTTTCAGCAATGTCTTCGAGACCTTCGACTTCCGCCCCGGTGGCGCCTGGCGCTTCGACATGATCGGCCCCGACGGCCAGCGCTACGCCAACGCCTGCCGCTTCGGCGCGCTGCGCCCGGCCGAGCGGCTGACGGTGCACCACGTGGTCGAGCCGGTCTTCACGCTGGCCGTCACGCTGGCCCCGGCCGAGGCCGGCCACACCCGCCTGGACTGGGCCCAGACCTTCGCCGACGGCCGCACCGCCGGCCAGCTGCAGGCCCTGTGCGGCCCCGCCAACGAGCAGAACCTGGACCGGCTGGCGGCGGAGCTGGCGCGGGTGGGGTGAGTCGCCCGTCAGCTTTCTTTTTCTGGGTGGACAATAATTGCCGTGGACATCGAGTTCGATCCGGCCAGGCGTGATGCCACCTGGGCGGCGCGCGGACTGGATTTCGCGCGGGCCGGCGAGGTGTTCCAGGGGCGCCACTACACGGCGGCTGACCTGCGCCAGGACTGTGCGGAGGATCGTCGTATCACCGTCGGCCAGCTGGACGGACGCATGGTGGTGATGGTCTGGACGCCCCGCGGTGAGGCCCGTCGCATCATCAGCATGAGGAAAGCCAATGACCGTGAGCAAGCGCGTTTCGCCCATCGTTTCGACGGATCCTGACGACGCTCCCGAGCTGACGGAGGCCTTCTTCCAGCGGGCCGACGAGTTCCAAGGGACGGTGCTCGTCAAGCGCGGGCGACCGAAGGCGGCCGTGACCAAACAGCCGGTCAAGCTGCGTTTCGATCCCGATGTGCTGGAGGCGCTGCGGGCCACCGGCGACGGCTGGCAGACGCGTGTCAACGACATGGTGCGCGCCTCGCTGAAGCTGGCCGGTCAACTGAAGAACTGAGGCGCCGAGGCGCGTCGCACGACGGAGCCCGCCGTGCGCCGCTGACGCCCCTCTGCCCACGCGTGCGAAATCCTCGACGAAGGCCGTCAGGTCCGGGAAGTCCCGGCGGGCGGGGTGGTACACGACCTGCTTGGGCGCTGTCACACTGCCCTCACCCGAACGCTCCGGAGCATCGTCATGCAGATCACCGTCGAGTCTTTCGCGCAGGCCCCGCTGGAGGCCGTCTGGCAGGCGTGGACCACGCCTGAGGAGATCATGAAGTGGAATGCCGCCTCACCGGACTGGCGCACCACGCAGGCCGAGGTGGACCTGCGCGTGGGCGGTGCCTTCCGCTGGCGGATGGAGGCGCGCGACGGCAGCGTCGGCTACGACGTCGAGGGCGTCTACACCGAGCTGCGGCCGCTGCGCCGGCTGGCCGCCTGCAGCGGTGACCACATGCTGCGCGTGTCCTTCCTGCCCGAGGACGGCGGCGTGCGCGTGGTCGAGACCTTCGATGTCGACGATCCGCATGGCGCGGCCGAGCAGTGCCAGGGCCACCAGGCGGTGCTGGACCGCTTCTGCCGCCATGTGGCGATGCGGGCCACGCCGCTGGAGTGCCCGGTCTGAGTGACGGGCGCGGGCCGATCGGCGCTGACTGACCCGCGCTGACCGCCCAGCGCTGACCGATCAACGCTGACCGATCAACGCGGGGCGGCCGGTTCAGCCGGCGTAGCGCTGGTAGAGCCGGCGCAGCATCGCGATCTCCTCGTCGGCCGGCACGTCCCAGGCCGACAGGCCCAGGTCCTGCAGCGCCTGGCGGCCCTTGTCGTGGCCGGACAGGCCGGTCAGCGCCGCGCGCAGCGGAGCGGCCAGGGCGGCGCAGTCCGGGCGCAGCAGCAGCAGGTGGCTGGCGACGCCGGTCTCGCTCTGGTCGAGCACGCGCACCCCGGCGCGGGCCAGTGCCGACAGCCGCGCATGGCCGCGGCGCGACATCAGCAGCAGATCGGCCTGACCGGCCAGCAGCGCCTTCAGCGCACCGATCTCGCTGCCGGCCTCGGCCATCTGCAGGCTGGCCGAGTCGAGCCCGCTCTCGTCGCAGAAGAAGCGGCCCAGCACCTGCACGAAGCTGCGCGTGTGCGCGGTGATGGTGCGTGCGCCGGCGAAGTCGGCCAGTGCGGTGCGCGGTTCGTCCTGGCGCACGATCAGGCTGACCTCGTCGCTGACCTCGTCGCTGTTGCCGGCCGGGCGGGCCACCGGCAGGTAGCCGTGGGCGTCCATCAGCGCGCAGGCGTCGAAGGGTCGGGCGAAGGCCAGGACGGGGGGCGCACCGGAGGGGCGGGCGCCGGGGGCGTCCAGATCGTCGACGGTCAGGGCGATGGCGCGGCCGAGCGCGCGTTGCAGCAGCGTGTTCAGGTAGTACCAGCCGATCAGCTGCTGGCTGTTCTGCTGGCTGACATGGAAGTCCAGGCGCAGGGCGGCGGGCTTGAGGGCGAGCGTGGGTGGACGGACGGCGGCGGGCGCCGTCAGGCGGGGGGCGTCGGCGGGGGGCGCGGTGCTGCCGCCGAAGTAGCGCATCAGCCCGGTCATCTTGAACAGCATGGCCAGCGTGCGGTTCAGACCCTGGACCTCGGGCTGCAGGCCGGCGGTGCGCCAGTGCTCCAGCAGGCGCAGCAGCTGGGCCAGGCCCATCGAGTTGCAGCGCGACACACCGCTGAAGTCCAGCGTCAGGCGCCCGCCGGGGGGCGTGCAGCCCTGCAGGCCGGCCAGCACGGGCGTGGCGTGCACGTCGATCTCGCCGTGCAGCCGCAGGCACAGCCGGGCGCCGCCGGGGCCGTCCTCGTGCCCGGTCTGCACCTGCAGCGCGCCGGTGGCCGGCGGGGTGGATGGTGCGGGCTGGGCGGGAGAGGCTGGAGAGGACGGAGCCATCGGAACAACGGGTGACATCAGGCGATCGCTCATGCGCTGGCGCTGTCCGGCAGCTCGCCCAGCTCGTGGTGGTAGAGGAACTGGAAGCCGCTGTCGCGCTCGGGGTCGGGCGCCTGCTGCAGCGACCACAGCAGCGTGATCTGGCTGCGGCGCTGGGGCTGCACGCGGATCTGCAGGTAGTCGCTCATGCGCCACATCAGGTAGAGGCCGGCGCCGCCGATGCCGGCCTCCAGCCCCTGTTGTCCGGCGTTGAGCGCCAGCCGGCGCAGGAACACGGCCGGGGTGAAGGTGCCCCAGTGGTCGCTCATGCTCAGGCCCAGGCGCTGGCCATCGTGGCGGATCTGCAGGCGCAGGCCTTCGTGGGCGGCCACCTCGCGCACCGTGCCCTTGGCATGCCGTTTCTGGCCGGTGGCATCGAGCGGGGCGCCGTACAGGCCGTTCTCGATCAGCTCGTCGGCCATCAGGCGCACGATGTCGGCCAGGCCCTCGGGCAGCGGCCGGCCGGCCGCCTCGGCCGTCAGTGCCAGGCCGGCCAGCCAGTCGCCGAGCGCGGTCAGCGTGGTGGCCTTGTCGTCGCTGTGGCCCAGGGGCCAGTCGCCGCTCTGGCGCGGGGCCGGGATCCAGCGCGCCAGGTCGTCGCCGTCGTCCAGCGTGTGCTGGGCCAGCAGGGCCTGCCAGCCGAGTGCACGCAGAAAGGGCTGGTCATCGGGCAGCACGCGGCGGATGCCGGCCGCGCACAGCGCCGGCAGCAGCGGCAGCAAGGTGCCCGAGGCATGGGTGGCCACCACGCGCTGGCGGGCCACCGGCGCGGGCAGGCCGCCGGCCTCGGCCACGGCGGCGGCCTCCACCTGCAGCAGATCGCGTGCGCTGGCCAGGCGGCCGGGCAGCACCGGCGCGCCCTCGACGCGGCCGGTGTGGGCCAGGCACAGCGCGGTCACGTCGTCGTCGAAGTGCGGGCGGCCCGCATGCCGCTGCACGGCGCTGAACACCTGTTCGACCAGCGTGGCCGGATCGGCGCTGGCCTGGCGGTAGAGCAGCGCCTCCAGCCCTTCGCTGCCGAAGGGCTGGCGCTGCCGGTCTTCCTGCTCGATCACGCCGTCGGTGTAGAGGAACAGGCGGTCGCCCGGCGCGATGTCGAAGGCGATGGCCGCGTAGGCGGGCTGCTGCACGCGGCCCAGCGGCAGGCCCTCGGCCTCGACCATGCCCCAGCCCTGGTCGGCCTCGATCCAGACATAGGGAAAGACATGGCCGGCATTGGCCACCCGCAGGCGGCCGGTGCGCGCATCCAGGCTGCAGGCCAGCAGCGTCATGAACATGCTGTCGTGGCTGGCGGTCAGCAGCGCCTCGTTCAGGTGTTCGAGGATGGCGGCCGGATCGGTCTCGCCCTGGTTGGCCAGCTGGTGCACGGCCATCTTGGCCGCGCTGACCAGCGTGCCCGAGGCCACGCCGTGGCCGCTGACGTCGCCGATGAGGAACACGGCGTGGCGGCCGTCGACCGCATAGTGGTCGTAGTAGTCACCGCCGACCTCGGTCGAGGTGGTCAGCCGGGCCAGGCCCTGCAGGCCGGGCAGCGTGATCTCGGGCGGCGGCAGCATCGCGCGCTGCAGCTGGGCGGCATGGGCCACTTCCTGGCGCAGCCGCGCGCCCAGGGCCTCGGTGCGCTGCAGGGCCTGCTGCAGCGCCTGCTGGGCCTGCTTGCGCGCGGTGATGTCGACGCCGGTGGCCAGGTGCAGCAGCGTGCGGCCGCTCAGCGGATCGCGCAGCTCGGTGTTCGACCACTCGATGGTCAGGTGGCGGCCGTCATGGGTCAGCAGCGGCGTCTCGGTGCGTGGGGCCTGTGCGCCGGGCTCGACGCGGCCGAGGAACTGGCGGCGCACCACCGCGTCGGCGGCGAGCTGCGGCGGCAGGAAGGTGCTGAAGAAGTCCTGCCCGCGCACCTCGGCCTCGCTGCGGCCGCTGACCTGCTGGCTGTGCTGGTTGAACAGCGCGATGCGGCCCGATGGCTCCAGGCCGATGATCAGCGCCTGCGAGGTGTCGATCACCTGGTCGCTGAACTGCTGCTGGCGCAGCAGGCGTTCGGTGGCGCGCCGCACGCGGGCCACCAGCGGGCGGTAGATCAGCGCGGCCTCCAGCAGCAGGGCCAGCAGGGTGCCGCCGTAGACGATCTGCTCGTAGCGGATGGCGCGCGCGACCTCGGCCGCGCTCTCCTGCTCGTACTGCACGACGGCGTCGTCGAGGGTCTTGAGCAGCACGCCGGAGGCCGCGGCGGTGATCGCCTGCAGCTGCGGCGGCAGGGTGCCGGGCTGCTGGTCGACGTGTCGCATCAGGCCGTGCAGGTGGTCCAGATAGTCGCGTACCTGGCGGTCCAGCTGGGCGGGCGATCCGAAGTACAGCGCCTGCAGGGCCGGCGACAGCGTGGCCGGCAGGCCGAGTGCGGCGCTGCCGCGGGTCAGGCCCTCGTGCGAGCTCTGCATCAGGCGGGTCACCCGGTCGAGCTCGCGGCGCAGGGCGGCACGCTCCTCGGCGTCGCGCGCGACCACCAGCCGGGTGGCGAACAGCGCCGCGCGCTGCGACAGCATGCGCTGGCGGCCGCTGATGTTGACCACCGTGGCGGCGCTGCGGTTGATGCTCAGCACATCGTGCAGGATCAGGAAGGTGGCGGTGGCCAGCAGCGCGATCAGCAGCAGGCCGGTGATCGAGCGCAGCCAGACGCCGCGGGTGAGCTGGCTGACATCCCGGTCGGCCAACGAACTGGCGGCGTCATCGGGGCGGCGGGAGGATGCGGGGGCGCCGGGGGATGGCGTGGACCGGTCGGTGGCGTTCAGGGGCAGGGTGGCGGCGTCGGACAGCAGGGCGGCCATGCGTGGAAGGGGGTGCGTGCGGCAGACCGTCGGCCGGGCCGGCCCGTCGAGCGGCCGTGCCTACCGGTCCGGCGGAGCGGACGGATGCCACGCCGTGCGGGCACCCGCCGTGATCCAACGCAACGCCCATGCCGGGCGGCACCCCCGATGTCCGGGGGTGTCCGTCACGACGGAGCCGTCGGGGGTCCTGGCCGTGTCGACGTGCGGCGCCTGCACACGGTGCACGTCAGGGCACCGGGGCAGTGCATCAGGCCTGCGCGGCGTGCGTGGCCGAGGCTTGCAGGCGCGAGAAGCGCAGCTGCCAGTGCGTGCCGGGACCTGTGGTGGCCCCGGCCCCGGCCGACGCCGGCTCGCCACTGTCGCGGCACGCCGGCAGGCACAGCGCCTGACCGTCGATCTGACGGGTCAGGCTGTGCACCAGCTGCAGGCCGAGCGAGGCCTGCGGGCCGTCGCGCCACTGGGGCGATCCGATGCCGTCGTCGATCACCTCCAGCAGCGCGCCGCCGTCGGGCAGCGGGCTCAGCCGCACGTCGATGCGGCCGGGCCGGCCGTCGGCGAACGCATGCTTGTGGCAGTTCGACAGCAGCTCGGTGACGATCAGGCCGAAGGGGATGGCGCAGTTGAGGTCGGCGCGCACGGCCGCGGCCTGCACCTGCAGCTGCACGGCGGCCTGTGGCCCGCGCAGCGCCTCGCCGACCTGGCGGCACAGGTCGGCCAGATAGTCGGCCAGATCGACCTGGACCAGCTGCGAGGACTGGTAGAGCTTCTCGTGCACCAGGGCCATCGCCCGCACCCGCTCGGCCGTCTCGGCCAGCGCGGCACGGGCCGCGGCATCGTCCAGGCTGCCGCGCTTGAGGTTGAGCAGGCTCTGGATCACCTGCAGGTTGTTCTTGACCCGGTGGTAGACCTCGCGCAGCAGGGTCTCCTTCTCGGCCAGGGCGAGCTCCAGCCGTCTGGCCTGCAACCTGAGGGTCTCCTCGCGGCGGTGGCTCTCGCCCATGTCGCGCACCTGCAGCAGACAGGAGCGGCTGCCGTCGCCCAGCGGGACCGACACCACGTCGACGGCATGCCGGATGCGCGGGCCGCGGCCGCCGGGATCGTGCAGCGGCAGCGGCCAGGGGTGCAGGGCGGTCGACAGCCGGCTGGAGTGGCCACGCGTCAGCGCGGCCTGGACGGCGGCCTGCAGCCGGGGATGCAGATCACCGCCCAGCACCTCGGTCAGGGTCGCGCCGTCGGGTGCGGCGTGCAGGCGCAGCCGCTCGCGCAGCCAGCGGTTGCACAGGCGGATGCGGCCGTCGGCGGCGATCAGCAGTGCGCCCATGTCCAGCGCGTCGCACAGGCGTGCCGGGACGGCGGGCGACAGGGCGCTCATGCCACGGCCGGCTCACCCAGGCCGAAGTAGACACGCATGTGGCGCACCAGCTGCTCCAGCGACGGCACGTTCATCAGGAACAGCACCATGCCGCTCACGTTGCTGGCCTTGAGCGTCATCGAGATCTCGGCCAGCAGCGTCGCGTTGCCGGGATGCAGCTGATCGACCAGCTGCTCGACGTCGGCGCTGTCGACCTGCGGCAGCGAGCCCTGGAACTCCATGCCCAGCATGTCGGCCAGCGTGCCCATGCAGCTGTTGATGATGATGTTGCCGATCTCGGCCAGCGCGTCCTGCTCCAGCTCGCTGATGTCCTGCACGGCCTGGGCGTGTTCGCCGAGCATGCGGCGCACCACGTCCAGGCAGGCCTGCTGCGGCATCAGCAGCACGGCATCGGTCTGGATCTGCTGGCCGGCGGCGAAGTCCTGTGCGATGGTGACGATGCGGCGCTGGCCGGCCTCGGCCGGCAGCTCGCACAGCCGGGCGTTGAGCTGCTCGCGCGAGAGCAGTTCGACGCGGGGCACCGACATCTGCACCTCGGTCTGCACCACGTCGGCGAAGGATGCGCTGGCCGCGCCGAGGGCCACGTTGAAGGCCTCGGCCAGGGCGTCGCGCTCGATCTCGCTGATGTTCATCATCAGGCGTGTGCCTCGTGGTTGGCGCTCAGGGGGCCGGCGGCCTCCAGCGTGCGCAGCACCTCCAGCACGACGTTCTCGGTGATCGGCTTGCGGAAGAAGTGCACGCCGAGCGCCTGGGCGCGGGCCTGGGTCGCGTCCTGCACATTGGCCGTCAGCAGCGCGATGCGCAGCGTCGGCCGTTCGGCGCGCAGCTGCTCGGCCAGGTCCAGGCCGCTGCGGCCGGGCATGTTGTGGTCCAGCAGCAGCCAGTCGGGCCGCTCGCGCTCGATCAGCGCGCAGGCCTCGTCGGCATGTGACGCTTCGAGCACGCGCAGCGCGGGCCGGTGCTTGCGCAGGTAGCCGGTGGACATGATGCGCGAGACCTTGCTGTCGTCGACAACGAGCAGGGTGAGGGGCTCAGACATGGTGCAGGGACTCCGGATGCGGTGGGACGGGGAGGGCCGGATCGGCCGATGGGGAGGTGATCGGGTCGGGGGCGGTCTCGCGCACGTCGCCGGGCGTGGCCTCGGCCGCCGCGCAGGGCTCGTGCACGACGCAGCGGTCGCGGCCGGCGGCCTTGCCGCGGTAGAGCGCGGCATCGGCCAGGGCCATCAGGCGCGAGGGCCGGCTGGCGTGCTGCGGATACAGCGCCACGCCGATGCTGGCGCCGATGCGCACGTCCTGCCCGTCCGGCAGGCGGATCGGCTGCGACAGGGCGCACAGCAGCTTGTGGCCGACCACCGTGGCCTGCTCGGCACGGGCCACGCCGTGCAGCAGCAGCACGAACTCGTCGCCGCCCCAGCGCGCGAGGTGGTCGCTGGCGCGCAGCACGCTGCGCATGCGGCGGGCCGCCTCGGCCAGCACGGCATCGCCGGCGGCATGGCCGTGGCGGTCGTTGACCGGCTTGAAGTGGTCGAGGTCCAGCAGCATCAGCGCGTGCGGCAGGCGCGGTGTGGGGTCGTCGGCGTGGTCGGTCCGCGCACGGCAGTGCTGCAACAGCGTTTCGTTCATCGCCGCGCGGTTGGGCAGGCCGGTCAGCATGTCGCGCGAGGCCAGGCGCGACAGCCGGCCCTCATCGGCCTTGCGCGCGCTGATGTCCATCACCTGGTAGAGCAGCGTGCCCGGGGGCGGCAGCGGCTGCAGCGCCTGCCCGGCGGGCCCGGCGGTGGCCTGCACACCGGCCTGCGCACCGGCCGGTGGGGCCCGCAGCGGCGCGCCCGGCAGGCGGCACACGCTGACGGCGACCCAGCGCTGGCGGCCGTCCAGGCCCTGCCAGGCGCGCTCGTACTGCGCGCAATCGGGGTGGCCGGTGTGGCCCAGCCGCTGCAGCCGACCGGCTTCGGCCGCCCAGTCCTCGGCGCTGCCGAGCTGGCCCAGATGCACGCCGCCGGGCGGCGGTGGCGTGCAGCCCAGCAGCTGGGCCATCGCCGCGTTGGCCTGCTCGATGTGGCCGTCCGGTCGCACCAGGGCCATGCCCAGCGGGGCCTGCTCGAACGCGCCCCGGAAGCGCGATTCGCTGGCCCGCAGCGCGGCCTCGGCCTGCACCTGCTCGGTGACGTCACGCAGTGCGCAGACCTGGCCGATCAGGCGGCCGTGCTCATCCCGGATGGGGGCCCGTGATTCATCGACGGCGCGCTCGCCATGCGGCGTCAGCAGGCGGCGGGCCGGGCGCTGCTGCGGCGTCGGCGCGCCGGTCGTGCCCGGCGGCAGGCCGTCCGCATAACGCAGAAGTTCGGAGACGGGCCGTCCCTGCCAGTCGGCGCTGGCACAGCCCAGCAGGCGCTCGGCGGCCGGGTTGATGAAGTGCAGGCGGTCGCCGAGATCGATGGCCAGGACGGCATCGGTCACGCAGCGCAGCGTCGAGGAGAACCAGCGTTCGGCCGCCCGCAGCTGCTGCTCCAGCCGGTGCTTGCACAGCGCCACGTCGATGGCCGCGCGCAGCTCCTTGAGCTGGTAGGGCTTGGTCAGGTAGCCGTAGGGGCCGGTCTGGGCCGCGCGGTGCACGGTGGCCGGATCGCTGAAGGCGGTCAGGTAGATCACCGGCGTGGCCTGGCGGGCCTGGATGCGGCGGGCGGCCTCGATGCCGTCGCGCGGGCCCTTGAGCACCACGTCCATCAACACCAGATCGGGCTGGCGCGCGGCGGCCAGAACCACGGCCTCGTCGGCGGTGTCGGCCTGGGCGCAGACCTCGAAACCGAGGTGCTCCAGCTGCACGCGCATCTCGAGGGCCACGATGGCCTCGTCCTCGACGATCATCAGCCGTGACGGGCGGCCGGCCTGTGCATCCAGGCCGCCCGGAGGTCCGGGACGGATGGGGGCGCTCGCGTGCATCGGCACGTCGTCGTCCGGCGCGCCCTGCCGGCGCGTGTCACGGGTACTGCCACTGCTCATGGTCCTGCCACTTCCCTGCTGCCCTGTCACTTCCTGGGTGCAGGTTGTAGCGATTCAGGCCGCGGCGGTATCCCGGCAGGATCAGGTCGTGCACGCCCTTGTTCGGCCCTTGGGCCGGCTCAAGTGACGCGGCAGGCGGCCGACGCTGGCGCCGGACCGGCATGCCGCCCGCAGCCGTCGCACCGGTGCCTTGCCTGTGCCGGTGCGCGTCATTCGCCGGTCAGGCGCACGCTCGTCTGGCGGGTACGGCCGCTGCGCCAGACGGTCAGGGTGAGGGTGTCGCCGCTCTGGTAGCGTTCCAGCACGGTCAGCAGGTCGTCGAGCGTCGACACCGCCTCGCCCTGCACGGCGGTGATCACGTCGCCGCCGGCCACGCTGCCGTCGCGGTTGCGGGCGAAGGGCTGCAGGCCGGCGCGTGCGGCCGGGCCGTCCGGGGCGACCTGCACCAGGGCGACGCCGGTGGGCAGGCGCAGCGCCCGTTCAAGTTGCTCGTTGGCTGCGCTGATGCCGAGCGCCGGCCGCGTGATGCGGCCCGAGCGGATCAGCCGCGGCACGATGCGGTTGACCTCGTCGGCCGGAATCGCGAAGCCGATGCCGGCGTTCGCCCCCGAGGGGCTGGCGATCTGCGTGTTGACGCCGATCAGCCGGCCGGCCGAATCGAGCAGCGGCCCGCCCGAGTTGCCGGGGTTGATCGCCGCATCGGTCTGGATCACGCCGCGGATGGTGCGCTCGTTGAAGCTCTCGATCTCGCGGTTGAGGGCGCTGACGATGCCGGTGGTCAGCGTCTGGTCGAGGCCGAAGGGGTTGCCGATGGCGTAGACGCGCTGGCCGACCAGCAGGTCACGGCTGCTGCCCAGCGGGATCGGCGTCAGCCGCTCGCGCGGCAGCTCGACCTTGAGCACGGCCAGGTCGCGGTCGGCGAAGGCGCCGACCAGCTTCGCCTCGACCGTGGTCTGGTCGGCGAAGGTGACGGTGGCCGACGAGCCGCCCTGGATGACGTGGAAGTTGGTCACGATGTGGCCGGCCGCATCCCAGACGAAGCCGGTGCCGGTGCCGCGCGGCACCTGCTGCACCGAGCGGCTGAACAGGTCGCGCTGCAGGCCCAGCGTGGTGATGTGCACGACCGAGGGCGACAGGCGGCGGAAGAGCTCGACCTGGGCCAGCTCGTCGGCCGCCAGCGGCCCGCGCGGGGTGATGGTGCGCGGCTGCTGGGCGGCGGCGCCCAGGGTCACCACGGTCAGCAGCAGGGCCACGCAACGGGCCAGGCGGCCCGGGCGGCCCGGGCGGCCCGGGCGTCCCTGGCCGCAGCCCCGGCGCGGGCCTGCGGGGCGTGGCGCAGGCCCCATCACGGCGGGGACGGTCGGGCGGGCGGTGTGGCAAGGCCGGGAGGGGCGTGAGGGCCGAGGAAGGGGCAGGAGGGGCATCGGCGGTCGGGCAGGACGTCGGGGGGTGCTGATCATAGAAGTGCGGTCGGCGCCGGTTCCGCTCAAGCGCGGCGTCAGGCCGCCGATAGCACGTCCAGGCCCGTGTCGGGTCCGGTCTGCGCCGTGGGCGCGCCGGGGCCGGCCGCTCGCGTGATCCCGTTGCCTGCCGCTGCGCCACCATGACCGTCGATACCGATACCCGTCCTGATCTGCTGCCGTTGGTGGCTGGAGCCCTCAGCCAGGGCTGCGCCTTCGCGGCCCTGGGGGTGGCCTTGTGGCCCTCCCGGGCGCTGGCCGCCGCGGCGCTGCTGGGCGGCTGTGGTCTGGTCTGCGGGGCCTTGATCCAGCGCCTGCGGGGCCGCCACCGGGCCTTGCCGCCCCGGCCCGTCGCCGCCGCGCCGGAGCGCTCCGAGGGCTGGCAGGCCAGCCGCGCCACCGCCTTGCGTGAGGCGGTGGCCCGCGGGGCCACGTCCTGGCTGCCGCTGGACGTTCCCGGCGCGATGCCGGCCTCGGCCGGCTATGCCGGCGTGGCCGGGGTGTCGGCCTGGCGCGCGGCGGCGGAGGCGGGCGGCGCGGGGGCCACGTCCGGGTCCGGGTCCGGGTCCGCGGGTGATGCGACGAACGGTCATGACGGACCGTCGGGCCCGTCCGGGTCGGGCGAGGAGGACGATGGGCCGGCGGCCGAGCCGCCGCGGGCGACCTCGGTCGTCGCCCGCCGGCGCTGGGTCGATGGCCGGCCGCCGGTGGCGGCGCGCGTCGGTACGGCCCCGGCGTCGGCGTCGGTCGCCGAGCCACTGCCGCAGCCGTGATGGCCGGCGGAAAAGGCACGGCGATGCACGGGCTGCAGCCAGGCGCGATGTTCAAGGTCATCATGCGGCGGGCCCGTGCCGGGGGCGCGGCGATCGCCGGCGGCGTGGCGCCGGGCCACCCCATGGCGCTGTCGGGCCGCGGGCCCGGGCGGCTGCCGGCGCCGGACGAGCGCTGCGCGCCCGCGCGTCCGGGCGTCGCCCGGCGGGGACGGCGCGCAGCCCGCGGCCGCATCCGTGCCGGCGTGCGCGTGGCCGTCGGCCGTGGGGCGGTGGTCTGCACGCCAGGGGGCTGCGGCACGGCGCGTGTCGGCGCGGGCGGGCGTCAGGGTGATGGGGGTGGCGGTGGTTCCGGTGGCGGTGGCAGCGGCCACGGTGGGGGGTGTGGCGGTCGGGGGACGCCGTGAGGCGCGACCGTGCATCACGGTCGCCGTCGTCCTCGTCCGGTCCGGACGGCGATCCGGATCACCGTCGACCGATGCCGCGCACCGAGGGCGCGACCACCACGGCTGCACCGTCGTCCGGTCGCGTGGACGCGGATGGTGACGGCGACGCTGAGGGCGCCGGTGAGCCGGTGAGCACGGTCGGCGCCGGTGCTGGCCCGGGTGCTGGCTCTGGTGCCGGCGCAGGCGCGGGTGCCGGTGCAGGCGCAGGCCGCGCCGGGCGGTCCGCGACGGCCTTGCTGCGGGTGCAGATCGCTTCGCGGGCCTCGCGCCAGGGCGTGCACGGCGTGCGCTGGGTGCTGCTGGAGCCGCTGCCGGCATCCGCGACGGTGGCCGCGCCGGCTGCCTGGGTCGAGCCGGCGCCGCGGCAGCTGCCGGGTCAGGCGCTGCAGTCCTTGCTGGGCTGGCTGCTGATCCTGCTGACACTGGTGCTGGCGCTGCTGCTGGGCTGGCGCTGGTTCGGGCCGCCTCAGGCCTGGCGGGCGGTCATCGAGTTGCTGCCGTCGGCCGCCGTCGCCGCGCCACCGGCCGCATCCCGTCGGCCGTCGGCCGCGGCATCGGCTCCGACTCCGACTCCGACTCCGACTCCGACTCCGACTCCGACGACCGTTCCGCTCGACGCGGTGTCGACCGGCATCCCCCCGGCGGCCGCGGCGACGGCGGCCAGCGCGGCCACGCCGGCCACCCCGGCCACCCCGGCCATCCCGGCCCTGAGGCCGTCATCACCGTGAGGAGCGCCGGATGAGCCCGTCGATGCGACCGGGACCGGCCGATGCCGTGCCCGGCACCGTCACCCGTCGTCCACCCACGCCCTGGCCCGAGCCGCCGGGGCCTGGCGAGCTGCGCTGGCATGACGAGGTCGAATGGCTGGGCCTGCGCGTGCGGGCCTGGTTCTTCGACCCACGGCGCCTGCCGGCGCAGCTCGCCTGGGCGCAGGCCCAGCGGGAGCGCACGGGCCAGCCCCTGGCCCCGGCCCAGCTCGAACGCCTGGTCCAGCTGCTGCCCTGTCTGGCCGACTGGCCGGTGCAGCCCCTGGGGCTGCCCGGCGAGCGGTCCGTCTGTCATGCCGGCGCGCTGCAGGCGCGGCCCGAGCTGCTGCTGCGCATCGGCGAAGGTCGTCGCAGCGGCCTGCTCTGCCTGGGCAACCGGGGGCCCGAGGCGACACGGCCGGTGCCCACCGACAGCTGGTTCCGCGAGCTCGACCTGCAGGCGATGCTGCAGGCGGTGGCGGTGGCCATGGCCGCCTCCGGCGAGTACCAGTTGCCGGCCGTGGCCCTGTGGCGCGGGCCGAACGTGGTCTACCAGGTCGATCCGGGATCGGTGGTGCTGGCGCAGCTGGCGGCCCAGATCGGGCCGGCCTGCCACTACTGGGGCGAGCTGCGCAGCCTGAGCCCGGCTCAGCTGGCCAGCTTCTGCGAGCCGAGGTTGCGCAGCCTGCCGGCCCTGAAGTACGCCGCGCCGCTGGGCACGCCCTGAAACGCGGCCTGGAACGCCGCGGGAAACGGGGTCTGTGGCGCGGGCGCGGGCCCGGCCGGCAGGGCCGACGGATGCAGGGGCTGCGCCGGCTGTGTCGGATGTGGCCAGGGGCTGCCGCGGCGCAGGCGGGCCTGCATCCCGCTGGCTGGCAGCAGCGTGATGGCACCGGCACCGGCACCGGCGTTGGCGTTGGCACCGGCGTTTGCGCCCGCGCCGGCTCCGGCCCCTGCATCCACCCGCGCAGCGTCGCCTTCGCCGCCGGTGTGCACGAGCGCGGCGCTGCGCGCCGGCAGTCCCCAGCCATCGGTCGCCTGTTCGCCGCTGATCCAGCATCCGCCACCGACGACCAGCCCCCGCTGGGTCGCGCGCTGCAGCAGCCGCTCGCAGTCGGCCGCGCCCAGGCGCAGCGCCAGGCGCTGCCAGCGGCGCAGCACCAGCGGATCGGCCCAGCTGTCTTCCAGCGCCTGGCGCAGCGCCCGGCCCTCGGCCCGTGGCCCGGCCTGCAGCCGCCGCGCCAGCAGCGTGTGCATGAAGATCTGGAAGGCCTGGCGGGTCTGTGTGCAGGGCATCAGCGCGGCCAGGTCCAGCAGCCGCCGGGCATAGCCGCTGGCGCAGAACTGCAGCGTCAGCATCAGCTGCAGCGCCTGTACCGGGTTGATCACCCGCACGCCATGGCCGGGCAGCACGCGCAAGGGGATGCGCGCGGCCCGGGCATGGGGCAAGGGGGTGGCGAAGCTCACCAGCACGCCCAGGCGCAGCCAGGCCTCGGCGGGCAGGGCCTGCGGCCAGGGCGTGTCGCCGGTGCCGCCGCTGCTGGCGCCGGTGCCGCTGTCGCTGCTGCCGGTACCGCCGCAGGCGGGATCCTGCAGCAGCCGCGCGATCAGACGCGCGTCGCCGAGCGCCTGCCGGGCCTGCAGCGCCTGGCGCTCGATCAGCACCAGATGGCCGAGCGCCCAGGCGGCCTGCGGGTTCAGCCGCGTGATCTCGGCGGGGTGGGTGGCTTCGGCCGCGGCCGCGGTCTCGTGGCCCGCCAGCGGGCCGTCGGCCCGGTCGTGCGCTCCGGCGGGCGTCGTCCAGTGCACGGGCCTGCGGGTCACCGGGCAGTGGTCGGTGGCGGCCAGCCGCGACAGCAGCAGCGGCGTGACCTGCAGCTCCTCGAAGACCTCGCCGCCTTGCCAGGCCTGCAGCCGCAGCGCCAGCCAGTGCCGCAGGGCCGGACCGTGGGCCAGCGTGCGGGTGCCGTAGACCGCGCGGCCGGCCCGCCAGCCGGCGTGCACCGGGCTGTCGGCATGCAGATGGGCCAGCGGCGGGGTCAGGCGGTGGTGGGCATGGTCCCAGCCGATGCGCCGGCCGATCGCGTCGGCCGCCGTGGCGGCGCCTGCCGGCGCTGCGGCACCGGGCGCCGGCCTCCCGGCCGGTGACGGGGCGAGGGCGGGCAGCGGCGTGTCATCGAAAGCCAAGGTGACCTGACGCATGTTCGAGCTCCTTCGGGACCGGCGCGGCCGGAACATTCCGGCATGGGGGTCAGTGTGGCGGCCCACTCGCTCAAAAGATGAGCCACACAGGGTGGTGAACTGATTTTTTTCACAGTGTTCCGCGGGGTGTCCGATCCCCCATGTTTGCATCTAGGGGTATGTCTCTTTATGTCCTGTTACAGAGTGTGCACGCTGGGCGCTCGTCTGCCGGACGCTTGTCCGGGGGGGGCGGAAGAGCCCTGGCGGACCTGCGGATGACCGAGGGTGGTGGCACACTGGCGCGATAAAGCACGCTCATCTCGGCCGCAAGGTCCGCGAGCGGGCACCAAGAACCTACCAGCCGATGTCCAAGACCGCCCGCCTCTACAAGATCGAAGCGCTGATCCGCCAGCGCGGCCACGTCAGCTTCGCTCAGTTGATCGACACCCTCGAGGTCTCGCCCGCCACCCTCAAACGCGACCTCGAGTACCTGCGCGACCAGCTCGGCGCCCCGATCGAGTACGACCGCTATCTGAACGGCTACCGTTTCGCCGATGCCGGTGTGCCGGTGGCGGCCAACGATGGCTCCGCCTCCGAACGCCGCCACGAACTGCCGGGCCTGTGGTTCAGCGAGCGTGAGCTGCACGCGCTGCTGATGGCCCAGCAGCTGCTGTCCAGCCTCGATGACGAGGGCCTGATCGGCCGCCATCTGCAGCCGCTGCTCAGCCGCATCGAGGAGCTGCTCGGCCCCGGTGGCCAGAGCGACGCGCGCCAGCTGATGAAGCGCGTGAAGATCGTCGGCGCGCTGCGCCGGCCGGTGCCCAGCGAATGCTTCCAGCGCGCCGGCGAGGCGCTGACGCGCCGCCGCCGCCTGCACATCCGCTACCTGACGCGCACCCGCGGCAACGACGTCAGCGAGCGCGAGGTCTCGCCGCAGCGCCTGGTCCACTACCGCAACACCTGGTACATGGACGCCTGGTGCCACAGCCGTGACCGCCTGCTGCGCTTCGCGCTGGATGCGGTGCAGCAGGCCAGCGTGCTGACCACGCGGGCCAAGGACGTGGCGATGAAGCAGGTCGAGGCCGAGATGGACGCCGGCTACGGCATCTATGCCGGCGCCACCACGCGCCAGGCGGTGCTGCGCTTCTCGGCCCAGGCCGCGCCCTGGATCAGCCGCGAGGAATGGCATCCGCAGCAACAGGGCCGGGAGCTGCCCGACGGTGGCTGGGAGCTGAGCCTGCCCTACACCGACGAGACCGAGCTGGTGATGGACATCCTGCGCCACGGCGAGCAGGTGCAGGTGGTCTCGCCGGCCGCGCTCAAGCAGACGGTGCTCAAGCGTCTGAAGGCCGCGACCGCGGTCTACGCCTGACGCCCGCCGGCGGCGCCCGCACCCTGCGGGGTCACCGCGCGCCGCCGGTCCGGCGGCGCGTCGGGGCGGCCGCCGCACCTGGGGCCCGGCAAGCCTGTCACGCCGGGCGCGGCCGTGGCGCGGGCCGGGCGGGTTCCTGCGGTCAAGCCGGCGCCGGCCGCGGCCGATAGCGACAGGCATGGATCGTCTGCTTTTCCGTCCGGCCCGTGTGGCGGACCCCGCTGTCGAGGGCGCTGTCCCGGATGCCTTCACGGATGCCTTCACGCTGTCGGCGGTCCGCGGTGGAGCGTCGACGGTCGCCTGCGCGCCGGATGTCCTCCGGGACGCCCCGCGGCCCGGTGCCGAGGTCTGGCCCGAGTGCGGCCGCGAGGACGACGCCTGGGCGGCGGTCATCCGCGAGGCCGCGCTGGCCGTGCCCGATGGCGCGTCGATCGATCCGCCGGCCTGCGGTGCGGCGGATGGGGTGGGGCAGGGGGGCGCGGCGCCGGACGCCGATCGGCGTCCCGTTCCCACGCTCGGCGCCCTGTGGATCGGCTTCAGCCGGGCGCTGGATCTGGCCGAGGGCCAGCCCGAGGGCCATGCGCTGCGCAGTGCCTGGATCGCGCTGCACATCGGTCAGTCGCTGGGGCTGGAGCCCACCGCGCTGCGCCAGTTGTGCGAGACCGTGCTGCTCAAGGACCTGGGCGGCAGCTGCATCGCCGTCGGCCTGAGCGCCCTGTCCGGCGTCGATGACCGGGTGCTCAAGCCCCGGCTGCAGCTGCGCCGTCCGGCCGGCTGGGCCGGGACGCTCGCGCTGCTCGCCCGGGGGGCTGCACAGGTGGTCGCTCGGGGGGGCGCTCAGGGGGGCGCCCGGGGGCCGCATCCGGCCGGCGCCACGGCGACCGGCGGCCCGGCCGGCCCGCTCGGGCGCGGGCCTGCCGCATCCGCTGCATTCGCCACATCCGCCACATCCGCCGCTCCCGGGCCGGTGGCCGGCATCGGGGCCGCGCCGGGGTCGGGGCCGGCGGTGCCGTCGACCGAGGCGCTGTGGCAGGGCGCCCGCCGGCTCTGGCATTGCGCACGCCATGGCGGCCGCGCGCTGCCCGAGCTGCAGCGCCTGCGCAGCCGCCAGGGCGCCGAGCTGGCGCGCCAGCTGTCCCTGTCGGAGGGCGTGGCGCACGCCATCGGGGCGCTGGACGAGCACTGGGACGGCCGGGGCGGCCCTCAGGGCCTGCCCGCAGAGGCGATCGCGCTGGGAGCGCGCATCGCGCTGCTGGCCCAGCAGACCGAGCGGGCCTTCGCCACCGGTGGGCCGGGCGCTGCGCTGCAGCTGGCGCGGCGCCAGTCGGGGCGCTGGTTCGACCCGCATCTGGTGCAGATGCTGCTGTTGCTCGGCCGCGAGCCCGTGTTCTGGGAGGCGCTGCTCGATCCACAGCTCGATGAGCTGCTGCTGGCCCATCCGGCCTGGCGCGGCCAGCCGCTGCCCGACGACGCGCACCTGGACGACATCGCCGCCACCTTCGGTCTGGTCGCCGATGCCAAGAGCCCCGGTCTGCGCGGCCACAGCGAGCGCGTGAGCGTGCTGTGCGACGCGATGGCGCTGCGCCTGGGCCTGCCGCGACAGCGGCGCCAGAGCCTGCGCCGGGCCGCGGCCCTGCACGATCTGGGCAAGCTGGGCGTGTCCTCGCTGTTGCTGGAGCGGCCCGGCCCGCTGGCCCCGCCGGAGCTGGGACGGGTGCGTCAGCATGTGCGCCACACCCGCCGGCTGCTGTCGCGCATTCCCGGCTTCGAGCCGCTGGCCCGGCTGTGCGGCGACCACCACGAGCGGCTGGACGGCACGGGCTACCCCTGCGGCCTGTCGGCGCGGCAGCTGCCGCTCGACGCCCGGCTGCTGGGCGTGGCCGATCTCTACGATGCCCTGGTCTCGCCGCGACCTCACCGCCCGGCGCTGTCGCCGGCACAGGCCCTGCAGAAGCTGCGCATCCAGGCCGACACCGGCCAGATCGACGGCCGCTGCGTCGAGGTGCTGGCGCGCGTGGTGCGGAGCCAGGGCGCGGACGGTGTTCCGCCGCCCGGCCCGGTCGAGGAGGACGGTCCGCCGACAGACCGTGACGATCCCCCGACCGTCATCGAGCCCCACGGCACCGACCGTGGCGCATCCCACGACCCGGTCGCCGCCGGCCGCACCGCGGTGCCGGTGGCCTGAACGGCCCCGTCGCAGGGTTCGCGGGGGTCGCGGGGGTCGCCGGCCGGTCCGGCGCGACGGCGGGCCCGCGGTTTGCTACTCTCCTGGATCTGAGATCCTTCCGCCGTGGGCCCGACCTGAACCGTCGGTGCCGACCGGGGGTGCGGCGGCCGGTGATCCCGGTGGCCGTGCCGCCGCGGCGGACCCGCCCGCACCCCGGGCTGCCGACCGGATGCCGAGATGGCCACCACCCACGTCCCGACTCAAGTTCCCTTGCGCCACAGCTGGTTCGACGACCTTCACGCCCTGCTCGCCGGCTCGCTGTTCGTGGCGCTCGGGCTGGCCATGTTCGCCCATGCCGGGCTGCTGACCGGCGGCGTCGCCGGCGTGGCCTTCCTGCTCTGGTACGCGACGGGCTGGCCGCTGTCGGCCTGCTTCTTCGCGCTGAACCTGCCGTTCTACTGGCTGGCCTGGCGCGGGCTGGGGGCGGCCTTCACGCTCAAGAGCTTCGTCGCGGTGGCGCTGGTCTCGCTGTGGACGGCGCTGGCCCCGGGCGTGCTGCGCTTCGACCTGCTCAACCCCTGGGTGGCCTCGGTGCTCGGCGGCTTCCTGATCGGCTTCGGCCTGCTGGCGCTGCTGCGCCACCATGCCAGCGTGGGCGGCGTCAACATCCTGGCGCAGTGGCTGCAGCAGACGCGCGGCATCCGCGCCGGCCATGTGCAGATGGGTGTGGACGTGGCCGTCGTCATCGCCGCGCTGGTCACGCTGGCGCCCGAGAAAGTGCTGCAGTCGGTGGCCGGCGCGGTCATCATCGGCGCCTTCCTCGCGCTGAACCACCGGCCGGGGCGCTACCTGGGGGCCTGAGCCGCGGTGACGGCCGGGCGGCCGGGCCCGGGGCCCGGCACGGTCCGGTCGAGGCACGCTGACAGCGCCTGGCGCGCACACCTGACTTGCTTGCGAATACTGTATGCGCATACAGTATCCAGGTGAGCCTTTCACTGCCCTTCGTCGTCGCTGATCCGCCCGTGCCGCGCCCTGGAACAGGGGCGCCGGCCGCGGCCGATGACCTCCGCCGGCCCGGCCCTCGGCCTGCGGCAGCGGATGCGGGCGCCGATCCGCTGCCGCAGGCCCCGCCCGGGCCTTCGGCCGCACCCGAGCTCTGCCACCCGGCCCTCTGGCGGGCCAGCCAGCTCGGGCGGGGCAGCCCGCGCTGCAGCGCCAGTGGCCATGTCCAGCTCGATGCCCAGCTGCCCGGCGGCGGCTGGCCGCATGGCGTGCTGACCGAGCTGCTGCTGCCGCGCCCGGGCATCGGCGAGCTGCGCCTGCTGGCTCCGGTGCTGGCGCCGTCCGCACTGGCCTGTCGCGTCAGCGGTGAGCCGCGCTGCGTGATGCTGTTCGATCCTCCGGCCCTGTTGTCGGCCTGGGCCCTGCTGCAGCAAGGACTGGATCCGGTGCACTGGCTGATCGTCGGTGGCGGGCAGGGCTGGTGCGCGGGGCCGCTGTCCGGCCGTCCAGGGCAGGGGCCGGGCGGGGACCTGGCGCCATGGTCGGATGCGGGTACGGGTGTTGGTGCTGGTTCGGGTGCGGCCATGTCGCGCCCGACCTCCCGGTCGGCCGTGCGGGGCCTGCCACAGCCATCGCGCCTACCGCACCCGCCCCATCGGCCTCATCGGCCCCCTCTGCCCGGAGGCCGGCCGCCGCTGTTGCCGCAGACCGACGTGCTGTGGGCGCTGGAGCAGGCCTTGCGCAGTGGCCATCTGGGGGCCGCGCTGGCCTGGTTGCCCGCCCACGGGCTGCGTGCCGAGGCCCTGCGCCGGCTGCAACTGGCCGCGCAGTCCCACGACGGCCCCGTCTTCCTGTTCCGCGACGAGGCCGCGCGCCTGCAGCCGAGCGTGGCGCCGCTGCGCCTGTGGCTGCGGCCGCAGGGCATCGACGGTCTGTCCGTGCGGGTGCTCAAGCGGCACGGTCCGGCACTGGCGCAGCCCCTGCGGCTCGTGCTGCCGCCGGTGCTGGAGGCCGCGCGCCTGGCCCGGGCCCAGGCCCGCCACGCGTTGGCGCAGGCCGCCGCCGGTGGTGGCCGGCCCCTGGCCGGGCAGCGTCCGGCCGCGTCGGGCCGGGGGGAGCCGCCCGCCGCCGCCCTGCGTGGCACGCGAGGTCCGTGATGCTGTGGATCGCGCTTCACCTGCCCCGGCTGTCGCTGGAGGCCTGGCGGGCGACCCGGGCGGCCCTGCCCGATGACCGGCCCTGTGCGCTGCTGCACGCCCACCGCATCGTGCAGGTCGATGCCGCGGCGGCCGCGGCCGGGGTGCAGGTCGGTCAGCGGCGTGCCACCGCACAGGCGCTGGTGCCGGGGCTGCGGCTGGGCCAGGCCTGCGCACAGCGCGATCTGCGTCTGTTGCGCGCGGTGGCCCATGTGGCGCTGACCTTCAGCCCCTCGGTGTGCTGGGCCACGCCGGCCGGTGCGCGCACCGACGCCGCGCCGGACGATGCCGTCGAGGACGGGGACGACGGTGCGCTGCGGGAGCCCGGGCCTGGCCGGCTTGAGCCACCGCCGCGGCCGGCGGGCCGGGCCGTGGCGGCGGTGGCCGCCGTGGCCGCCTCCCCGCTCGCGGCCCCGGTGCCGGCGCAGGTCGCCGCCGGTGGGCACGGTGGGTACGGTGGACACGGTGGACACGGTGGGCACGGTGGGCACGGTGGGCACGGTGGGCACGGTGGCGCGCCCGAGGCCCAGGCCCCCGTGCAGCCGGCCGCCGGTCCGGCCCTCGTCGGCGTGCGGCTCGAGGTCTCGACCTGCCTGCGCCTGTTCGGAGGCTTGCCGGCCCTGTTGTCACGGCTGTGCACCGGGCTGCGTGATCTCGGGTTGGGCGAGGTGCGGCTCGCCTGCGCACCCACCGAGCTGGGGGCGGCGCTGCTGGCCGCGACGGCGCCACCGGTCGCCTTGCAGGCCGGGCGTGCGGTGCAGCTGCCGGTGCTGCCCCAGCTGTGCAGTCTGGCCGCCCTGCAGCCCTGGCTCGACCGGGTTCCGCTGGCACTGCTGGGGCTGACGCCGCCGCAGGACGAGGCCGCCGCGGCGCTCGGCCTGCGCGTGCTGCGCGATCTCGATGGGTTGCCGCGCGACGGGCTGGCACGCCGCCTGGGGCCGCTGTTGCTGGCCCGGGTCGATCAGGCCCGGGGCCGTCAGCCCGGTGCCTGGCACTGGTTGCGGCTGCCCGAGCGCTTCGAGGCACGGCTGACCCTCGACTGGCGGGCCGACGACACGGCCGCGCTGCTGCCACCGGCCCGCCACCTGCTGGCCCAGCTCGGTGCCTGGGCCCGCGCGCGCCAGGGCTGCATCGGCCGCTGCCGGCTGCGTCTGCACCACGAGCGCCGCCAGCAGGCCGACGATGACGCCACCACCCGGACCGAGCTGGTGCTGGCGCCGGCACGGCCGCGGCACGCCGATCCGCAGCACCTGGGCCGGCTGCTCGACGAGCGGCTGGCCCGGCTGGAGCTGCCCGCCCCGGTCCAGGGCCTGAGCCTGGTCTGCGACACGCTGCTGCCGCGCGAGGACGACGGGGCCGAGCTGTTCGAGGGTCTGGCCGGCGCCGGGCACTGGCAGCGCCCGGAGGCCCGCCGTGCGGGTCTGGCCGCGCTGGTCGAGCGTCTGCAGGCCCGTCTGGGACCGCAGCAGGTGCAGGCGCTGCGTGCCGTCGCCGACCGGCGGCCCGAGCGCGCCAACCACTGGCCAGCGGCGGATCCGGACCGGCTGGCGGGCCCGCTCCGTGCCGGCGTGTCGATGGCTGTGCCGGCCGGGTCCGCCGGGTCTGCCACGCCTGCCGCACCTGCCGCACCTGCCGCACCTGCCGCGGCGCGGGGCACCCGGCCGACCTGCGATGCCACCGGGCGGCCGCAACCGTCGGCGGCCCGGCGTCTGTCGGCCCAGCCCTTGTGGCTGCTGCCGCAGCCGCTGCGCCTGGGTGAGGGGCCGCAGGGGCCGCTGTGGCAGGGTCGGCCGCTGGAGCTGCTGGCCGGTCCCGACCGGCTGGAGACCGGCTGGTGGGATGCGCCCGAGCCCACGCTGCGCGACTACTTCATCGCCCGCGACGGCGACGGTGCTCTGGCCTGGATCTTCCTGCAGCGGCCGGCCGCCCGGGCCGAGCCGCACTGGTGCCTGCAGGGCTGGTTCGCCTGAGCCGCGCCCTGTCCATGCGCCTGCCGTACCCCGTCCACGCGCCGTCCATGCCCCGTGTCCGTCCGCCCGCCACCGCGCCCGCACCCCCCGGTGCGCAGGGGGTGTGCGCGCCAGCCGCCACAATCACGCCCTGGGTCCGTGGCCGCGCCGGCCCGCGCGCACCGGCCCAACGGCTCCCGCAACCCGTCCGTCCATGACCGTCCAGACCGATCTCTTCTCGACTCCCCCGAGCCCGTCCGGCCCCGAGGCCGGTGACGCCATCTCGCTGGCCCACTATGCCGAGCGCGCCTACCTCGAGTACGCGTTGTCGGTGGTCAAGGGCCGTGCGCTGCCCGATGTCTGCGACGGCGCCAAGCCGGTGCAGCGCCGCATCCTCTACGCGATGCAGCGCATGGGCCTGGGCTGGGCCAACCAGGGCACCAGCGGCCCGAAGCCGGTCAAGAGCGCGCGCGTGGTCGGCGACGTGCTGGGCCGCTTCCACCCGCACGGCGACCAGGCCGCCTACGACGCGCTGGTGCGCATGGCGCAGGACTTCAGCCTGCGCTATCCGCTGATCGACGGCCAGGGCAACTTCGGCAGCCGCGACGGCGATGGCGCGGCCGCCATGCGCTACACCGAGGCGCGGCTGACGCCGATCGCCCGCCTGCTGCTCGACGAGATCGACGAGGGCACGGTCGACTTCGTGCCCAACTACGACGGCAGCTTCGAGGAGCCCTCGCTGCTGCCCGCGCGCCTGCCCTTCGTGCTGCTCAACGGCGCCTCGGGCATCGCGGTGGGCATGGCCACCGAGATCCCGTCGCACAACCTGCGCGAGGTCGCCGCCGCCGCCGTCGCGCTGATCAAGGACGAGCAGCTCGACGACGACACGCTGCACACGCTGATCCCCGGCCCCGACTTCCCCGGCGGTGGCCAGATCATCTCCAGCCCGACCGACATCCGCGAGGCCTACCGCACGGGCCGCGGCTCGCTGAAGGTGCGCGCGCGCTGGAAGATCGAGGACCTGGCCCGCGGCCAGTGGCAGCTGGTGGTCACCGAGCTGCCGCCGGGCACCAGCAGCCAGAAGGTGCTCGAAGAGATCGAGGAGCTGACCAATCCCAAGGTCAAGGCCGGCAAGAAGACGCTGACCCAGGAGCAGGCCCAGCTCAAGGCCAGCCTGCTGGCCGTGCTCGACGCGGTGCGCGACGAGTCGGGCAAGGAGGCCGCGGTGCGGCTGGTGTTCGAGCCCAAGAGCCGCACCGTCGAGCAGCAGGAGCTGATCACCGCGCTGCTCGCCCACACCAGCCTGGAGACCAGCGCCTCGGTCAACCTGACCATGGTCGGGCGCGACGGCCGGCCCACGCCCAAGAGCCTGCGCCAGATGCTGGTCGAGTGGATCGACTTCCGCCAGGCCACCGTCGCGCGGCGCAGCCGCCACCGCCTGGACAAGGTCGAGGACCGCATCCACGTGCTGGAAGGCCGCCAGCTGGTGCTGCTGAACATCGACGAGGTGATCCGCATCATCCGCGAGAGCGACGAGCCCAAGGCCGCGCTGATCGCCCGCTTCAACCTGTCGGACCGCCAGGCCGAGGACATCCTCGAGATCCGGCTGCGCCAGCTCGCCCGTCTGGAGGCGATCAAGATCGAGCAGGAGCTCGCCGCGCTGCGCATCGATCGCGACAGGCTGCAGGAGATCCTGGGCAGTCCGGCCGCGCTCAAGCGCCTGCTGATCAAGGAGATCGAGGCCGATGTCAAGGCCCATGGCGACGAGCGCCGCACGCTGATCCAGGCCGAGAAGCGGGCGGTGGCCGAGATCAAGGTGGTCGACGAGCCGGTGACCGTCATCGTCAGCGCCAAGGGCTGGGTGCGCACGATGAAGGGCCACGACGTCGACGCGGCCACGCTGCAGTTCAAGACCGGCGACAGCCTCTACGGCACCTTCGCCTGCCGCAGCGTCGACACGCTGCTGGTCTTCGGCTCGCCGGCCGGTGGTGACGGCCGCGTCTACAGCGTGGCCGTGGCCGGCCTGCCCGGCGGCCGTGGCGACGGTGTGCCGGTCACCAGCCTGATCGACCTGGCGCCCGGCACCCAACCCGCCCACTACTGGACCGGCGCGGCCGACACCACGCTGCTGCTGGCCAACACCGGCGGCTTCGGCCTGCTGGCCAAGGCCGGCGACATGCACGGCCGCAACAAGGCCGGCAAGGCCTTCCTGACGCTGGGCGATGCCGACCGGCTGCTGCCGCCGTCGGTGGTGGCGGCCGCGCACCGCCAGGTCGCCTGCCTGGCCTTCGACGGCCGGCTGCTGGTCTACAGCCTGGACGAGCTCAAGCTGCAGCCCAACGGCGGCAAGGGCCTGACCCTGATGGACGTCGACGAGAGCTGCCCGCTGGTGGCCGTGGCCACCTTCACCGACGCGCTGCGCGTCGATGGCCTGGGCCGCGGCGGCAAGGCCAAGGACGAGACGCTGAAGACCGGTGCTCTGGCCGCCTACCTCGGCAAGCGGGCGCGCCGCGGCCAGAAGCTCGACGGCTTCCCGAAGCCGCTGCGGGTGGTCGCGGCCAGCTGACGGGCGACGGAGGGGCGACTGTGGGGCGGCGGAGGGCCGCTTCCTGGCGGTCTGAAGTCGCACGGCTGGCGGCATATGGGGTCGATGGCGACGTTCTGCAACGTTCGGTCACACCCTTCAAACATGGGGGGTACACTGCAGCCCATGGATGCCGCCACCTTTCGACAGTGTCTTCTGGACGACGGATACACCGAGCAGTTCGAACGTGAACTGGCTTCTGACACCCTGCTCGACGAGCACCGCCATGCCTGGGACTCGCGCCTGTACGTGCTGCGCGGCACGCTGGAATTCACCCAGGGCGGCCACACCCGCCTGCTGCAGGTCGGTGACTGGTGCGAGGTGGCGCGCGATGCCTTGCACACCGAGCGTTATGGCCCCCAGGGCTGCCGGGTGCTGATCGGCCGGCGCATGCCCGAGGCCGGCCAGGGTCTGCTGCATCCATTGGGCAGCGGCCTGACGGCCATGCTGACACCGGGCGTCACGCTGCTGGTGCTGATGCTGGCCTTCGGCGGGCTGCGGACGGGCTGAGGCCGCTCCGGGCGCCTGCGGCATCCGCCTGCGGACCGCGCCCGTCCTGCCACGCTGGGCAGCGCGTGGCGGCACCGGGCCCGAGCCCGAACCCGGATCTCACGCCGTCGCGGACCCCGTCAGCTGCCGGGTGACCGCCTGCTTGATCAGGCGGTTGACGGGCGGCAGGTGCTCCGCGATGCCCAGCACCGCCCGGCGCAGCAGCCGGGCCGGCCCCCGTTCATCGGTGTAGAGGCCGACCACGGCCTGCGTGCCGGCGAACACCGGCAGCGTGCGCTGGCGGTGCTCGCGCTGGTAGTGCGCGAGGGCGGCCTGCAGTGCCGCGGCCGGTACCTGCGCCAGGCGTCCGCCATGCCCGGTCGCTGGCGCGCCAGCGTCCCGGACCGCCGCCACCCGCGCCGTGGCCTGCAGCGCCTGCTGCAGTTGCGTGGCCAGCACCTCGATGCCGTAGAGGCCGAAGTTGTAGCCATGGGCCGTCACCGGGTGCATGCCCACGGCCGCGTCGCCGACCAGCGCGAAGCGCGGTGCGACGAAGCGGTGGGCATAGACGGCCACCAGCGGATAGCCGTGGCGCGGCCCGGCCGGGGCCATCGCGCCCAGCCGGCCGCCGCACTGCTGGGCGATGCGCGCGGAGAACGCGGTGTCGTCCAGCGCCATCCAGTCGGCCACCGCGTGCGTGGGCAGGGTCACCACGGCCGAGCTGCGCTGCTGCGTCAGCGGCAGCAGCGCCAGGGTGTTGCCATAGCGGAAGCATTCCCAGGCGATGCCGCCATGGTCGCGCGCGTGGGCCACCGGCGCGACGATCACGCTGCGGCCGAAGTCGTGCATCGCCGCGCCGATGCCGGCCATGCGCCGTACCGTCGACAGGCGGCTGTCGGCGGCCACCACCAGCGCGGCGCGCAGCACGCGCCCATCGGCCAGCGTGAGCGTCGCCAGAGCGGGGTCCGGGGCCGGCGAAGGTGCCGGCCGTGGGAACGGCCCCGCCGCCGCTGCGGCGCCTGCCGCGGCCGGCAGTTGCAGCGCCAGCACGCGGGCCTCGGCCTCGATGCGGATGCCGGCGCGGTGGCTCGCGGCCTGCCAGGCCGCGGCCCGGATCGCATGGTTGGGCACCAGCCAGCCCAGCACGTCGTCGTCGGTCTGGCGGGCCTGGCCAGTCCGGGCATCGGCATCGGTGCGGGTGTGGGCCGGCGTGCGGCGGGCATGCTCGGGGCCGAAGCGCAGGGCGGCGGCCAGGCCACGCTCGGCCTGCAGGCCGTCGAGCACCCGGGCCTCGCGCAATGGCGAGATCAGGTCGGCCGGCAGTGCCGACCACAGGCCCAGGCGGCTCATCACGCCGCGCGCGCGGTGGGTCAACGCGATCTCGCGGCCATCGTCGGCCGGGTGGGCGATCGCCGCCAGCGGCTGCTGCTCCAGCACGCACACGCGCAAGCCCAGATCGGCCAGCGCGCAGGCCAGCGCCAGCCCGGCCGGGCCGGCGCCGACGATCAGCACGTCGTCGTCGAGCGGGTCGCCTGCGGCCGGGGCGGCCGCCGGGCCCGTCGAGTCCCCCGTCGAAGGGCCTGCCGCGCAAGCGAGAGCGGGCCCGGTGGCACCGCCCTCGGCGAGATCCGCTGCGAAGCTGGCCGCGGGACCGGCGTGCAGGGGGGCGGCCTGGGGGGCTGGCAGAGGAGTGGTGGCGGCGCGGACGGCAGGTGTATCGGACATCGCGCCATGCTGCCTGACGGCAGGCCCGCGGGGCTTGATCGGGCTCAGCCCCCCTGCAGACCGGGCGGGGCCGCGGCGCCTGCGCTGCCGACCGGGTCTGCCGCGTCGGTCGCCTCCGCCGCCTGCGCCGCCTGCGCCGCCGCACGGACGATCTGCTGCCGTCCGGCCAGCCAGTCGACCGCGCGGTCGCTGATCACGCGGTCGACCTCGTCGAGTGCGGCCACCGCGCAGGGCGCGATCTGGTCGAGCTTGCTGTGGTCGCCCAGCACCACGCGCAGGGCCGCGCCGTCGACCATCGCCCGCTTGACCGGGGCCTCGTCGGGCTCGGTGGCGGTCAGGCCGGTGCGCGGGTGCAGCGCGCAGGCGCCGAGAAAGGCGATGTCGGCGCGCCAGGCCGCCACCGCCTGCGCGGCCTGCGGGCCGCCGAAGATGCGCTGCGTCGGCAGCCACAGCCCGCCGGCCAGCACCAGGCGGATCTGCGGGTCGTCGGCCAGCGCCAGCATCACGTCCAGCGCATGGGTCACCACGGTCAGCGGGCGGCAGGCGCTTCCGGCCTCGCGCAGCGCGCGGGCCAGGGCCAGCGTGGTGCTGCCGGCGTCGATGAACAGCGTCTGGTGGGGCTGCACCCAGGCGGCGGCGGCATCGGCGATCGCCTGCTTGGCGGCGGGCAGCAGATCCGCACGCTGGCGCGCCGGCAGCAGCGACGTGTTCAGCGCGACGGCCCCGCCGTGCGTCTTCTGCACCAGGCCGCGGGCGGCCAGGGCGCGCAGGTCGCGCCGGATCGTGTCCTCGGACACCCCGTAGCGCAGGGCCAGCGCGTTGACCTGGACCCGGCCGGCGTTCTGCAGCGCCTCGGCGATCTCCTGCTGGCGCTCGGCGGCGTAGCGGGGAGGCTCGGCGGCGGGATCGAGTCCGGTGGCGGTGTCGGTCATGGCTGTCCGGTGGGGGCGGTCTGGTCGGGCGCGCGGTCCAGGCGTGCGACGAAGGGCAGCTGTCGCCAGCGGTCCTGCCAGGGCAGGCCGTAGCCGACGATCGGGGCATCGCTGTCGAGTGCGAAGCCATGGAACTGCGGCACGGGCAGGGCGATGCGGCCCGGCTTGACCAGCAGCGTGGCCACGGCCAGCGAACGCGGGCCGTGGGTCTGCAGATGCGCCAGGATGCGGGCCATGGTCGCGCCGGATTCGATCGCGTCATCGACGACGATCACGTCCCGGCCGTGGATCGGCACGGTCTGCCGGTAGTGGATGTCAGCGTCATTCGTGCGACAGCCGGGGGTGTGGGGACAGGAGATCCAGTCCAGCGCCAGATCCATGCGCAGCTGCCGCACCAGATCGGCCGCGAACAGCATGCCGCCGGGCACGACGGTGATCACCACGGCCGCGGTGCAGTGCGCGTCCAGGCTGCGGGCCACGTGGGCGACGCCCGCGGCGATGTCTTCGCGGGACAGCAGGATCTGGCCTGGGGAGGGCTCGTGCAGTGATGTCATGGGCGGGTCGATGGGGTGGCTCCGAGGGTGGATGAATTGTGCACAGCCTGCCGGCTTGGATGCAAGTTTATTCCGACTTCTGCGTGTAATTGCCTATTTGTGCCGACATTGCTACAGTGTCGGCATGAGCCAATCCTCTGATTTCTTGCCCCGGGCGGCCACGGCCGGCGATCCCGCCGCGGACCGGTGCCAGGGCGCGGTGGTCACGCCGGCGGCCCAGGCCGCGGCCCGCCAGGCCACCCGCCTGCAGTTCGCCGCCCTCGGCCTGATGGCCGGTGCCTGGGGCGCGCATGTGCCCAGCGTCAAGGCGCACTACGGGCTGAGCGCCGGCGAGCTGTCGCTGGCGCTGCTGAGCGCGGCCGTCGGCTCGGTGCTGTGCCTGAGCCGGGCGGCGACCATGGTGCAGACGCTGGGCGCGGCGCGGGTGGTGATGGCCGGCGCGGTCGTCGGCTGCGCGGCGCTCGGTTCGGCCCTGCTGCCAGCCGGCCTGGTGGCGCTGATGCTGCTGATGGTGGCCATGGGCGGCGCGATGGCGCTGGTCGATGTCGCGATCAATGCCGAGGGCTCGCTGCTGGAGCGCATCGGCGGGCGCAAGGTGATGAGCGGCTTCCACGGCATGTGGAGCCTGGGCGGCATGGGCGGCGCCGCGCTGGCCGGCTGGATGCTGCGCCATGCGGTGGCGCCGGCCACGCAGCTGATGCTGGTGGCCGGACTGGCGCTGGTCGCACTGGTGGCCGGGGCCACGCGCATGCTGCCGATGGACGCCCACGGCGCGGCCGACGAGGCGGCGGCCGATGCCCATGCCGCCGGCGGCAGCGGTCGGGGGGCGGACGACGGTGGTGCGGTGCGCACCGCGGCCACACCGCCGCGCTCGACCCTGCTGCTGCTGCTGGGTGCGCTCGGCATCTCGGGCTATCTGGCCGAGGGCGCGATGTACGACTGGTCGGTGCTGTGGCTGCACCAGGATCTGGGCCAGCCGCAGGCCTGGTCGGCCCTCGGCTATTCGGCCTTCGCCGCGGCGATGGCGGCCTTCCGCTTCGCCGGTGACGCGCTGCGGGCCCGCATTCCGGCCCACCGTCTGCTGGCCGTCAGCGCGCTGACCGGGGCGGCGGCGATGGCGCTGGCGCTGATCGTGCGCGAGCCCTGGATCGCGCTGGCCTGCTTCGTCGTCGCCGGGGCGGGCCTGGCCAACATGGTGCCGGTGATCTTCATGGCCGCCAGCCAGGTGCCGGGTGTGCCGGCGGCGCGCGGCATCGCCACCGTCTCGGCGCTCGGCTATGTCGGCTTCGTCGCCGGGCCGCCGCTGGTGGGCTTCATCGCCGAGGGCGTGTCGCTGACCGGCGCGCTGTGGGTGGTGGTGGTGGCGATGGCCGTGCTGGCCTTCGGCGCACGGCTGGTGCCGCGCTGAGCCGGCCGGGGCAGCGGGGGGCGGAGGGCCGGGATCGGCCCTCGACCGCCACCGATGCCGCCAGCCGCGGCCGACACGGTGGCCGGTATCGCGGCCTGTACAGCGGCCTGTATCGCGATCGATACCGCGGCCGGGTGGGCTCAGCGCCCGTCGCGCAGCACCGGCCAGACGGCGGCACCGAGGCCGACGAACAGCGCCAGGCTGTAGAACTCGTAGGGCACGCCCAGCAGCCAGGCCTTGGCCTCGGCGCAGGACGCGTAGGCGGCGAAGACCTCGGGCCAGCGGGCGTCCAGCCCCAGGCTGCCGACGATGCGGTCGGCCAGCGACATCGCGCAGGACTGCGATTCGTTGGCGACGACGTGCTGCCACAGCGCGGTGGCCACGCCGCAGGCCGACAGCAGCAGCGCCAGGCCGGCACCCGTGCGCCGGACGGCCGGGGCCGACCCGGCCGAGCCCAGCAGCGCGGCCGCGGCGATGGCCAGGAAGATCAGGCGCTGCAGCACGCACCAGGGGCAGGGCAGCATGCCACCCACGTGCTGGGTCAGCAGCGCCGCGCCCACGGCCGCCAGCGAGACGGCGGCCACCAGCGGCAGGCGCAGCCGCACCCAGGGGCTGGCCGGGGCGTGCTCATCGAGCCCGGAGAACAGGCGGCGCGGCCCCACGGTCAGTCGCGCACTTCGGCGATCAGTTCGATCTCCACGCAGGCCCCGAGCGGGATCTGCGCGACACCGAAGGCGCTGCGGGCATGGGCGCCGACGGCCGGGCCGAAGACCTGGCCGATCAGGTCCGAGCAGCCGTTGGTGACCAGGTGCTGCTCGGTGAAGCCGCTGGTCGAGTTGACCAGGCTCATCACCTTGACGATGCGGCTGACCTTGTTCAGGTCGCCGACGGCCGCGTGCAGCGTGCCCAGCAGGTCGATGGCGACCGCGCGGGCGGCCTGCGCACCGGTGGCGGTGTCGACGTCGGCCCCCAGCTGGCCGACCCAGGGCTTGCCGTCCTTCTTGGCGATGTGGCCGGACAGGAAGACCAGGTTGCCGGTGCGCACGAAGGGCACGTAGGCGGCGGCGGGAACGGCCACCGGCGGCAGCGTGATGCCCAGCTGGGCGAGTTGATCGTAGACGGACATCGTCGGCGGAAGGGCAGAGGAAGACGGTGGGACGGGGGCGGGGCCGGCCGCAGGGGCCACCCGCTCCCGGGCAAGCCGACGATGCTACAGCAGCGGGCCCGCCCGCCTGCTCGGCAGCGACGCAGGATCAGGCCGCACGGTGCAGGGCCGCGCCCTCGTGCGGCGGCGCGGCTGGTGCGGGCTGTGCGGCTGGCGCGGTCTGTGCGGCTGGTGCCGCCGCCGCCCGTGCCGCCGGTGTCCCGCCCGGGCCGCCCAGGCCGCCCAGGCCGCCCAGGCCGCCCAGGCCGCCGCGCCCCCCCGGACCGCCGTCCGCCCGCGTGCGCAGCTTGCCCGGGTTGAGCAGGCCCAGCGGATCGTGGCGGGCCTGGGTCGCCCGTAGCGTGGCCAGCGCGGCGGGGCTGAACCCGTCGCCGATGCTGCAGGCATGGGCCTCGATCACCTGCACGCCGTGCGCGCGGTGCAGGTCCTCGATCTGCCGCAGCCGGGCCTCGTCACGGAAGCGCAGCAGCGGCAGGCCGCGGCAGCTGATCCGGCCCTCGGCGGTGCGCACGAACTCCAGGTGCGGCATCAGTTCGTCGCCCAGGGCCTGCTGCAGCGCCAGCACCTGCTGCGGGTAGCACGAGGGGTCGTGTACGGTCTGCAGATGGGTCAGCGCGCGGTCGGCCTTGAGCGCGTGCAGCGTGGTGTGTCCCCAGGTCGATTCCAGCAGCGATGGGCGGCCGCGGCGCACCGCGTGGGCGTCCTGGCGCAGCGTGCAGTGCCCGCCGTGGCGCTCGACCAGCTGGCGCAGCCCCGGCTCGCCGGCCTCGTCGACCAGCAGCAGCAGGGCACTGTGGCCGGCCGGCACCAGCTCGGCCAGGTGCGGCAGGCAGGGCACCAGCGCGGATCCGAGCAGGCAGATCTCCTTCTTGGCGATGCCCGGGCTGTGGGCCAGTGCACCGCCGCAGTGCAACGCGGCCTCCAGCGTCGGAAAGCACACCACCTGTTCGACCCAGGGCTGGGCCGGTGCCAGGGCCAGCTCCAGCTCCAGCACGATGCCGTTGGTGCCGCAGCCGTGGTAGAGCGCCAGCGCCTCGGGCGCCCGCAGCTCGATGACGCGCGGCTCGGGCTCGACCGTCATCAGCCGCAGGCCCAGCACATTGCCCTCGGCGTCCGGCGGGCCCCAGGTGATGGCCCCGGCGCCCCAGCTGCCGCCGGCGAACAGCCCGCCGACGGTGGCGCTGCGGTAGCTGGAGGGCAGGCAGCGCAGCTCCTGGCCGTGCGGCACCAGCGCGCGGTCGAGGTCGCACAGCCGCATGCCGGCCTGGGCCCGCACGGTGCCGCCGTGCACCCAGCACAGGCTGGCATAGCCGCTCAGGTCCATCAGCAGGCCGCCGTGCAGCGGCACGCTGTGGCCGCGGCAGTTGCTGCCGCTGCCGCGCAGGGTGAGCGGCGCGCCGGCCCGCGCGCAGGCGGCCACCACGCGGCGGATCTCGTCCTCGGTGCGCGGGCGTACCACGCTGTCGGCCTGGCGCCCGGCCAGCTCGCGCCGCAGCACCGGGCTGAACCAGTGGTGGTCCTGGGACAGCCGGGCCACGCGCGAGGGCTCGGTGATCCAGTCGAGGTCGGGCAGCTGGTGGGGCAGGGCGGCGAGGGCGGGGTGCGGCATGGTGCGCGGAGAGCGGGCATCAGGGCATGGACACGGCCTGGATAGCAGGATCGATGCCGCGCACACACGACAATCGCGAGGCCGCCGCGGCCCCCGGTGGGCCCCGCGTCGCCCACTGCCCGTCGCCCGCCGCCCGCCGGGTGCCTCCCCCGTCCAGCACCGTCCTGCCTTCCTGTCCATGACCATGACCATGCCCCTCACCCGCGCAGCCCGGCTGCGGCCGATCGGCCCTCCCGCCAACCCGTGCCCGGCCGCCGCGCCGCTCGCGCGATGAGCGCCGCCCGCACGCCGCTGCGCTGGCTGTCCTTCACCCTCAGCGACGGGGATGACGGCGTGAGCACGCTCGATGCCGAGGCCTCCAGCCGCGACCCCGAGGCGGTGGCCGGCATGCGTGCCGAGGCCGAGCGCGTGATCGCCTGGGCGCGCCAGCGCTTCGCCGCCAGCGAGGGCGCGGTCGAGGACGGCGCCGACTGGGACCACCATCTGCACCAGGGCGTCGAGGCCGGTGGCTGGCAGGTGCTGGCGCTGACCTTCAGCGCCTCTGCGCGCTTCGTCAGCGCCTTCGAGCGGGCCTTCGGTCTGGACGACGGGTCGCAGGACTGAGCGCCGGGGCGGGCGCTGGATCCGCGCCGTCCGCCGGGGCCCTGCCGGCCGGCCCCGTGTCGCCGTCCATCGGCCGGCCCTCGCGCGTCAGCCGGCGGTCTTCGGCCAGGTGCTGGTCGGGCTCGATCGTGGGCAGTGCGTGGGCGGCGCGGTACAGCGGCTCGAAGTCCTGCTCGGCCAGTGCCATCAACTGGCCCAGGTCGTCGAGCACGAAGTAGCAGGCCTGCAGGTCATCGATGCGGTGGCGCGTGCGCATCACGCGCAGCAGGTCGAAGGCCAGGCGCTGCGGGGTCGCGTCGTCCAGGCAATAGCGGCTTTCGGTGGCCGACGACAGGATGCCGGCGCCCCAGATGCGCAGGCCGCCCGCCTCGCGCAGCAGGCCGAACTCCACCGTGTACCAGTAGACGCGGGCCAGCAGAGGCAGCATGCCGAGCGCCTGCGCCCGCAGCCCGCCCTGGCCGTAGGCCTGGATGAAGTCGCCGATCTGCGGATCCAGCAGCAGCGGCACATGGCCGTAGAGGTCGTGGAAGACGTCGGGTTCCTGCAGGTAGTCCAGGTGCTGCGCGTCGCGGATGAAGCGCCCGACCGGAAAGCGCCGCGCAGCCAGATGGCCGAAGAACACCGCATCGGGCACCAGGCCGGGCACGGCCACCACCTGCCAGCCGCAGCGGGGCTGCAGCACGGCGTTCAGGCGGTCGAAGTCGGGGATGGCCCGGTCGTCGATCGGCAGCGCGTCGAGGGCCCGCAGCCAGGCGCTGCAGGCCCGGCCCTGCAGCCCTGCGTGCTGGCGCTGCCACAGGTGCGCCCAGGTCGCGTGCTCGGCCGCGGTGTAGTCCTGCCAGTGCTGGGGCACGGTCCAGTCGGCGCGCTCGGGGCGTCCGGCGTCGCCGGCGGCCAGGCCGTGCAGGCCGTGCAGGCCGTGCAGAGCGGCCGGTGGCGGGGCCGCACCGTGCGGCGGGGGACCGTCGTGGCTCATGGGGCGGTGCCCTCGTCGATCGACCACCCGGCCGCGTGGGGGGCGATCAGGTCGACGTCGGGGCCTTGTCTGGTGGGTACAGGTACGGGTACGGGGGTGGTGTCGAGGGGCGACATGGACAGCCATCCTGAGGGTTCCGGCGGGTGGACCAGCGGACCTGCGGACCTCCGCGGCGCTCAGCCCTGAGGCGGCGCGTCGGGTACCCCGGGCACCGTGGCTGCGAGGCGCCCTCCCCAGGTCATCGCCTGACGGGCAGGATGCGGATCACGGGGCATCGATCGGCAGGGGCGGCCCATGGTGTGGACGGCGGCGGAAAGGGCCGCACGACCGTCGAGCGTCAGCGTGCGCCGCAGTGGCGGACTTGTCATCCAGAACAGCCCTGATGTCGGCCGTCAGTTCTCTGCGCTGGGTCATGGGCGTGCGGCCTGCGCGGCGCCGGACACCGAAGGCTAGGGGGATGCCGTCGACCGCCATGCATCGGGGCGTCGCGGCCCGTGCCCGGCCCCTAAACTGCACCGATGTCGGGCCTCCGCAGCCTCAGCAGTCGATCGGCCGGGCCGGATCAGGAGCCGGGTGCGGGCCATGGCCCGGCGATCGCGGTGGTGATGGCGGCGGGGGGGGCGGCGGCGATGGCGGGCGCCGGTGGTCGACGCGAGGGCGACGGGCGCTGCGCCGCGGCGTCGGGACCGGTCGACGGCGGCGCGGCGGCCGGCCTCTGGCTGGCCTGTGCCGCGCTGGGCTGGCTGGCCGGTCTGGCGGTGCAGATGCAGCAGGCCGCGCTCGCTCCCGAATCCTGGCGTCAGGCTGTCGCTGCGGTGGCCGCGGTGGCGCTGGCCGGCGGGGCACTCCGGCGGGTCGGTCGCGGCGGTGCCCGCCTGGTGGCCGTCGCGCTGGCCCTGGCGGCGGCCGCGCTGGGCTGGGCCAGCACCGAATGGCGGGCCGCGCAGCGCCTGGCGCAGCGTCTGCCGGCGGTGCTCGAAGGCCAGCCGGTGACGGCGGTCGGTCGTGTGGTGGCGCTGCCCCAGGCCCAGGCCGATGGCTGGCGTTTCCTGTTCGAGGTCGAATCGGCGCGTGATGCGCAGGGCCGTGCGCTCACGCTGCCACCCCGGCTGTGGCTGGGCTGGTACCCGTCCCAGGCGTCCCAGGGCGATGCCGATCCGGCCGCCGCCGCGCTGGCGGCCGCGCCGCTGCGGGCCGGCGAGCGCTGGCAACTGCCGCTGCGCCTGAAGCGGCCGCACGCGGCACAGAACCCCGGCCTCTACGACGCCGAGCTGGGCTGGTTCGCGCAGGACATCGGTGCGGTGGGGGCCGTGCGTGCGACCGAGGTCGCGGACCCGCCGCACCGGCTGGCCGGTCCCGATCCGTGGCGACCCGCGCTGGTGATCGAATCGGTCCGCCAGCGCCTGCGGGAGGCCATCGAGCGGCAGGTGCCGTCGCCGCTGGCCGCGGGCGTGCTCGCGGCGCTGGTCGTCGGCGATCAGTCCGGGGTCGATCAGGCGGCCTGGGAGCTCTACCGCCAGACCGGCGTGGCCCACGTCATCGCCATCAGCGGCACCCACATCACGATGCTGGCCTGGCTGGCCAGCGTGCTGGCCCTGCCGCTGTGGCGACGGCAGCCGGCCTGGGCCCTGCGTGTGCCGGCGCCGCTGGCCGCGCGCTGGATCGGCGTGGCCGTGGCGGCGGCCTACGCGCTGCTGGCCGGCTGGGGCGTGCCGGCGCAGCGCACGGTGCTGATGCTGGCGGTGGCCGCCGGGCTGCGCAGCACGGCCGCGCGCTGGCCCTGGTGGGCGGTGCTGCTGAGTGCGGCGGTGGCGGTGACGGCCCTCAACCCCTGGTCGCTGATGCAGGCCGGCTTCTGGCTGTCGTTCGCCGCCGTCGGTCTGTTGCTGGCCAGCGAGCCGGTCCTGCGGCCGCCGGTGCCGCCGGCCGGTGCGGCCGCCGACACGGCCGCTGACACGGCCGCCGTCAAGGTCTCCGTCAAGGTCGCGGCCCGCGGGCGGCGGCTGCGGGCCCTCGTGGGCGCGCAGACCCGGGCCCATCTGCGCAGCCAGTGGGTGGCCACGGCGGGGCTGGCGCCCTTGTCGCTGCTGTGCTTCCACCAGCTGTCGGTCATCGGCTGGCTGGCCAATCTGGTGGCCATTCCGCTGGTCACGCTGCTGATCACGCCGCTGGCGCTGCTGGGCATCCTGGTGCCACCGTTGTGGACGGTGGCGGCGGCGCTGGTGGTTGCCGGCCACCACGGGCTGGCGTGGCTGCTCACCTGGCCCGGCGCGGTCTGGACGGCCGGCCAGGCGCCGATGTGGGCGGCCGTGGCCGGCCTGCTGGGCGCGGTCCTGCTGGTGCTGCCGGCCCCCCGTCGGCTGCGCTGGCCGGCCGCGTTGGCGCTGCTGCCCCTGCTGTGGCCTTTCGTGCCGCGGCCGGCGCCGGGGCAGTTCGAGCTGCTGGCCGCCGACATCGGCCAGGGCACGGCCGTGCTGCTGCGGACACGGCACCACCTGCTGGTCTACGACACCGGGCCGCGCCTGTCGCGCGAATCCGATGCCGGGCAGCGCGTGCTGCTGCCGCTGCTGCGCGCGCGGGCCGAGCCGGCGATCGACCTGCTGATGCTCAGCCACGGCGATGCCGACCACATCGGCGGCGCGGCCAGCCTGCTGGCGGGCTGGCCGGTCCGTGCGCTCTCCTCCTCGCTGCCGGCGGGCCATGCGCTGCGACCGGCGGCCACAGCCACCACCGCCACCACCACCGTCACCGCCACGCCCCACGGCGACTGTGTCGATGGCCAGCACTGGCAGTGGGATGGCGTGCAGCTGCGCGTGCTGCACCCGGATGCGACGACGCTGGCCGGGACGGCCGCGGCCCAGGGCCTGCGCAATGCCCGCTCCTGCGTGCTGGCGGTGCGCGACGCCGCCGGCCGCCAGGCGCTGCTGACCGGCGACATCGAGGCGGCACAGGAGGCCGCCTTGCTGGCCCGCCACGGTGCACCGGCGCTGGCCAGCACGCTGCTGCTGGTGCCGCACCACGGCAGCCGCACCTCGTCGACCCCGGCGTTCCTGGATGCCGTCGCGCCCGCTCTGGGCGTGGTGCAGGCCGGCTACCGCAGCCGTTTCGGCCATCCGGCGCCCGATGTCCGCCAGCGCTACGCCGATCGGCGCATCATGCTGGTGCGATCCGACCGGTGCGGTGCATTCCGGTGGCAGGCTGGTGCGGTCTCGTGCACCAGAAAAGACCTTGTCCGCTACTGGCATTGGCCGGCACCTGAAGCTGGACCGCTTGTTGCTTTGACCCCTCCGTCAGGAGCCCCCACCCCATGAAACCCAGCTTTGACGAGATGACCCGCGCCGCGGACGACCCGCGGGCCCACTACCTCGAGTACGCCCAGTGGCTGGCGCAGCAACCCGGCGAGCAGATGGCCGCCCGGCGGCAGGAGGCGGAGATGATCTTCCGCCGTGTGGGCATCACCTTCGCCGTCTACGGCGCCAAGGACGAGGACGGTTCAGGCACCGAGCGGCTGATCCCCTTCGATCTGATCCCGCGCATCATTCCGGCCGACGAGTACGCCCGCATGCGCCAGGGCCTGGCCCAGCGCGTGACGGCGCTCAACCGCTTCCTGCACGACGTCTACCACGGCCAGGAGATCCTGAAGGCCGGCATCGTGCCGGCCGAGCAGGTGCTCAACAACAGCCAGTACCGGCCCGAGATGCAGGGCGTGGACGTGCCCGGCGGCATCTACAGCCACATCGCCGGCATCGACATCGTGCGGGCCGCCCAACCCGACGGTTCAGGCACCTACTACGTGCTGGAGGACAACCTGCGCGTGCCCTCGGGCGTGAGCTACATGCTCGAGAACCGCAAGATGATGATGCGGTTGTTCCCGGAGCTGTTCGCCCTGCACCGCATCGCGCCGGTCGCCCACTACCCGGACCTGCTGCTGGAGACGCTGCGCGACGTGGCACCGGCCGGCGTCAACGACCCGACGGTGGTGGTGCTGACCCCCGGCATGTACAACAGCGCCTACTTCGAGCATGCGTTCCTCGCGCAGCAGATGGGCGTCGAGCTGGTCGAGGGCCAGGACCTGTTCGTCAAGGACGACTTCGTCTACATGCGCACCACCCAGGGCCCCAAGCGCATCGACGTCATCTACCGCCGCGTCGACGACGACTTCCTCGACCCGCTGGCCTTCCGCAAGGATTCGACGCTGGGCTGCGCCGGCCTGCTCGACGTCTACCGCAAGGGCAACATCACGCTGAGCAATGCCATCGGCACCGGGGTGGCCGACGACAAGTCGATCTACCCCTACGTGCCGAAGATGATCGAGTTCTACCTCGGCGAGAAGCCCATCCTCGAGAACGTGCCGACCTGGCTGTGCCGCGAGGAGGGGGACCTGAAGTACGTGCTCGACCACCTGCCCGACCTGGTGGTCAAGGAGGTGCACGGCGCCGGCGGCTACGGCATGCTGGTCGGTCCGGCCGCGACGAAGGCCGAGATCGAGGACTTCCGCAAGGCCTTGCTGGCCAATCCCGGCAACTACATCGCCCAGCCCACGCTGGCGCTGTCGACCTGTCCGACCTACGTCGAATCGGGCATCGCGCCGCGCCACATCGACCTGCGGCCCTTCGTGCTGTCGGGCAAGAGCGTGCAGATGGTGCCCGGCGGCCTGACCCGCGTGGCGCTCAAGGAAGGCTCGCTGGTGGTCAACAGCAGCCAGGGCGGCGGCACCAAGGACACCTGGGTGCTGGAAGCCTGACGATCGATCGAAGAGGAAGAAGGAAACCCATCCGATGCTGTCCCGTACCGCCGATCACCTCTTCTGGATGTCGCGCTACATGGAGCGGGCCGAGAACACGGCCCGCATGCTCGACGTCCACTACCAGACCGCGCTGCTGACGCAGTCCGACGACCGTGCCGACGGTGGTTGGGCCGGCGTGCTCGGCATCTCCGAGCTGACCGGCTCCTTCCACCAGAAGCACGCCGTCGCCGACATGCGCAACGTGCTGCACTTCATGGTGCGCGACACCGGCAATCCGTCGTCGATCGCCAGCTGCCTGCAGGCCGCGCGCGAGAACGCCCGCGCCGTGCGCGGCACGCTGACCACCGAGCTGTGGGAGACCACCAACGCGACCTGGCTGGAGTTCAACCAGCTGCTGCGCGGGGGCTCCTTCGAGCGCGACCCGGCCACCGCCTTCGAGTGGGTGAAGTTCCGCTCGCACCTCAGTCGGGGCGTCACGGTGGGCACCATGCTGATGGACGAGGCGCTGCACTTCATCCGCATCGGCACCTTCCTGGAGCGCGGCGACAACACCGCGCGCCTGCTGGACGTGAAGTTCCACGCGCTGGCCGGTGACTACTTCGGCGCCTGGGGCGCCGACGATGCGCCTGAGGTGGACTTCTATCACTGGAGCGCGCTGCTGCGCTCGGTCTCGGCCTTCGAGATCTACCGCAAGGTCTACCGCAACGTGATCCGGCCGGACAAGGTGGCCGAGCTGCTGATCCTGCGCCCGGACATGCCGCGCTCGCTGGCGGCCTGCATGAACGAGGTGGTGGCCAACGTCGATGCGGTGGCCAACGCGCAGAGCGGGGAGACGGGGCGGCGCGCCGGCCGTCTGCGCGCGGACCTGCAGTTCGGCCGCATCGACGAGATCCTGGCCACCGGTCTGCATGCCTACCTGACCCAGTACCTGGACCGCATCAACGACATCGGCGCCGGCATCAGCCGCGACTTCCTGGTCCCGGCCTGACGCGCCACGTCCCCTGACAGGCCGCGGCCGGGCGCAGCAGCGCTGCCGCGGCCTTGTCATGTCCTCCGACGACGATCTCCCGCTGGCGGTGCGGCACCGGTTGCCCTGCACCGCGGCATCGGCATCACCCCAAGGATCCCCGTGTCCATCCACGTCGCCCTCCACCACGTCACCCACTACCGCTACGACCGGCGGGTCAAGCTGTCGCCGCAGGTCGTGCGCCTGCGACCGGCGCCGCACTGCCGCACCAAGATCCTGAGCTACAGCCTGAAGGTCGAGCCCTCGGCGCACTTCATCAACTGGCAGCAGGACGCGTTCAGCAACTACCTGGCGCGGCTGGTCTTCCCCGAGCCGGCCACCGAGTTCAAGGTCACCGTCGATCTGGTGGCCGAGATGTCGGTCTACAACCCCTTCGACTTCTTCCTCGAACCGGGCGCCGAGAGCTACCCCTTCACCTACGACGAGGCGCTGCGCCAGGAGCTCGCGCCTTACCTCGTGACCGAGGCGCCGACGCCGGCCTTCGCCGCCTTCCTGGCCACCATCGACCGCGGCGAGCAGCGCACGATCGACTTCCTGGTCGGCCTGAACCAGCGCCTGCAGCAGCAGATCGGCTACGTCATCCGCATGGAGCCGGGCGTGCAGACGCCCGAGCAGACGCTGACGAAAGCCACCGGCAGCTGCCGCGACACCGGCTGGCTGCTGGTCGAGACGCTGCGCCACCTCGGCCTGGCCGCGCGCTTCGCCTCCGGCTACCTGATCCAGCTGAAGTCGGACGTGCAGGCGCTCGACGGCCCGAGCGGCACCGAGGTCGACTTCACCGACCTGCACGCCTGGTGCGAGGTCTATCTGCCCGGCGCCGGCTGGATCGGCCTCGACCCCACCTCCGGCCTGCTGGCCGGCGAGGGCCACATCCCGGTGGCCTGCTCGCCGACGCCCGGCAGCGCGGCGCCGATCAGCGGCGCGGTCGACGAGTGCGAGGTCAGCTTCGGCCACGAGATGCAGGTCACGCGCATCTGGGAGTCGCCGCGCGTCACCTTGCCCTACACCGACACCCAGTGGGCCGAGGTGCAGGCGCTCGGCGCGCAGGTCGACGGTGAGCTGCTCGCCGGCGACGTGCGCCTGACCATGGGCGGTGAGCCGACCTTCGTCAGCGTCGACGACCGCGACGGCGCCGAGTGGAACACCGAGGCCCTGGGCCCGACCAAGCGCCTGATCGCCCAGGACCTGACGCAGCGCCTGCGCGACCACTACGGCCAGGGCGGCTTCCTGCATTACGGCCAGGGCAAGTGGTATCCGGGCGAGCAGCTGCCGCGCTGGGCGCTGTCGATCTACTGGCGTGCCGATGGCCAGCCCTGCTGGCACGACACCGCGCTGCTGGCCGACGAGCGCGAGCCGCAGCACTACACGGCCGAGGACGCCGGGCGCTTCATCCGCGCGCTGAGCCGCCGCCTGGGGCTGACCGACCAGCATGTGCAGACCGGCTACGAGGACACCTGGTACTACCTGTGGCGCGAGCGCCGGCTGCCGGTCAACGTCGATCCCTTCGACGCCCGTCTGGACGACGAGCTGGAGCGCACCCGGCTGCGCCGGGTCTTCACCCAGGGCCTGGAGGCGCCGATCGGCTACGCGCTGCCGATCCAGCCGGCCGAGGGCGGCGTGGCGCTGGCCGGCGCGCGCTGGCAGACCGGGCCGTGGTTCTTCCGTGACGAGCGCATGTACCTGTTCCCGGGCGATTCGCCGATGGGCTGGCGCCTGCCGCTGGACAGCCTGCCGTGGGTCGCCGGCACCGACTATCCGTACCACATCGAGCACGACCCCTTCGCGCCGCGCGACGCGCTGCCGGCCGCCTCGGCCATCCGCAGCCAGTACGCCGCGCACGTGGTCGGCGGTGGCTTCGCCGAGGGCGGCACGGTGGCGCTGCAGGCCGGTGTCGACAGCGGCACCTCGGCCGTCTGGGGTCAGGGCGTGGCTGGCGACGGCCCGGCCGCCGCCGGGGCGGGCGAGACCACCGGCCGGCCGGGGGCGTCGGGCGACGGAGTCGCGCCGCTGTCGCCGCTGGCCGACGATCCGATGGCGCTCGCGCGCAGGCCCGAGCGCTTCCAGTCGGCCCACTGGATCACCCGCACCGCGCTGGTCGTCGAGGCGCGCAACCCGGCGCGCGCCAACGGCCCCCAGGCCGAGGCCGCGGCCGCCGCCAAGGGGCAGGGCGCCCACAGCGTGCTCTACGTCTTCATGCCGCCGCTGGCGCGGCTGGAGGATTACCTGGCGCTGCTGGCCGCCGTCGAGGCCACGGCCGCCGAGCTCGGCGTGAAGGTCGTGCTGGAGGGCTATCCGCCGCCGCGCGACCCGCGCCTGAAGGTGCTGCAGGTGACACCGGATCCGGGCGTCATCGAGGTCAACATCCATCCGGCGTCCAACTGGAAGGACCTGGTCGAGCACACCGAATTCCTCTACGACGCGGCCTGGCAGAGCCGGCTGTCGACCGAGAAATTCATGCTCGACGGCCGCCACACCGGCACCGGCGGCGGCAACCACTTCGTGATGGGCGGCGCCACGCCGGCCGATTCGCCCTTCCTGCGCCGGCCCGATCTGCTGGCCTCGCTGCTGGCCTACTGGCACAACCACCCGAGCCTGAGCTATCTGTTCTCGGGCCTGTTCATCGGCCCGACCAGCCAGGCCCCGCGCGTGGACGAGGCGCGCAACGACCAGCTCTACGAGCTCGACATCGCGCTGGCCCAGATCGAGAAGAACAAGGGCGTCTATGGCCAGGACATGCCGGCCTGGCTGGTCGACCGCACGCTGCGCAACGTGCTGGTGGACGTGACCGGCAACACCCACCGCAGCGAGTTCTGCATCGACAAGCTGTACTCGCCCGACAGCGCCACCGGCCGCCTGGGCCTGCTGGAGCTGCGCGCCTTCGAGATGCCGCCGCACGCGCGCATGTCGATCGCCCAGCAGCTGCTGCTGCGCGCGCTGATCGCCCGCTTCTGGAAGGAGCCCTACCGCGCGCCGCTGCAGCGCTGGGGCACCGAGCTGCACGACCGCTTCCTGCTGCCGACCTTCGTCTGGATGGACTTCGAGGACGTGATGGCCGACATGGGGCTGGCCGGCTACGGCTTCCAGTCCGAGTGGTTCCTGCCGCACCTCGAGTTCCGCTTCCCCAAGGTCGGCGAGCTGGATGCGCGCGGCGTGCACCTGACGCTGCGCCACGCGCTCGAGCCCTGGCACGTGATGGGCGAGGAGGGCGCGACCGGCGGCACCGTGCGCTATGTCGACTCCTCGCTGGAGCGCATCGAGCTCAAGGCCACCGGTCTGGTCGACAGCCGCCATGTGCTGACGGTCAACGGCGTGCCGGTGCCGCTGCAGCCCACCGGCCGCGTCGGCGAGTACGTCTGCGGCGTGCGCTACCGCGCCTGGAACCCGCCGAGCGCGCTGCACCCGACCATCGGCGTGCACGCGCCGCTGACGGTCGATCTGGTCGACCGCTGGGCCCAGCGCTCGATGGGTGGCTGCCAGTACCACGTGGCGCACCCGGGCGGCCGCAACTACGCGACCTTCCCGGTCAACGCCTACGAGGCCGAGAGCCGTCGCCTGGCGCGTTTCTTCACCCTCGGCCACACGCCGGGGGCGATGCGCGTGGGCGAGCCGGTGCGCAGCCTGGAGTTCCCCTTCACGCTGGACCTGCGCACGGCCTGAGGCCCGCCCCGGCCCCCCTGCGGCGCTCCGGCCGTCGGGGGGTGTCCGGCTTCAAGGCATCATCACGCCCATGCAACGCAGTCTTCTGGCCGACGACGGATTGCCGTCCACCGCCGCGCTGGTGGCGGCGCTCGCCCACCCCGCCACCGCCGGTCACTGGGATGAGTGGCGCCTGGATGACGGCCGGCCGCGGCCGCCGTGGGCGCGCTTCTTCGAGCAGCTGGGGACCTCGGGCTGGGCCGATCTGCCCTCGCGCCGGGCCCGCGTGATGCACCGCGTGCGCGAGGACGGCGCCACCTACAACGTCTATGCCGAGCGGGCCGAGAGCCGGCCCTGGCCGCTGGAGCTGCTGCCGGCCATCGTCAGCAGCACCGACTGGGCCCGCATCGAGGCCGGCGTGCAGCAGCGCGCACGGCTGATGGAGGCCACGCTGGCCGATCTCTACGGCCCGCAGGCCCTGTTGCGCGACGCGCTGCTGCCCGCCAGCCTGATCCACGGTCATCCGCAGTACCTGCGGCCGGTGCACGGCCTGCGGCCGGCCGGTGGCACGCGGCTGCACATCGCCGCCTTCGACCTCGCGCGCGGGCCCGACGGTGGCTTCCGTGTGCTGGCGCAGCGGCTGCAGGCCCCTTCGGGCCTGGGTTATCTGCTGGAGAACCGGCTCATCATCGCGCCGCAGTTCCATGACGCGTTCACCGAACTGAACGTGCAGCGTCTGGCCGTCAGCTTCCGCACCCTGATGGACGGCCTGCTGCAGCTCAGTCCGGCCGGCGAACGCAGCCGCATCGCGATGCTGACGCCGGGCCCGCTGTCGGAGACCTATTTCGAACAGGTCTTCCTGGCCCGCTACCTCGGGATCGCGCTGGTCGAGGGCAGCGATCTGACGGTGCGCGCCCAGCGCCTGTACCTGAAGACGCTGCATGGGCTGGAGCAGGTACACGTGCTGCTGCGGCGGGTCGATGACGAGTTCCTCGATCCGCTGGAGCTGCGTGCGGATTCCCAGCTCGGCGTGCCGGGTCTGCTGCAGGCCCTGCGCGCGGGTCAGGTGGTGATGGCCAACGCGCCGGGCGCCGGTGTGCTCGAGAGCCCCGGTCTGGCCGCCTTCTGGCCGGCCGTCGCGCGCCGGCTGCTCGGCGAGGACCTGCTGCTGCCGGCCACCGAGAGCTGGTGGTGCGGCGAAGAGGCGGTGTGGGCCGAGCAGCGCGAGCGGCTGGCCGACTTCGTCGTCGCGCCGACCTTTCCCAACGCCCAGATCGCGCCGCGTGCCGCCGGTCTGCTGTCGCCCGGCGAGCGGGCCGCGCTGCTGCGCCGCGTCGATGCCGATCCGGCCGCCTACACCTTGCAGGCCCGCGTCGCGCCGTCGGAGACGCCGGTGTGGGTCGATGGCCAGCTGCAACCCAGGGCCGCGGTGTTGCGCGTGTTCGCGCTGACCGACGGCCGCGGCGGCTGGCGGGTGCTGCCCGGGGCCATGACCCGCGTGGCCGCGCAGTCGGGCCAGAGCCTGGTGGCCAGCCGCACCGGCGTGCCGGTCGATCCCACGCCGGCCGACCCCTGGCTGAGCATGCAGCACGGCGCCGCCAGCGTCGACACCTGGATCATCGCCGAGGGTGCGGTCGATCCGGTCAGCCTGCTGCCCAAGCCGCTGTCGGCCGAGGAACTGCAGGGCTGGCACCGCAGCGTGACCAGCCGCGCGGCGGAGAACCTGTTCTGGCTCGGCCGCTACACCGAGCGGGCCGAGAACGGCGTGCGCCTGGCGCGCGTGATGCTGGAGGCCATGGCCGACGGCAGCCCGACGGTGCTGTCGCTGCTGGGCGAGCTGGCGCGGGTGCACGGCATGGTCGGCCCCGGCGTGCCCTCGCCGCAGCAGTCGCCGCGGCTGTTCCTGCGCGCGCTGGTGCACGGCCTGGGCGGGGCCACGGCCGGCGGCACCACCACCAGCGTGGCCTGGAACCTGAGGGCCCTGCGCCAGTGCGCGCAATCGCTGCGCGAGCGCCTGGCGCCCGAGCACTGGAAGCTGATCCACGAGGTCGGCGACCATTTCGAGGCCCATCTGCGCGCCGTGCTGGAGGAGGGCGAGGGCCATGCCCCGGCGCCCGACGTGCTGGGTGTGCTCGCCCGCACCGCCACCCATCTGGCGGCGATCACCGGCGCCCAGACCGACCGCATGACGCGCGACGACGGCTGGCGTCTGCTCAGCGTCGGACGCCAGATCGAGCGGCTCGAGATGTTGTCGCACGCGCTGGCCACCGGCTTCCGGCGGCGCGTGCACACGGCCGATGACGGCTTCGCCGTGCTGCTGGGCCTGTTCGACAGCCTGATCACCTACCGTGCCCAGTTCCAGGCCCGGCGCGAGGTCCTGCCGCTGCTGCACCTGCTGGTGCTCGACACCGACAACCCACGCAGCCTGGCCTGGGTCGCGCGCACGACGCGCGACCGCCTGCGCAAGCTCGCCCGCCACGATCCGCTGTGGCTCGACCGGGTGCTGGCCGACATGCCGGCGCCCGAGCACTGGGATCTGGCCACGCTCGGCATGGCCGGCGAGGACGGTGACCATCCGGCGCTGCTGCAGGCGCTCGAAGGCTGCTGCGACGCAGCGCGGCGGCTGTCCGACGAGATCGGCCGTCATCTGTTCGTCCACGTGGCCTCGCCCGAACGCACCGTCTGGCAATGAGCGCAGAAGATTCCATCGTGCCCGTACCTGCCGCGCCTGCCGTGCCTGCGGTGCCTGCGGTGCCTGCGGTGCCTGCGGTGCCTGCGGTGCCTGCGGTGCCCGCCGGGGAGCCTGCCGGGGAGGCCGTCTCCGGTCCGCTGACGCACCCGGTCCCGATGCCGGCTCCGATGCAGGCCTCGGCACAGTCCCCGATGCAGACCCGTTCGGCCGTCGCGACCGCCGCTGCGGCCGTGATGGCCACGGCCAGCGTCCGGCCCGCGGCGGCCGCCGCTTCCTCGGTGCGCCGCCTGGCCGTGCTGCACGAGACGCGCTACCGCTACGACGCCGCCGTGGAGGTGGCCCACCATGGCGCGTGGCTGCGTCCGCGTGAGACCCCGGTGCAGCGCGTGCTCGGCTGGCGGCTGGACATCGATCCGGTGCCCGACGCCACGGTGCAGCACAGCCGGGACGCCTTCGGCAACTGGCGCCAGGGCTTCAGCCATGCGCAGGTGCATGACCGGCTGCTGGTGCGCTCGCGCTTCGATGTGACCGTCAGCCCGCCGCCGCCGCTCGATGTCGAGGCCAGTCCGCCGTGGACCGAGGTCGCCGCCGGTCTGCGCTACCGTGCCGGCTGCCAGCAGCCTGAGGCGGTGGAGTTCGTGCTGGGCAGCCGCTTCGCGCCGCAGCATCCGCAGCTCGCGCTGTTCGCGGCCGACCTGCTGGCCCAGCGTCGCGCCCGGCCGTTGCTGGATCTGGGCCTGGCGCTGATGCACCGCGTCCATGCCCACATGCGCTACCGGCCCGCCACCACCGACGTGGCCACCGACGCGCTGCAGGCCCTGGCCCGCGCCGAGGGCGTGTGCCAGGATTACGCGCACCTGATGATCGGCGTCTGGCGCAGCCTGGGGCTGGCCGCGCGCTATGTATCGGGTTATCTGCTGACCCAGCCGCCCATCGGCCAGGCCCGCCTGATCGGCGCCGATGCCAGCCATGCCTGGGTCGCGCTGTGGTGCCCGCTGCACGGCTGGGTGGCGCTGGATCCGACCAACGATCTGCGTGTGGGTCAGGATCACGTCACCCTGGCCTGGGGCCGCGACTATGCGGACGTGGCGCCCCTGCGTGGCGTCATCCGCGGCGGAGGCAACGCGCCACCTCAGGTGGCGGTCTCGGTGGTGCCGGCCGACGATGCGCAGGCGATGCTCGCGCTCGGGCCGCTCGATGCGCCGGTGCAGACGATGGCCGCGGGGGCAGCGGGGGCAGCGCTCAGCGACTGAGCGTCCCTGACGGATTTAGGGGATGCGCGTTTCCACGGTTGTGCATCCGGCACGTGGTTTGCATAAACTTGATCCTGCGCGGAACCACGTGCGACGGCTGCGCCTGCGCGTGTTGTCGGCTGTCTTCGCGCAGGCCCGGGTCGCCCGCCAGCTGTCGGCGGGCACTCACCCCGGATCTCCTCAGGGGCGCCGCCCCGCAACCGGAGCAGCGATGAAAACCCGTCAAGTCGTCATCTTCAGCGGTGAGCAGTTCACCGTGCCTCAGGGCATCCAGCGCATCGACACCCGATCGACCCATGGCTGGCAGGTGCGTTACCACGGCACCAAGATGTTCTCCGACCACACGCCCGACGGCAGCGGCGCCGCCGCTGCGCTGGTGCGGGCGACCAAGGAACTGCTCCGGCGCATCAACGAGATGCCGGCTCCCGTGACGCTCCAGGGGCGCCCCAGCGCCAACAAGACCTCGGGCCTGCCCTCGGGCATCTCCGGGCCGATCGTGCGCCAGCGCAAGGGCGCCAAGCTGCGCACGGCCAACCTGTCGGTCCTGGTGCCGCGCTACGGCATGTCGCCGCGCTGCCGCACCGTCTACATCGGCAACGAGAACACCTACACCGTCGAGCGCTACCAGGCGGCGCTCGACCGCGCGATCCAGATCCGCCAGGAGGCCGAGGAGGTCTACGCGGTCGAGGCCACCAAGGCCAAGCGCAAGGCGGCCAAGCTGATGAAGGCCATGCTGGCCGACGCGATGGCCCGTGCCGCGCAGTCGCCGGCACCGACCGCCACCCGCAAGCGGGCGGTCAAGGCCGCGGCCGCGCCCGCGTCTGCGGCGCGCAAGGCCTCCCGCGTCGCCGCACCGCCGGCCGAAGCCGTCGCCGCGCCGACGGCCACGCCGGCGAAGAAGGGCGCGTCCGCCCGCGCCGCGCGCAAGGTCGGTGGCACCGCCGGTTCCCGTGCGGCCGGCAAGGGGGCCGGCGCGGCGCCGGTGGCGGCTGTCGAGGCCGTCGCCGTGCCCGCACGCAAGGCGGCCCGCAAGAGCCCGCGCAAGGCGGCCGCCACGGCCTGAGTGACCGTCGGCGCCTCCGGTTCGTCGGGGCGCCGCAACATTTCCGGGCCGAGCGCCATCCCCAAGGCAAGGGGACCGTGTGCGGGCGGATACACTCGCACACCAGTCGCGGCACACATCGTCCACACTGTGCCGCTCATCTTCGACGTGGCCGGTGGTGTTGTCCCCCGGTCGCCCGCGCTGTCCGGATTCCCTTGGCCACCACCACCGCCGCCTTCGATCTCAAGAGCACCGCCTGGACGTTGACGGTGCTGCGCCTGCAGACGGCCGACACCGCCGCACTGGCCCGTGCGCTGGCCGAACGCTTCGGTGATTCGCCGGGCCTGTTCGATGGCGATGCGGTGGTCATCGACCTCGGCCCGCTGCGGGACGGGGTGCCGTGCCCTGATTTCGCCGCCTTGCTGCCGCTGCTGCGGCGCATCGGCATGCTGCCCGTCGGCGTGCAGGGTGGCAGCGCGGCCCAGACCCGCGAGGCCCGTCGGGCCGGCCTGCCCGAGGCGATGGATGCCGCGCCCGCCGCGGCCCGGACCGACACACCGGCCCTGGTCCGCGAGATCATCCGCGAGGTCGAGGTGGTGCGCGAGGTCGAGGTGCCGCGCGAGGTGCCCACGCCGGTTCCCCCGCTGGTCGTCGACAAGCCGCTGCGCTCCGGTCAGCGCGTCTATGCCCGTGGCGGCGACCTGATCGTCACGGCCGTCGTCAGCTTCGGTGCCGAGGTCATCGCCGACGGCAACGTCCACGTCTACGCGCCGCTGCGCGGCCGCGCGATCGCCGGCGCCCGCGGCGACACCTCGGCCCGCATCTGGTCGACCTGTCTCGAACCGCAGCTGATCTCGGTGGCCGGCATCTACCGCACCACCGAGACCGAGCTACCCGACAACGTGCGGAGCAAGCCCGCCTGCGTGCGCCTGGACGGCGAGCGCCTGATCATCGAACCCGTCGGCCAATGAGCCCGTCAGCCAGCGTCCGTCCATCGCGCGCTGCTTCCGCCGTCCCGACACTGACCGCATCCGTCGTACCCACCCCGCAGCCCGCAGGCGTCGCCTCCGCGTGACGCACGGCGCATCCACCAGGAAAATCACCAGATGGCCAAGATCATCGTCGTCACCTCCGGCAAGGGCGGCGTCGGCAAGACCACCACCAGCGCCAGCTTCTCGACCGGCCTCGCGCTGCGGGGTCACAAGACCTGCGTCATCGATTTCGACGTCGGCCTGCGCAATCTCGACCTGATCATGGGCTGCGAGCGCCGCGTGGTCTACGACCTGATCAACGTGATCCACGGCGAGGCCAACCTCAACCAGGCGCTGATCAAGGACAAGCAGTGCGAGAACCTGTACGTGCTGGCCGCCAGCCAGACGCGTGACAAGGAAGCGCTGACCCAGGACGGCGTCGAGAAGGTCCTCAAGGACCTGGGCGAGATGGGCTTCGAGTACATCATCTGCGACTCGCCGGCCGGCATCGAGACCGGTGCGTTGATGGCCATGCATTTCGCCGACGAGGCGCTGGTGGTCACCAATCCCGAGGTGTCCTCGGTGCGCGATTCGGACCGCATCCTCGGCATCCTGGCCAGCAAGACCAAGCGGGCCATGGACGGCGGCGAGCCGATCAAGGAACACCTGCTGATCACCCGCTACAACCCGTCGCGCGTGGTCGGTGGCCAGATGCTGTCGCTCGACGACATCCAGGAGATCCTGCGCATTCCGCTGATCGGCGTGGTTCCGGAAAGCGAGACGGTGCTGGAGGCCAGCAACCAGGGCCTGCCGGCGATCCACATGAAGGGCAGCGACGTCAGCGAGGCCTACAAGGACGTGATCGACCGTTTCATGGGCACGGACAAGCCCTTGCGTTTCATCGATGCCGAGAAGCCGGGCTTCTTCAAGCGCATCTTCGGTGGGAGGTGATCGGCCATGTCCTTCCTGTCCTTCCTGTTGGGCGAGAAGAAGCAGTCCGCCAGCGTCGCCAAGGAGCGGCTGCAGATCATCCTGGCCCATGAGCGCTCGGGCCGCAACGCGCCGCGCGCCGACTACCTGCCGCAACTGCAGCGGGAGCTGATGGCGGTCATCGCGAAGTACGTGCAGATCGCACCCGAGGACATCAAGGTCCAGCTCGAGCGCCAGGACAATCTGGAGGTGCTCGAGGTCAAGATCGAGCTGCCCGAGAACCAGCGCTGAGCGCCGCGCGCGGGCCCGGCACACCGGGCTTGCCGCACCGCCGTCCGGCACGGCCGGCCCCACCGCAGAGGGCGGGGCTCCGGCCGGCGCGGCTCGATCGGCTCAGCTCAGCTCAGTCTGCCCGGTTCTGGCCGCTGGCCTGCGCGCTGGCGCTGCCGGGTACCCCGGCGCCATCGGTGACCGCGGTGCCCATCGCGGCCTGCCGGCCGGCGGCCTCGCAGCGTGCGCGCAGGGCCTGCCAGCCACCATCGCCGAGCTGTTCCATCGTGCGCTGGTTGATGCGCCAGATCGCGTCGGCATCCGGGAACGCGGCCACCGCGCGGTCGATGCTGGCCTCGCGGATCAGGTGCAGCGTCGGGTAGGGCGAGCGGTTGGTGCGCGGGCCGGGGCCGTCCGGGTCCTCGCCGGCGAAGGCATAGTCCGGATGGAAGCTGGCCACCTGCAGCTCGCCATCGAGTTCCAGTTCCTCGAGCAGGGCATCGGCCACGTCGAGGAAATCGTTGTAATCGAGGAAGTCCTGCAGCACATGAGGATGGACCAGCACCGTGGTCTCGACCTGCTCGGCCGGCGTGGCCGCCAGCAGGCGCAGTTCGTCGGCCAGCTGCGCGCGCAGCGCCTCGGCGGTGTCGGCCGGGCTGGCCACGTAGCGCACCTGACCCTTGACCTGCACGGCCTTGGCGAACGGGCACAGGTTCAGCCCGATCACGGCCTCGTCGACCCAGGCCCGGGTCTCGGCCAGCACCTGGTGCAGCGGTGGAATCGTCGTGGAAGTCATGCCACGATTGTGCGCCCCGGCGTGCACGGATGAACGCGGCCATGTCCCTGACGCCCATCCTGCTGGCCCCGATGGAGGGCCTTCTCGACCACGATCTGCGCGACGCGCTGACCCGTGCCGGTGGCCTCAGTCGCTGCGTCAGCGAGTTCATCCGCATCACCGACCAGCTGCTGCCGCCACGGGTGTTCCTGCGCATCGTGCCCGAGCTTGCGCAGGGCTCGCGCACGGCGGCCGGCGTGCCGGTGCGGCCACAGCTGCTGGGCAGTGATCCGGTCTGCCTGGCCGACAACGCCGCGCGCCTGGCCGAGCTCGGCGCTGAGGGCGTGGATCTGAACTTCGGTTGTCCGGCCAAGATCGTCAACCGGCATCGGGGCGGGGCCATCCTGCTCGACGAGCCCGAGCTGCTGCAGCGCATCGTGCAGGCGGTGCGCGACGCGGTGCCGGCCGGCGTGCCGGTGTCGGCCAAGATGCGGCTGGGCAATCTCGACGACGCGCTGGCCATCGATTGCGCGCAGGCGCTGGTGGCCGGTGGTGCGCAGGAGCTGGTGGTCCACGGCCGCACCAAGGTCCAGGGTTATCGGCCGCCGGCCTGGTGGGACGCGATCGGACGCATCCGCCAGGCGCTGCCCGCCACCGTGCCGGTGGTGGCCAATGGCGAGATCTGGACCGTGGAAGACGCGCTGCGCTGCCGTGCCGAGAGCGCTTGCGACGCGCTGATGCTGGGCCGCGGCATGGTGGCCGATCCCGGCCTCGCGCTGGCCTTGCGGGCCCATGACGCGGTGGCGGCCGATGGGCCCGGCTGCACCGTCGACTGGCCGACGGTGCTCGGCCTGCTGCTGCACTATGCCGACGTGGTGGCCACCCGTGTCGCGCCGCGCCATCAGGCCGGGCGCGTCAAGCAGTGGCTGCATTACCTGCGCCGGCGCCATCCGCAGGCGCAGGCGCTGTACGAGCAGGTGCGCACCATCGCCGATCCGCGGCAGCTCAGAACGTCACTGGAGCTTGCAAAAGCTCACATCTGCTTACCCCTCGCTTGAGGGGGGTGGACCCTGCGGGGCAGGGGGGTTCATCGCCATACTCGGTCAAAACCGGCCGCCCGGCAGCGGACGGCCGACGAGACCCACGCCGCACCAGGAGACTCCAGCATGCGCCCCTACCGTCCCTTCCGCTTCCCGGCCGCCCGTTCCGTCGTGGCGGCTGCCGCGCTTCTGGCGTGTGCGGGCGCTGCGTCGGCGCAGAGCAGCTACCTGCAGTCGCTGGTCGACGCGACGGCCGCCGGCAGCTGGACCCAGGTCAACGCGGGCGCGCTGTCCTCGTCCTTCGTCACCGATCCGTCCTTGCTGCCGACGAACCTGATCTACGCGCCGGAGAACGTGGTCCATGCCTGGAGTTCGGTGGCCTGGGATTCGCTGCGCGGCAACCTGATGCTGTGGGGCGGCGGCCACTCCAGCCACTCCGGCAACGAGATGTATCTGTGGAGCGGCAGCAGCGGCAACTGGTCGCTGGGCTCCTTGCCGAGCGCGGTGATCAACGCCCCCGACTCGGCCGATGCCGACAACCGCACCTACCTGGTGGCCGACAACGCGGCGCCACAGTCCTCGCACACCTACGAGGGCAACCTCTACCTGCCGCTGAACGACCGCTTCATCACCTTCGGCGGCGTGGCGTTCAACGATGCCCAGGGCTTCACCACGCGGGATGCCAGCGGCGCCCTCGTGACGGCCGGTCCCTGGCTGTACGACCCGTCCAAGGCCAGCGCGACCCAGGTCGGCGGCACCACCGGCTCGGGCTGGGACAGCACGACCACCGGCGGCCAGATGTGGACCAACCGGGTCTCCAGCGTGACCTGGATCGGCACGGCTCCGGCCAGCATCTCCTTCATCAACAACACGACGGCCTACCGCGAGGAAAACGGCCACGACGTGGTCTACCTGACGGCCTACAGCGGCGGGGGCTGGCCCTCGCTCTACCGCTACACGGTCGGCAATCTGGCGGCCGGCGAAGGCGACACCTTCGAGCTGATCGGCGTCTCCAGCAACGTGCCCAGCCTGCAGGCCTCGGGCACGATCGACGACACCCACAGCCTGTACGTCCACACGACCACCCACCCGTCGACCACCTATGACCTCAACGTCTGGGACCTGACGCAGTCGGGCAGCGGCAACGCCGACGTGGGCATCAGCCTGGTGCTGGCCGGCACCGGTGCGGCCTTCGACATCGACGAGAACTACGCCGTCGAATGGAACAGCGCCGACGGCTACCTGTACCTGTGGGGCGGCGATGGCGGTCAGGTCTACCGCACCAAGGCCACCTACAACGCCGACGGCAGCCTGGCGACGACCTGGACGCTGGAATCGCTGCTGAGCGCGGGCAGCGAGCCCGAGGGCAGCTTCCGCTACGGCGTGCTGGGCAAGTGGACCTATGTCGAGTCGCTCGGCGTGTTCGTCGCCCTCGACGAGTACGACGACGCCACCGGCGACGCGGGCGTCTGGATCTACAAGCCCGACACCTATGTGCCCACGGCCGGCGCCGCCGGTGTGGTGCCCGAGCCGGCGACCGTGGCGATGATGCTGGCCGGCCTCGGCGTGGTCGGCGCCCGCGTCCGGCGCACCCGCCGGGGCTGAGGCCGCGGCGGGCCGGGGGCCTCACAGCCCCGGCGGGCGCCCCGGCCGCGGCCTCACTTGCCGCCGAAGCTGTCCTTCAGCCCGCAGACGCGGTTGATCACCGGCTGACCGGCCCGGTGGTCCAGGCGGTCGGTGACGAAGTAGCCGTGGCGCTCGAACTGGAAGCGCACGTCCGCCGCGGCCTGCATCACCGACGGCTCGACATAGCCGGTGACGATCTGCCGGCTCAGCGGGTTGAGCACGTCGCGGAAGTCGCGGTCGCCCGCGTCGGGCTGGGCTTCGGTGAACAGGCGGTCGAACAGACGCAGTTCGGCCGGCTGGCCGTCGTGCACGCCGACCCAGGTGATCACGCCCTTGACCTTGACCGCGTCGGCGCCCGGCGTGCCGCTCTTGGTGTCGGGCACGACGGTGGCCAGCACGGCGGTGACCCGGCCGTCGGCGTCCTTCTCGGCGCCGGTGCACTCGATGACCATGCCGTACTTCAGGCGCACCTTGTTGCCCGGGAACAGGCGGAAGAAGCCCTTGGGCGGCACGTCGGCGTAGTCGTCGGCCTCGACCCAGACCTCGGGGCCGAGGCTGAAGCGCCGCGTGCCGAGCTCGGGGTGGTGCGGATGGGCCGGCGCCTCGCAGGGCTCCAGATGGTCGGCGCCGAACAGCTCGGCCCAGTTCGTCAGCTTCAGCCTGACCGGGTGGATGACGGCCATCGCGCGGGCGGCCGAGCCGTCGAGCTCGGCGCGCACGCAGCCTTCGAGCACGCTGTACTCGATCCAGGCGTTGGTCTTGCTGGCGCCGGTGTCCTCGGCGAACTTGCGCACGGCGGCGGCCGGATAGCCGCGCCGGCGCATGCCGGCCAGCGTCGGCATGCGCGGGTCATCCCAGCCGCTGACGATGCCCTCGTCGACCAGCGCCTTGAGCTTGCGCTTGCTGGTCACGACGTAGCTGAGGTTCAGGCGGCCGAACTCGTGCTGCTTGGGCGGCGGGGTGTTGATCAGGCCGCCTTCGCCCAGGCGGGCCAGCAGCCAGTCGTAGAACGGGCGCTGGTCCTCGAACTCCAGCGTGCAGATCGAGTGCGTGATGTTCTCCAGCGCGTCCTCGATCGGGTGCGCGAAGGTGTACATCGGGTAGATGCACCAGCGGTCACCGGTGTTGTGGTGGTGGGCGCGGCGGATGCGGTAGATGGCCGGATCGCGCAGGTTGATGTTGGGCGCGGCCATGTCGATCTTCGCGCGCAGCACCATCGCGCCGTCGGCATGCACGCCGTCGCGCATCTCGCGGAAGCGCGCCAGGTTCTCGGCCGGCGTGCGGCCGCGGAAGGGGCTGTCGGTGCCGGGCGTGGTGAAGTCGCCGCGGTTGGCACGCATCTGCTCGGGCGTCTGTTCGTCGACGTAGGCCAGGCCGCGCTCGATCAGGTGCTCGGCGGCGCGGTACATGACGTCGAAGTAGTTCGACGCGTAGTACTTGTGCTCGACGGCCTGACCGGCGACCTGCGCGGTCCAGTCCCAGCCCAGCCAGCGCACCATCTCGACGATGGCGTCGACGTACTCCTGCTCCTCTTTTTCGGGGTTGGTGTCGTCGAAGCGCAGATGGCAGACGCCGCCGAAGTCACGTGCCAGACCGAAGTTCAGGCAGATGCTCTTGGCATGGCCGACGTGCAGATAGCCGTTGGGCTCGGGCGGGAAGCGCAGGCGCACCGGGGCCGGATCGGCCGCACCGGCGGCGTGATGGGCGGCATCGCCGGGTGAGCCGCCCCACTGACGCTGGCCGTAGACGCCCTCGGCCAGCTCGCGCTCGATGATGGCGCGCAGGAAGTTGTGGACCGGCTTGGCGGCGCCGTCGGACGGCGCGGAGGACGTGGCGGACATGGAGCTCGTCGTGAGGGTTCGAGAGGGGTGTGGTGCGCCGCCGGGCACGATGGCGGCGGCGGGCTGCGGCGCGTGGCGCTTGCGGCGGGCGTGGCGCACCGCTGCGGCGGCCCGGCCCGGCTTGGCCAGGACAGGGCGGGCCCGCGGACCCTTGCGGGGCAGGCGATGGTCGGGATTCTAGCCAGCGGCCCTGCGCGGGCTCACCAGTGGTGCTGCAGCCCCAGCGCGCAGCGCGTCGGCGCGCGTCCGGTGCCGCGGCGGCTGGCACCGCATTCGAGCAGGCCGGCGGTGTCGTGGCCGAGTGTGCGGCGCAGGCGCAGGTTCCACTCACGCTCCTGCGGCGCATCGCCCAGGTAGGCGCGGGCACGCCACTGCAGATGGGCGCGCCAGTGGGCGCCCAGCGGCGTCACCAGCCCCAGATGCACGCCGCTGCCCAGCCGCCAGCGCGGGGCGTCGGCAGGATCGCCGGCCACCCGCTGCAGCTGGTTGTCCATCAGCGCGTAGACCAGCGGCGTGCCGTGGCCCCCGCCGGACCAGGGCACGCGGCTGAGGCCCGGCCCGCCATTGAGCACCGCATCGAGCCCGGCCTGCGCCGGCGTCGTGCCGGGTGCGCGCTGCCAGCCGGCGTTGACCTTCCAGGCCAGCGCCGGCCCCAGCACCGGCGGCGGCGCGACCGACAGGATGTCGACCGGTCGCAGCGCATCCAGGTGCAGGCCGCGGTCGTCGGCCCGCAGCCGGGTGTCGAAGAAGCGGATCTGGGCGCCGGGCGCGAAGCCGGGTTCGGGGTCCAGCAGCTCGTGGTAGGCCGGGTGCAGCTGCAGCAGCAGCGCGCCGCGGCCGTCGTGGCGGGTGGCCAGGGCCTCGATGCGGGCCGTGCCGTGGCCGCGCTCGGGCGCGTTGTCGGCCGGTGGCACCGCGATCTCGGGCAGCAGGGGCAGGGCCGCGCGCTGCAGCAGCAGGGCCATGCGCCGGGCCTGGGCCTCCTCGCTCGACCAGCGGCCGCGTGCGGCCAGCAGGCTGACCTGGCGCTCGGCCAGATCCAGCACCTGGGCGCGCTGCGGCGGCGCCAGCGCGGCCAGCCGGGCGGCGAGCGGGTCGTCGGCCGGTGTGGCCGCAGATGTGGCGGTGGGTGCGCCAGGCGCTGCACCTGCCGCCGTGGCGCTCTGCGGGCCGGTCGACATCGGCCTTGCGGGCCTGGCGATCGGCCCGCGCTCCGGCAGCGGCCGCTCGGCCAGCGCGCCGGCCAGGCTCAGGGCCGACGCATCGACCTGGGCCGCCCGCGCCGCCAGCTGGCTGCCGGCCGAGGGGCGGTAGATGCGCTGGCGCACCAGGCCCGGCACGCTGGCCACGGCCTTGACCGTGTCGCTGGGAATGGCCGCCAGACGGAAGCGGTCGGTCAGCGCCAGACCGGGGCGCGCCACGTCCAGCAGCGACAGCAGGTGATAGGCGCAGTTCTCGTCGAAGAACCAGTAGTCGAAGCGGGTGAAGCCGAGTTCCCAGGTGTGGGCCAGCAGGCGTTCGCGCTCGACCGGGCTCAGGTCCAGCGCGTACTCCCAGATGTCGCGGTCCTCCATGTGGGTGTAGGCGCGCACCCGCAGGTAGTAGGGCGCGTTGGTGAAGGCGCCGGGATAGAGGCCGAACAGGCCCTTGAGCTCGAACAGCGGATCGGCCGTGTCGGCCGCGTCCGAGACCGCGTAGCTGATGCTGTAGGACAGCAGCGGCGACTGCGCCGGCTCTTCCGGTGGATCGAGCCGCAGCAGCGTGTGGCCGAACATCGAGGCCGGGCTGTTGATGTAGGCCGCCGCATAGACGAGGGTCAGCCGCTCGGCGCGGATGCCGGCGCGCCAGTCGTCGTAGCGCGGGCAGGGCTGGGCGGGCAGCGCGTCCGCCGTCAGCCCGAGGACGTCCAGCAGGAAGGCCTTGCGTGCCGGGAAGCGGCATTGCGCGGTCTGGCCGGCGGCGTGCCGCTCGGTCGGATCGAAGAAGGCGGCCAGCGTGGCCTGCAGTTCGGCCTCCGGGTCCCGCGCACCGCCGGGGGCGAGGAAGAAGCCCGGATCGTCGGCCAGGCTGCGCGCCGGACCGATGCCGGCCAGCGGCTGCACGTGCAGCAGGTCCAGCCAGCGGCGCTGGGTGTGCACGCCGAGCGTGCGGGCCCGCTGCTGCAGCTCGACCAGCGTGGGGGCGGGCGCAGCAGGCTGGGCGACGGCCGCCATGCCGGCCAGGCCGCAGAGCAGGGCGGCCAGCCCGGGGATCAGGCGCCGGGGACGCCCGGTGCGTGCGGACGACCCGGCGAGGCCGGTGGCCCGATCCGGCGCCCGGTCGACGTCATCTCCCGACCGCGCGGCGGTGCGGCCCCCTCCGGCCGGCGAGCCGGAGGGGGCCGCCGAGCCGGCTCCAGCCACGATGCGGCGGAGCGGTCGGTGCCACGGCATGAACGACAGCGGGCTCAGGGCGTGGTCCGGACGGGGGCTCGGCGGGCGCTCAGGCGCAGGGCTTCAGATCTGCGCGGCGTAGCCGGTGAAGCGGGCGTCGGACGCCAGCACGCCCTTCAGGTTGGCGACCACGGCTTCGTCGGCGAACACGCGGCCGAACTGCTGACGCATCAGCGAGGCCAGCGGGGCACGGTCTTCACCGCGCACCTGCATGACGGCCATCAGGCCTTCCAGGCTCTCGCCCTGGCCGGCGGCCGTGTCACGGGCCAGCGCCATGCGGTTGCTGTCGATGTAGACCGACAGCTTCTGGGTCGAGGTCACCACGCCGTCCTTGGCGCAGCCCAGCGTGCCGAAGGTGATGCCGAAGGTCTGGTTGCCGGAGGTGCCGTTGGTCGTGGCCGCCAGCACCTGCGGGCCGAGGCCGGACTGGCCAGCCCAGACCATCGAGCCCAGGCCGCAGCCGACATTGTTCTGGGCCGCGTGCGCGCCGGAGACGGCGAGGACCAGCAGGGGAAGGACGAACAGCTTCTTCATGTGCAGACTCCCGGAATGAGTGGATCGCCGGCGCCGACGGCACCGGACCTGGTCATTCTGGAGCGTCGGCAGGGGGTTCCGGGCGGGTGACACCTCTGGTTTGATGAAACCGGGTTCGCGGCGTCGCGCGGCCGCCACGAAAATGGCCTTGTCGGAATCTCCGTGCCGGATGTCCTTGCCGGGGCCTTCCGGATCTGCCTGCCGGCCTTGTCCGCTCACCTGTCTGTCCATCCGTCCTGCGTCCCCCATGGCCACCACGCTGCTCGCCCTGCTCGATGACATCGCTTCCGTGCTCGACGATGTCGCGTCGATGACGCAGGTGGCCGCGCGCAAGACCGCGGGCGTGCTGGGCGACGATCTGGCGCTCAATGCCCAGCAGGTGAGCGGCGTGCGGGCCGAGCGTGAGCTGCCGGTGGTCTGGGCCGTGGCCCGCGGCTCGCTGGTGAACAAGGCCATCCTGATTCCGCTGGCGCTGCTGATCAGCCAGCTCGCGCCGTGGGCGGTGCAGCCGCTGCTGATGCTGGGTGGGGCCTACCTCTGTTTCGAAGGGGCTGAAAAGCTCGCTCATCGGCTGCTCCAGCGGTGGCACGGTCCGCACGATCCGCAAGGGGCACACCGGGCACACGGGACTCCGGCGCCGGGCGCGACCGTGGCCACGGCGCCCGCCGCGATCGCGCAGATCGAGCGCGAGAAGGTCCGCGGCGCGGTGCGCACCGACTTCGTCCTGTCGGCCGAGATCATCGTCATCACGCTGGGCACGGTGTCGGCGCTGCCGCTGGGCCAGCAGCTGGCGGTGCTGGCCGGCGTCGGTGCGCTGATGACGGTGGGCGTCTACGGGCTGGTGGCCGGCATCGTCAAGCTCGACGACCTCGGCGCCTGGCTGCTGGGGCGGCCCGGCGCGTCGGCGGCCGGGCGCGGGCTGGGGCGAGCGCTGCTGCAGGCGGCTCCGCGCCTGATGCGTCTGCTGGCCGTGGCCGGCACGGTGGCGATGTTCCTCGTCGGTGGCAGCATCGTGCTGCACGGGCTGGTGCCGCTGCACCACGCGCTGCAGCCCTGGCTGGAGGCGGCGGGCGCACCCCCGGCCTGGCTGCGCCAGGCCCTGGCCGATCTGGGCACCGGTCTGGCCACCGGCCTGCTGGTGCTGGCCGTCGTCGAGGGCGTCGCCGCGCTGCGTGCGCGAGGGTCGGCGCGGTCCTGACGGCAGGATCCGGGTCGCGGCCGCCGTGCGGCGCTGCGTGCGCGGTGGTCACGCCGAGGGGCGACTGGATGGACGGCCTCCAGGTCGGCATCCCGGTCTGCATCCGGGTCTGCTCCGGGTCGGCACCCAGGTCGGCCCGGACGCCTTTCCGGCCTCCGCCTCCGCCTACAGCCGTCCGGCGCAGGTGAAGCCAGGATGAGGCGCCCGCCGCGCGGCGGTTGCGCGCCGGCCCGCCGGTCAACGGCCGTTCGGGCCCGGCGTTGAAGCGCCATGATGTTCCTGTCTTCCGCGCCGCCCCGCAGGGCGGCCCGTCCGGCCTGCTCGGTCCTCTCGGCCCGGTTGGCCCGCTCGGCCCGTCCGGCCCGGTGGCTCACGCTCGGCCTGCCACTGCTGCTGACCGCCTGCGTCGTCACGCCAACCCCGGTGGCCCGCGCGCCGGCCGTGCGGCCGGCACCGGTCGCCGTGCCGGTGCGGCCGGCCCCGCCACCGGCCGCCGCCGCCACACGGGCGCTGTACTTCTATCCGCGCCAGGGCCAGGACGCCGCGCGCCAGGACCGTGACCGCTACGAGTGCTACCGCTGGGCCGTGCAGGCCACCGGCGAGGAGCCGGGCATGACGCCGACCACGCTGCCCACCGCGACCGTCCGTCCACCGGCCGAGGGCGGACGGGGCCGCGAGGCCGATGGCGCACCGGTGGTCGCCGGCGCGGTCGTCGGGGCGATGGCCGGGGCGGTGGTCTCGGGGCCGCGCAGCGGCCCGGCGCCGGTGATCCTCGGTGCGCTGCTGGGCGCCACGCTGGGTGCGGCCCAGCGCGACGCGCAGCAGCAGGCCGACGCCCGCTCCCGGGAGCGGGCGGCCGAGCGGGCCGAGCAGGCCGCCCTGATCGCCGGCGAGCAGGCGCTCGACCGTGCACGCGCCGGGGGCGCCAGCGAGGACTTCCGGCGCGCGATGACGGCCTGCATGGAAGGCCGCCACTACACGGTGCGCTGATGCCGGCGCCGACCGGTGGGCCGCGTGGGCCCCGCGATGCCGACCGCGTGCCGGCGTCCGCCGCGCAGGGCGTGAACCGGGCCGCGTCGCGGCCCGCCAGACAGGATGATCCGCAGATGAACCCCTCCCATGCCCGAGCCATCGTTCCGGCGCGAGCCCTGATGCCGCACGCTCCCGGCCAACCCGGCCAACCCGGCCAACCCGGCCAACCCGGCCAACCCGGCCAACCCGGCCAACCCGGCCACGCTGGTGGTGCTGGCGGTGCTGGCGGTGCTGGCGGTGCTGGCGGTGCTGGCGGCGGGCGCCACGCCCGGCGCACCGGGCATCCGGTTCCGGGCCTGCTGGCGGCCGTCGCGCTGCTGGCGGGCCTGTCGGCGGGCGGGCTGTCGCCGGCCCACGCCGAGGACGGCCCGGAGGCCCGTGGTCGCGATCCGCTGCTGCGCCGTGGCGCGCCTGCGGCGGCGGTCGGCCCGACGGCCGGCCCGGCGATCGGCGCGGTCCGTCCGCCGGCCGAGGGGCTGCTGCGCGACGTGGTGCGCGACCGCGGGCGCCACGGGCGCGGCGATGACGGGCGAGCTGACGGCCGAGGTGACGAGCGGCGGGATGATCGCCGCGACGCTCGCCGGGATGACCGTCGGGAAGAACGCCGCGATGATCGTCGCGATGATCGTCGCGATGGGCGCCCTGAAGACCGCGGCCGCGCCTGGCCGCCCGCGCCGGTGGTCGTCTCGCCGGCACCGCTCTGGCGGGTGGGGCCGCCGGTCGACCTGCGCTGGGGCGAGCGGCGCTGGCTGCCGCCGCAGGCGCGCCACATCCCCTGGCAGGGCGAACGCCTGGCGTTCTGGAACGGCGGCTGGTGGCGTCCGGCCCCGCACGGGGGCCATGTGCACATCCGGCCGCCGGTGGGCCTGCGCATCGATGCACTGCCCGACTGGCGCAGCGTGGTGGTGATCGGCGGGGTGACCTATTTCCTGCTGGATGGCGTGCACTACCGGGCGGTGCCCGAGGGCTACGAGGTCGTGGCGCCGGTCAGCGCGCCCGACGATGACGGCACGCCGGCCTGGCCTGCCGCGGCGGCCAGGCCCCCGCGCCAGTACGTCTATCCGGGTCAGGGCCAGAGCGCGCAGCAGCAGGCCGATGACGAGTACGCCTGCCATGGCTGGGCGGTCGGCCGCAGCGGCCATGATCCGGTGGCGGCCGGTGTCGGGCGCCCGGCCCTGTCGGCGGCCCAGGCCGAGGCGGACACCCGCGCCGTCGACGACTATCTGCGCGCCCGCGCAGCGTGCCTGGAGGGGCGCGGCTACACGGTGCGCTGAGGCGGCGGTCCGCGCCCCTGGCGCGGGGGCGGCGGCCGGCGCGCCGGGGGGCGCCGGGGGGGCGCAGGCCGTTCGCCGGCGTCCGGCGCCGCGCGGTGTCGGCGCGGTGTCGATCGGCGTGGCCCGGCGCCGCTCGGTGTGGCTCAGCGACGGCGGCTGCCGCCGCCACCCAGGATCGAGCCGAGCACGCCGCGGATGATCTCGCGGCCCACGGCCGAGCCGATCGAGCGCATGGCCGAGCCGGCCGCCGTCTCGACCAGGCCCGGGCGACGGCCGCCACGCGGGCCGGTCGAGCCGAACAGCACGTCCTTGACGCCATCCATCAGCGTGCTGCCCGCCCCGTCGGCCTCGGCCTCGGCCGCGGCCGTGCCCGCCTCGCGGGTACCCTCGCGCGCCGGCTGGCCCGTACCACCCGCCGTGCCGCGCTCCAGCGCCTGTCCGGCGCGGCCGCGCAGGATCTCGTAGGCCGATTCGCGGTCCACCGCCTGCTCGTAGACGCCGGCCACCAGCGAGCCCTGCAGCAGGGCCTGGCGCTGTTCGGCCGTGATCGGGCCGATCTGGCTGCCCGGCGGCAGCACGTAGACGCGTTGCGTGATGCCCGGGCGGCCCTTCTCGTCGAGCAGGCTGACCAGCGCCTCGCCGACGCCCAGCTCGGTGATGGCGGCCGGCAGGTCGGGCAGGGCGGGGTTGGGCCGCATCGTCTCGGCCGCGGCCTTGACCGCCTTCTGGTCGCGCGGCGAGAACGCGCGCAGTGCGTGCTGCACCCGGTTGCCGAGCTGGCCCAGCACGGTGTCGGGCACGTCCATCGGGTTCTGCGTCACGAAATAGACGCCCACGCCCTTCGAGCGCACCAGGCGCACCACCAGCTCGATGCGCTCGACCAGCGCCGTCGGTGCGTCCTTGAACAGCAGGTGGGCCTCGTCGAAGAAGAACACCAGCTTGGGCTTGTCCAGGTCGCCGACCTCGGGCAGCTGCTCGAACAGCTCCGACAGCAGCCACAGCAGGAAGGTCGCGTACAGGCGCGGCGCGGCCAGCAGCTGGTCGGCGGCCAGGATGTTGACCACGCCGCGGCCCTCGACCGTCTGCATGAAGTCGGCGATGTCGAGCATGGGCTCGCCGAAGAAGCGCTCGCCGCCCTGCTGCTCGATCTGCAGCAGGCCACGCTGGATGGCGCCGATCGAGGCCTTGGAGACGTTGCCGTAGGCGGTGGTGAACTCGCTGGCGTTGTCGCCCACGTGCTGCAGCATCGCGCTCAGGTCCTTCAGGTCCAGCAGCAGCAGGCCCTGGTCGTCGGCGATCTTGAACACCAGGTTGAGCACGCCGGCCTGGGTCTCGTTGAGCGCCAGCATGCGGGCCAGCAGCAGCGGGCCGAGGTCGCTGACGGTGGCGCGCACCGGGTGGCCCTGCTCGCCGAAGACATCCCACAGCGTGGCCGGGCAGGCCAGCGGCTGCGGCGCGTCCAGGCCGCGTTCGGCCAGCACCTTGGCCAGCTTGTCGCCGATGCGTCCGGGCTGGGCGATGCCGGTCAGGTCGCCCTTGACGTCGGCCATGAACACCGGCACGCCGATGGCCGAGAAGCCCTCGGCCAGCGTCTGCAGCGTGATGGTCTTGCCGGTGCCGGTGGCCCCGGTGATCAGCCCGTGGCGGTTGGCCAGCGCGGGCAGCAGATGGCATTCGGTCTGGCCGTGGCGGGCCAGCAAGATGGGGTCGGTCATGGCAGCGGCGTCCTTCGGATGCGGGCCGGCCGCCCGGGGCGGCCGCAGGCCCATGGGGCGGAGTTTAGGCGGCCGCGACAGGGGCTCCGGCGGCAGCCGAGGGGGGGCCGGCCGGCGATCGGCCGCGGGCCGCCTAGAATCGCGGGTTTGCTGAACACTGCAAGCCGTGGCGCGTCCTGCGCCCGCGGCCGACGAGAGGACCCCCATGGCCGGACATTCCAAATGGGCCAACATCCAGCACCGCAAGGGTCGCCAGGATGAGAAGCGCGGCAAGATCTGGACGCGCCTGACCCGCGAAATCATCGTCTCCGCCCGCCAGGGCGGTGGCGACATCGCGATGAACCCGCGCCTGCGTCTGGCCATCGACAAGGCCAAGGCGGCCAACATGCCGGCCGACAACATCAAGCGCAACGTCGACAAGGCCACCGGCAACCTCGACGGCGTGACCTACGAGGAAATCCGCTACGAGGGCTACGGCATCGGCGGCGCGGCGGTCATCGTCGACTGCATGACCGACAACCGGGTGCGCACGGTGGCCGAGGTGCGTCACGCCTTCAGCAAGTACGGCGGCAACCTGGGCACCGAAGGCTCGGTGGCCTTCCAGTTCAAGCACGTCGGCCAGTTCTTCCACGCCCCCGGCGTCGGCGAGGACCGGTTGATGGAGGTGGCCCTGGAGGCCGGCGCCGACGACGTGGTCACCCACGAAGACGGCTCCTTCGAGGTGCTGTGTGCGCCGGCCGTCTTCGAGGCGGTGCAGCAGGCGCTGGACGCCGCGGGCCTGAAGCCCGAGATGGCCGAGGTCACGATGCGTGCCGACAACGCCATCGCGTTGACCGGTGACGACGCCCAGCGCATGCAGAAGCTGCTGGACGTGCTGGAAGACCTCGACGACACCCAGGCGGTGTTCCACAACGCGGAGATCGACGCAGCATGAAGGTCCTGGTGATCGGCTCGGGCGGCCGCGAACATGCCCTGGCCTGGAAGCTGGCCGCGAGTCCCAAGGTGCAGCAGGTCTTCGTGGCGCCGGGCAACGGCGGCACGGCCCGCGACACGCGCCTGAAGAACGTGCCGATCACCGACCCGTCGGCGCTGGCGGACTTCGCCGCGGCCGAGAAGGTCGGCCTGACGGTGGTCGGCCCCGAGGCCCCGCTGTCGCAGGGCGTGGTCGACATCTTCCGTGCCCGCGGTCTGCGCATCTTCGGCCCGACCAAGGCCGCCGCGCAGCTGGAGTCGTCCAAGGCCTTCGCCAAGGACTTCATGAAGCGCCACGGCATCCCGACCGCGGCCTACGACACCTTCACCGACCCGGCCGCCGCCCACGCCTACGTGGACCAGCTGGGCGCGCCCATCGTCATCAAGGCCGACGGCCTGGCGGCGGGCAAGGGCGTGGTGGTGGCGATGACGCTGCAGGAAGCCCATGAGGCGGTCGACTTCATGCTGGTCGACAACACCCTCGGCGTGCAGCACAACGCCGGCGGCGCCCGCGTCGTCATCGAGGAGTTCCTCGCCGGCGAGGAAGCCAGCTTCATCGTGCTGGTCGACGGCAAGCACGTGCTGGCCCTGGCCTCCAGCCAGGACCACAAGCGGCTGAAGGACGGCGACCAGGGCCCGAACACCGGCGGCATGGGCGCCTACAGCCCGGCGCCGGTGGTCACGCCCGACGTCCACGCCCGCGCGATGCGCGAGATCATCCTGCCCACCGTGCAGGGCATGGCCAAGGACGGCATCCCGTTCACCGGTTTCCTGTACGCCGGCCTGATGATCGACGGCCAGGGCCGGCCGAAGACGCTGGAGTTCAACACCCGCATGGGGGACCCCGAGACCCAGCCCATCCTGATGCGCCTGAAGAGCGACCTGGTCGACGTGCTGATGCACGGCACCGACGGCACGCTCGACCAGGTCGAGCTGGACTGGGACCGGCGCGTGGCGCTGGGCGTGGTCATGGCCGCGGCCGGCTATCCGATGGACCCGCGCAAGGGTGACGTGATCACCGGCCTGCCGGCGGATGCCCGCGGCACGGCCGACACCGTCGTCTTCCATGCCGGCACCGCGCAGGAGGCCGATGGCAGCGTGCGCGTGACCGGCGGCCGCGTGCTGTGCGTGACGGCGCTCGGCGATTCGACCAAGCTGGCGGCGCAGGCCGCCTATGACGTGTTGCGCGGCATCCAGTTCGACGGCGCGCAGTTCCGCAACGACATCGGCCATCGCGCGATGGCGCCGAAGAAGGGCTGATCGGCCCGTCGTCCACGCCCGCCGGGCCGGCCGTGACGGCCGCCCGGCCGACGGCCGCGCCGTGTGCGCGGCCGTCGCCGTTTCCGGCCTTCCTGTCACCGTGCGCGCCACCGCGCTGTCCACGCCATGGATTTCCAGCCCGTCCGCTCCTATCTGCTCGGTCTGCAGGACCGCATCATCGCCGCGCTCGAAGCCGCCGACGGTCAGCCCTTCCTGACCGACGCCTGGACGCGTCCGGACGGCGAGCGGCTGCAGGGCGACGGCCGCACGCGGCTGATCGAGCAGGGCGGCCTGTTCGAGCGCGGCGGCTGCAACTTCAGCCATGTGCGTGGTGCGGCCATGCCGCCGAGCGCCACCGCCCACCGGCCCGAGCTGGCGGGCGCGCCCTTCGAGGCCATGGGCGTCAGCCTGGTGCTGCACCCGCGCAACCCGCACGTGCCCACCGTGCACATGAACGTGCGCATGTTCGCCGCGCTGCCGGCCGGACGCGATCCGGTGGTGTGGTTCGGCGGCGGCATGGACCTGACGCCTTATTACGGCGTCGAGGCCGACGCGGTGCATTTCCACCGGACCTGCCGCGACGCGCTGGCCCCCTTCGAGCCGGCCGCCGGTGCCGAGCTGCATCCGCGCTTCAAGCGCTGGTGCGACGACTACTTCTTCCTCAAGCACCGCGCCGAGCCGCGCGGCATCGGCGGCATCTTCTTCGACGACTTCTGCCTGCCGGCCGAAGAGGGCGGCTTCGAGCGCAGCTTCGCGCTGCTGCGCGCCGTCGGCGATGCCTTCGTGCCGGCCTATCTGCCGATCGTCGAGCGCCGCCGCGACACGCCCTACGGCGAGCGCGAGCGCGACTTCCAGGCCTACCGCCGCGGCCGCTATGTCGAGTTCAACCTGGTGTTCGACCGCGGCACGCTGTTCGGCCTGCAGTCGGGCGGCCGTACCGAGAGCATCCTGATGTCGATGCCGCCGCTCGTCACCTGGCGCTACGACTGGCAGCCCGAGGCGGGCACGCCCGAGGCGCGCCTCTACACCGATTTCCTGCGCCCGCGCGCGTGGGCCGACGAGGGCACGTGAGTCAGCCTGCGGATCTCCGGTCCGCCGACGGCGCCGTGCGCCGCATCGGCCTGCTCGGCGGCAGCTTCGATCCGCCGCATCTGGCGCACCGCGCGCTCGGCCGGCTGGCGCAGCAGGCGCTGGCGCTGGACGAACTGCGCTGGCTGCCCGCCGGCCAGCCCTGGCAGAAGGCCGGCCAGCGCCTGGCCGCGCCCGCGCACCGCCTGGCCATGCTGCAGGCGCTGCTCGACGAGGCGCCGGGCGCCGGCGCCGAAGGCATCGACCCGCGCGAACTGCAGCGCCAGGGCCCGAGCTACACCATCGACACCGTGCTCGAACTGCGCGCCGAGGCCGCTGCCGCGGGCCGCGCGGTCGAGCTCTTCCTGATCATCGGCCAGGACCAGTACGGCCGCATCGACACCTGGCAGCGCTGGCCCGAGCTGCTGGAACTGGTGAGGCTGGCCGTGGCCGCGCGCGAGGGCAAGATGCCCTGTGCGCCGGCTGCGCTGGCCGAGCGACCGGGCCACCATGACCCCTCCCGAGTGCATGTGCTGCCGCTGCCGCGGCTGGACATCGCCGCCCGCGACATCCGTCGCCGTCTGGCCGCAGGCCAGGCGGTCGATGCGCTGGTCGGCCCTGCGGTGGCAGGCTATATTGCCCGCCACGGCTTGTACCGGGATCCTTCCGACAACGACAGCCCAGGCACCCGCTGAATGGACATCCGCACCCTCCAACAGGCCATCGTCGATGGCCTTGAAGACGTCAAGGCCCAGAACATCCAGGTCTTCGACACCGAGCACCTCTCACCGCTGTTCGAGCGCGTGATCGTCGCCTCCGGCACCAGCAACCGCCAGACCAAGGCGCTGGCGGCCAGCGTGCGCGACGCGGTGAAGTCCGCCGGCGGCGAGATCCTGGCCACCGAGGGCCAGGACAACGGCGAGTGGATCATCGTCGACTGCGGCTCGGCCGTCGTCCACATCATGCAGCCGGGCATCCGCGACTACTACCGCCTCGAGGAGATCTGGGGCGAGAAGGCGGTCAAGCTGAAGACGGCGCCCGCCCGCCGCAAGGGTCTGGTCAAGGCCTCCGAGGGCCCGGACGACGAGGTGCCGGCCGCCGCGAAGAAGGCCGCGCCGAAGAAGGCCCGGGCGGCCAAGGTCGCCGTCGAGGCGGTGGACGAGCCGGTGAAGAAGGCGGCTCCGGCGCGCAAGCCGGCCCGCAAGACCGCGGCCGCTCCGGCCCCGGCCGCGAAGAAGGCACCGGCGGCCAAGAAGGTCGCCCGCAAGACCGCGCGCGGCGCCATGCCGGTGGCCACCGAGAAGCTGGTCGTCAACAAGCCGGCGAAGAAGACCACGGCCAAGCCGGTCCCCAAGGCAGCACCGAAGGCCGCCGCCGCACCGGTCGACAAGGCCCCGGCCCGCCGCACCGCGACCGCCGCGGCGCCTGCCGCGCCGGCACGCAAGACGGCCACCAAGCCCCTGGCCAAGCCCCTGGCCAAGCCCGTGGCCAAGCCGGTTGCCGCCAAGAAGGCCGTCAGCCGCAGCGTCGCCGCTGCGCCCAAGGCGGTCGTCGCGCCGAAGGCCGTGGCCCCGAAGGCCGCTCCGAAGGCCGCAGCCCCCAAGGCCGCTGCCGCCGGCAAGCCGGCCGCCACGAAAGTGCCGGCCAAGAAGGCGCCGGCCAAGAAGGCCGCGGCCCGCAAGTCCGCCAAGGCGGGCTGAGCCATGCTGCTGCGCCAGCGGCCGCTGCCGTGCGGTGGGCGTCGCCGGGTGGACCGTCGTGACACGGGCGGGCGGCTGCGGCCGCCGGCGGGCCTGCGGTCTCGGTGGTCGGCGGTCGTCCGGCTGGCGGTCGTCCGGCTGGCATGTGGCGTGCCCTCCGCGGCGACCGGGATGCCCTCCGTGGCCGCCGGCCGATGAAGCTCTGTCTGGCCGCGGTCGGCCAGCGCCAGCCGGCCTGGACCGAGACCGCCTACGAGGACTTCGCCAAGCGCTTTCCGCCGGATCTGCGGCTGGAGCTCAAGGCCGTCAAGGCCGAGCCGCGCACCACCGGCAAGACCGCCGCGCAGATGATGGCCGCCGAGGCCCAGCGTCTGGAGGCGGCCTGTCCCAAGGGCGCGCGCCGCGTCGTGCTCGACGAGCGCGGCACCCGTCACACCACGGTCGCGCTCGCCGAGCGCCTGCAGGCCTGGCAGCACGATGGCCGTGACGTGGTCTTCCTCGTCGGTGGCCCGGACGGACTGGATCCGGCCCTCAAGGCCACGGCGGACGAGACCTGGCGGCTGTCGGACCTGACGCTGCCGCATGCCTTCGTGCGCGTGCTGCTGGCCGAGGCGCTCTACCGCGCCTGGAGCGTCAGCGTCGGCCATCCCTACCATCGGGAGTGAGGTGCGCGCCGTGCGGCCTGCGGTCGCGCGGCGTCACGCGGCCGGGTCGGGGCGGCTGGTCCGGCATGTCCACCAGGCCCGGCTGGCGCAAGGCCTGCGCACCGTTACCATCGCCGCCCATGGCCGCCGACTTCATCTACCTCGCCTCCCAGAGCCCGCGTCGCCGTCAGCTGCTCGACCAGCTGGGCGTGCGCCACGAACTGCTGTTGCCCGACGCGGACGAGGACGCCGAGGCGCTGGAGGACGTGCTGCCCGGCGAGGCCCCGCGCGACTATGTGCAGCGGGTGACCGCGCTCAAGCTGAAGGCCGCGCTGCGGCGCCTGAAGCGCCGAGGTCTTCCGGCCGCGCCGGTGCTGTGCGCCGACACCACCGTCGCGCTGGGCCGGCGCATCCTGGGCAAGCCGGCCGATGGCGAGGACGCTGCCCGGATGCTGGGCGGTCTGTCAGGCCGCGCCCACCGTGTCCACACCGCGGTGGCGCTCGGCTGGGGCCGGCGCCAGGCGGCCGCGCTGAGCGATTCACGGGTCTGGATGGACACGCTGGCGCCGGCCGTGATCGCCCGCTACATCGCCGGCGGCGAGCCCTTCGGCAAGGCGGGTGCCTATGCCATCCAGGGCGCGTTGGCCGGGCGCATCGCCCGGATCGACGGCAGCTACACCGGTATCATGGGCCTGCCCCTGTTCGAAACGGCCGGACTGCTGAGACAAGCCGGGCTGACGGTCTGAGCCTGCCGCGCCACCTGCGGAGCCGGCGCCGCACGCCGGCCACCGGCCCGCATCCGATCCCGACACCCTGACCCGCCCGGGCCGCACCCGGGCGACGAGCACCGCATGCACGACATCCTGATCAACTGGTCTCCGCAGGAGACCCGCGTCGCGCTGATCGAGAACGGCGCCGTCCAGGAGCTGCACATCGAGCGCACGCTCGAGCGCGGGCTGGTCGGCAACGTCTACCTCGGCAAGGTGGCCCGCGTGCTGCCGGGCATGCAGAGCGCCTTCATCGAGATCGGCCTGGAGCGGGCGGCCTTCCTGCACGTGGCCGATCTGCACACCGGCCACGGTCCGCACCACCATCACCGGGGCGACACCAACGCGCCGGTGCCCATCGAGCGCCAGGTCTTCGAGGGCCAGACGCTGATGGTGCAGGTCATCAAGGATCCGATCGGCACCAAGGGCGCCCGCCTGTCGACGCAGATCTCGGTGGCCGGCCGCATGCTGGTCTTCCTGCCGCAGGACAACCACCTCGGCATCAGCCAGAAGATCGGCTCGCACGAGCAGCGCGAGCAGCTGCGCGCCCGCATGCAGGCCCTGACGGCCACCACCGACGGCAGCCCCACCGGCGGCTTCATCCTGCGCACCAATGCCGAGGATGCCAGCGACGAGGACCTCGGCGACGACATCGCCTACCTGCGCAAGACCTGGGCCACGATCAAGCAGCGCGGCACTGCCCAGCCCGCCGGCACGCTGCTGCATCAGGACCTGAACCTGACCCAGCGCGTGCTGCGCGATCTGGCCAATGACGCCACCCACGTCATCCGCATCGACTCCAAGCTGCAGCACGATGCGCTGAAGGCCTTCGGCGAGGCCTACACGCCGGGTTCAGCGGCCAAGCTGGAGCTCTACAAGGGCGAGCGCCCGATCTTCGACCTCTACAACGTCGAGGAGGAGATCGCCCGTGCGCTGGCGCGCCGCGTCGAGCTCAAGAGCGGCGGCTACCTGATCATCGACCAGACCGAGGCGCTGACGACGATCGACGTCAACACCGGCGGCTTCGTCGGTGCACGCAATTTCGACGACACGATCTTCAAGACCAATCTGGAAGCCGCCGGGGCCATGGCCCGCCAGCTGCGTCTGCGCAACCTGGGCGGCATCATCATCCTCGACTTCATCGACATGCTGCGCGAGGACCACCAGCAGGCCGTGCTGGCCGAGCTGCGCAAGCAGCTCAGCCGCGACCGCACCAAGGTCACCGTCAGCGGCTTCACCCAGCTGGGTCTGGTCGAGATGACGCGCAAGCGCACGCGCGAGAGCCTGGCCCACATGCTGTGCCAGCCCTGCCCGATCTGCGAAGGGCGCGGCCAGGTCAAGACCGCGCGCAGCGTCTGCTACGACATCCTGCGCGAGATCCTGCGCGAGGCGCGCCAGTTCAACCCGCGCGAGTTCCGCGTGGTGGCCAGCGCGGCGGTGGTCGAGATGCTGCTCGACGAGGAAAGCCAGCACCTGGCCGGCCTGTCGGACTTCATCGGCAAGCCGATCTCGATGAGCAGCGAGCCCAGCTTCAGCCCCGAGCAGTACGACATCGTGCTGCTCTGAGCCTGAGCCTTCACGGGCCAGGGCCGGCCACGGTCGCCCTCAGCGCGACTCCAGCCGCACCACGTTGATCGCCGCACCGACCGCCTCGCGGGCGACGTCGATCAGGTGCTCGTGGTGGGTCAGGAAGATGACCTGGGTGCGGCGCGAGAGCTCGCCCAGCACGGCCAGGCCGGCGCGTGAGCGGGCGTCGTGGAAGTTGACGAACAGGTCGTCGGCGATGAAGGGCAGCGGGCGGTCGCTGGCGATCTGCAGCTCGAGCGCGGCCAGGCGCAGGGCCAGGAAGAGCTGGTCGCGCGTGCCCTCGCTCAGGCCCTCGACGCCGACGCGCTCGCCGCTGTCGCGCACGGCCAGCAGGCGCGGCGGCTGCTGCTCGACGTCGGTGGCCAGGCGGGCGTGGCGGCCGAGCGTGAGCTGCGTGAACAGCGTGCTGGCGCGCGCCAGCAAGGGGCCCTGGCGGCGCTCGCGGTAGCGGTCGATCGCCCAGCGCAGCAGGCGCGAGGCGGTGGCCACGTGGATGTAGCGCTCGGCCGCCTCGCCCATCTGGGCCAGGGCCTCCAGACGCCGGCCTTCGGCCAGCGCGGCGGCGTCACCGCCCTCGGTGCGCGCCAGTTCGGCCCGGGCCTGGGCCAGCGCGGCGCTCAGCCGGCCGCGCTGCTCGACGGCCTCGGCCAGCGCCTGGTCGATGGCCTCCAGCGCGGGCTTCAGGCCGCTGGCCGGGTGGGCCCGGGCTTCGGCCTGCAGGGCGGCCAGATCCAGCCCGTCGCCGGCCTCCAGCAGGCCGTGCTGCTGGGCGGTGACCTCGGTCTGCAGCGTGCGCAGGCGGTCGCTGGCCTCGATGCGCTGGCGCAGCACGGCCAGATCACGGGTGCCGGCCTGCTCGAACAGGGCCTGCAGCGTGGCCTCGGTGGCGGCGATGGCGAGTGTGGCGGCCTCCAGCGCCTGCGCGTGGCGGGCCAGCTCGTCGAGCGCATGGTCGCGCGCCTGCTGCAGGCGCCGGGCCTGCTGCAGGGCCTGCTGGGCGGCATCAGCCCGCTGGCGGGCGGCCTGCAGGCGCAGGTGGTCGTCGGCCGGGTCGTGTGGCGTCGCGGCGGGGGCTGGCGAGGCTGGCCGGGCCGGGGCGTGGGCGTGGGCGTGGGCGTGCGCCGCCGTGCCGGGCAGCGGGCCCCTCAGGTCGTCGGCCAGCGCGATGCAGGCCGCGATGTCCTGCTGCAGCGTGCGCATGCGGCGGGTGCGCAGGGTGTCGATCTCGTCGCAGCGCGCGTGCAGCGCCCGGGCCTGCTCGATGGCGGCTTCCGCGGCCTCGGGGCCGTGCCAGGCCTCGTCCAGGCCGGCGGCGCTGACGGCGGCCTGCCAGCGTGTCTGCCAGTCGCGCAGCGCCTCGTCGGTGGCCGCGGCCTGCAGCGTGGCCTGGGCCAGCTCGGCCTGGGCATCGGCCCACTGGCGCTGGTGGGCGGCGGCACCGGCCAGCGCGGCCTGGTGCTGCTGCAGGCAGGCCTCGGCGGCGGCGCAGAGTTCGGCCAGATCGGGCGTGGCGGCGGCGGCAGCAGCGGGTGTGGCCATGCCGGCCTTCCGCGGCGGCGCGTCGGCGGCCGGCGGCACGCCACTGTCCGCCAGTGCCTGCTGCAGGCGCTGCGCGGTGGTGACGATCGCCTGCTGCTCGGCGGCCTGGTCGGCGCGGGCGGCCTGCAGCGCGGACGCGGCGGCCAGCACCTCGCGGCGGGCGGCCAGCCAGTCGGCGGCGTCCAGCAGCGCCAGGTCGGGCAGGCCGCAGGCCGCGCGCCGCTGCGCCCAGCGGGCCTCGACGGCCTCCAGCGCCTGCTGCGCGGCGGTGTGGCGCGCCTGGGCGGACTCGGCCTGTGCCTGCTCGCGCGCGGCGGCGTCGCGCAGGCTCTGCAGCTGGGCGGCCTCGGTGGCCTGGGCCTGCTGGCGGTCGGCCAGCTCGTCGGCGCGGCCGATGGCCTGCTCCAGCGGCACGGCCACCTCGGCCAGCGGCCGGGCGCCGTCGCGCAGGCCGGCCCACAGGCCGTCGCGCTGGCCGCGCGCCGCGCGCACGTCGGTGGCCGTGATGACGGCGCTGCCGGCACTCGACTGCGCCAGGGCCAGCGCCGCCCGCCGGGCACGTTCAGCGGCCTCGTCGGCCTCGCGCTCGGCGCTGTGGCGGGCGGCCAGGCGCTCGGCGCGCTCGGCCTTGAGGGCGTTCAGGTGCTCGTCGCTGGGGGGCGTCAAGGCGGCCAGGCGGTCGAGGGCGGCGGCGTCCCGGGCCTCGGTGGTGTTGCAGGTGTCGCGGGTGTCGCGGGTGTCGCCGGTGACGCCGGTCTCGCTGGCCGCCCCGATCTCTGCCGTGACGGCCGTGACGGCCGCCCCGTGCGGGCCGACCGGCGCTGCCGGGCCGAGCGCCACCCACGCCGCCTGCAGCCGCAGGCCGGCCTGGGTGAGCGCGGCGCTCTGCTGGCGGCGGCGCAGCACGCCGCTGCGCAGGCTCTGGGCGTCCTGCAGGGCGGCGGCCAGATCGGCTGCGGGCAGGCTCTGGGTGGCGGCCGGCCGCACGGCCTCGTCCAGCCGCTCGCACTGCTGCTGCGCCCGCTGCAGCGCCATCTGCGCGGTGTGGCGGGACTGGCGCAGCGTGGCGGCCTGGCGTTGCAGCTGCTCCAGCGCCTTGAGCTGGGCGGCGGCGGGCAGCACGGCGCGCAGCCGCGCCTCGTCGCCCGGCCAGCCGAGCGCCTGGGCACCGGACTGCAGCGCCTGCAGCAGGCTCTGCAGCTCGTCGGCGCAGCGTTCGAGCTCGCGCTGCTGGCGCAGGGCGGTCGGCAGCTGGACGGCCAGGGTCTCGATGGCGGCGGCCTGCGCCAGCACCGCGGCCTCGGGGTTCAGCCCCTCCAGGCGGACGCGGCCTTCGACCACGGCCCGCTCGTGCAGGGTGTGGGCGGCGCGCTGGTGGGCCAGGGCCCGTTCGGCTTCGTCCAGGCGGTGGGCGGCATCGGCCGGCAGCGTGCGCAGCTCGGGCTCAGCTTCCAGCGCGGCCCGTGCCTCGACCGCGGCCTGCCACTGTGCCAGGCGCGGGGCGACGCGGCGCACCCGCTCCAGCGTCACGCGTTGGGCGCTCAGCTGCTGCCAGTGCGTGCCGGCCTGGGCCAGCTCGGCCTCCAGCCGTGTGACCTCGGCCGCCGCCGCGCTCCAGGCGCGGGTGTTGACGGTGGCCGCGCGCAGGCTCTGCCGCGCGCCGTCATGCAGATCGAGGGCCGCGTAGAAGGCGCGGCTGCCGGACTTGCGCGGCGCGTACAGCGCATCGGCCTCGGCCGCCAGCGCGTCGCGCAGCGTGCCCAGGCCGCCCAGACCCGCGGCCGACTGGAACAGCAGCTGACCGACATCGTCAGCGGCATCGAGGATGCTGCGTCCGCCCTCGATCAGGCCGTTCAGGTCGAGGCAGAACATGCGCCGGTACAGCAGCTCGGTGGCCGCACCCAGGTGCGGCCGCAGCGCGTCGTCGGGCAGCGGGGTGTCGTCGGCGGCGCGGCGCAGTGGCTTGCGGCCGCGGGCCCGTTGCACGGCCAGCGTGCCGGCCTCCGACGTGATCTGCGCGCCCAGGCGCAGCTCGGCCAGCGGGTGCAGGAAGTCCATGTCGCTGCGCAGGGGCATGCCGAACAGCAGCTCGGCCACCGCGCGGCGCAGCGTGGACTTGCCGGCCTCGTTGGGGCCGACGACGAGGTGGAAATCCTGCGGCGCCGCGGGCAGGTCCAGCCGCTGGTCGGTGAACTTGCCGAAGCGGATCAGTTCCAGGTGATCGAATCGCATCGCGGGCTCCTTCAGGCCGCGCTCGCCAGGCGGGCGATCAGCCCCGGCAGCACCTGGTCGAACACGGCGTCGAGCTCGCCATCGCGCACCTGGCGCAGCAGCGGCAGCTCGGTGGCCAGATCGGGCGCCTTGCCCAGCAGCTGGGCGAAGTCGGTGCGCAGGGCCTCGCGCAGGACCGCGTCGTCGCGCGCCTCCTGCAGCAGGGCGGCCAGATCGGCCAGCGCGTCGGCGCCCAGCGGGCCGTCGTCGGTGGCCGGGCCCTGGTCGGGCTGTGTCTCCAGCCGCAGCTTCTCCAGCCACAGCCGCTCGGGGCCGATGGCGGCGATCTCGGCCAGCACCTGCGCGCGCAGCTCGGTGGCGCGGGCGAACAGCGCGCCGTGGGCCGCGGTGCGGCCGTGCAGCGTCAGGCGCACGGCCCGCGGCACCTGGCCGTCGACATCGAGCAGCCGGCCCAGCGCGCGGCCGCTGGCGAGACCGACGGCGGCCAGATCGGCGCAGCCGCTGACGTCGAGCCTGAGGTGCTCCCAGCGCAGCACATCGATCGTCAGGCGCTCGACCCGGGCCTGGGCGCCGGGGCCGTCGATCTCGACCAGCACGGCGCCGCGCGGCCCGCACTCGCGCACGCTGCGGCCCTGCAGGTTGCCGGGAAAGCAGATGGTGCTCGGGCCCGGCCACAGCGCGTGCTCGTGCACATGGCCGAGCGCCCAGTACTCGTAGCCCTTGGCCTGCAGCTCGGCCAGGGTGCAGGGCGCGTAGCGGGGGTGCTCGGCATGGCCTTCGAGCGCGGTGTGCAGCACGCCGATGTTGACGTGGTCGCGCAGCGGCGCCGCATAGCCGGTCACCAGGTTGTCGGTGGTGGCGGCCTGGCGGAAGCTGCGGCCGTGCAGCGCCACGCGCAGCGGCTCGATGACGTGGGTCTGGCAGGCGTTGGCGGCGAAGACCCGCACGTTGTCGGGCAGGCGCAGCGCGCGCGTCATCTGGCTCTCGGCATCGTGGTTGCCGTGGAGCACGAAGGCCGGGATGCCGGCGCGCTGCAGCCGGCCCATCTCGGCGCAGAAGTACAGGCCGGTGTTGAAGTCGGGCCAGTCACCGTCGTAGAGGTCGCCGGCGATGACGATGAAGTCGACCCGCTCGTCGATGGCCCGCGTCACCAGCGCGCTGAAGGCCTCGCGGCTGGCGCCGCGCAGGCGCTCGGCCGGGGCGTCCTGGTAGGCGGACAGGCCGCGCAGCGGGCTGTCGAGGTGGATGTCGGCGGTGTGGATGAAGCGCGGCACGGGTCGGGGGCGGCAGGCGGCGGGCGGGGGCGTGAGCATAGGCCACGCCGTGGCCGCCGCCCTGCGCCGTGCCGTGCTGCCGAGCTGAGCCCGGCCCGGCCCGGCGCAACGGCCCGGCGCCTCAGCCCCGGCGGCGGGCGCGCCAGCCGACCAGGCCCAGGCCGCCGGCCATCAGCGCCCAGGTCGAGGGCTCGGGCACCGGCGCCACGTAACCGCTGACATCGGCCGCATAGGCGTGCAGCACGCCCGGCAGCAGGCTGTAGTGCTGGGTGTCGAGCGCGGTCGAGGCGCCGCTGGCGGTCAGCGTGCAGCCCACCGTCTGGCCGACCGGGCACTGGATGGAGGCGGCATACGGATCGGCCTGGCTGAAGTCGAACCAGACGTCGAACTGCGTGCCGGTGCCGTTCTGCGTCACGCTGTAGTCGTTGTCGGTGCCGGCCAGGATCAGGTACTGGCCGTTGTCCAGCCGCGGGCCGACGGCCAGACCTTCCCACTTCTCGGGCGAGCGGTTGCCGAGCGCGGCCAGCGTGGCGGCGTCCAGGTCGATCACCTTGGCTTCCTTGCTCACGGCCACCACGCCCGAGGGCAGGGCGCCGCTGGTCGGCAGCTCGATCGCGCTGACGTCGGTGGCACCGCTCAGGTCGATCGTGTAGACGCTCTTGTCGGCCGTGGCCAGCTCGGCGCCGACGCCCACGCCGCGGTTGTTGCGCTCCAGCACCATGAAGCGCTCGTTGCCGAGGGCGACGATGGCCGAGATGCCCTGACCCTGGCCGTTGCGGTCCAGCTTGTACGCGTACTGGCCGACCGCCTCGCCGGTGGTGGTGTCGTACTTGACGATGCGGGTGTAGAGGCTGCGCGTCAGCGAGGTGCCGGCGGCGTTGAGCTGGCCGTCGACGACGGTGCCGTCCTGCAGCATCGCGTAGGCGTAGCGGCCGTCCGGGCTGATGGCCAGGCCTTCCAGGCCGCGGTTGCCCTCGCGGCCGGAGACCAGCGCGGTGGCCGCGGCGTTGTGGTCGACGCCGGCCGCCGTCGTCGGCACCAGATTGGCCGGCGTCGCGTAGGTGCGCAGCAGCTGGCCGTTGCGGTCGAACTCGCGGACCGAGGGGCCGTATTCGTCGGAGACCAGGAAGTGGCCGTTGACCGGGTTGACCACCAGCCCCTCGGGATCGAAGCTGCGGCCCAGCACCGAGGCCACCGACGGCGCCTTGCCGTTGAGCGCCTGGCCGGCATCGGTGAACAGCACCGTCTGCACGATCTGGAAGTTGCTGATGGCGCCGGTCGAGCGGTCCACGTCGAGCGTGAAGCGCTGCAGGCGGGTCGCGTAGTCCAGCGTGCCGCCGCCGGGGCCGCGGTCCGACAGGCCCCACCACTCGTTGCGGCCGGCGTCGTAGTACAGGTCGGAGAAATAGCCGACGCGGGCGTCGAACGTGCCCTGGCCGCTGAGGTCGGTCATCGCGCCCGACAGCGTCAGGCCGTTGACGAAACGGGCGTTGCTGACGGTCTGCGCCTGGGCCGGCGCCAGGGTGCCCAGGCCGGCGGCCAGCAGCAGGCTGGCGCACAGCGGACGCAGCCGATGGGCGAAGGCCGTGCGCGCGAAGGAGGAGGACTGCAGGGACATGGTGGACGACGTCTGTAGGAGGACATGCAGCGGCCTGCGGGCCGCCGCTTCACGAGCCAGCAACAGTACGGAGCGCCGATGACGGGGGCATGACAGCGGGTTCTCCCCAGTTGCTGCACATTTGCTGCCGAGCATCGCGGCACCTCGACGTTCTGAGTCCTGCCGCATGTCCGATCCGTCCTTGTCCCTCCTGTCCGTTCCATCCGCGTCGCGGGACCGTCCTCCGCCGGTGCGGCGGGCCGAGGGGAGGGGCGCCGCCCGGTCCGCCGGCCTGCTCGCCCTGGCGGCGACCGCGCTGCTGGCGGCCTGCGGTGCCGATGGTGGCACGACGCCAGGTCCGGGCCTGGCGGGGGCTTCGTCGGCATCCGCCGCCGGCCCGGCGCAGGCCGCGGCGCCTGCCGGCACGGCCAGCCCGGCGGGCGGGCGCAAGGGCGTCGGCGTGGTCACCGCCCGCACCGAGTCCCTGCAGCTGACAACCGAACTGAACGGCCGCGTGGCCGCTGCCGAGGTGGCCGAGATCCGGCCCCAGGTCGCCGGCGTGATCCAGGCCGTGCGCTTCGCCGAGGGCGCGCGGGTGCGCGCCGGCCAGGTGCTCTACGAGATCGATCCGGCCAGCTACCGTGCCGCGCTGGCCAGCGCCCAGGCCGCGGCCCAGCGCGCCGAGGCCGCGACCGAGGCGGCGAAGCTCAACGCCCAGCGCCAGGCCGATCTGTTCAAGGCCGAGGCCACCAGCGCCCAGCTGCTGCAGGACGCCCGCATCACGCTGCGCCAGGCCGAGGCCGATCTGGCCGCCGCCCGCGCGGCGGTCGACACCGCGCGGCTGAACCTGCAGCGCGCCAGCGTGGTCTCGCCGATCGATGGCGTGGCCGATCTGTCGACGGTGCGCGTGGGCGCGCTGGTCTCGGCCGCCCAGACCACGGCGCTGACGACGGTGCGCCAGCTCGACCCGGTGCTGGTCGACGTCAGCCAGTCGGCCACCGAGCTGCTGCAGCTGCGCCGCGAAGCGGCCGGCCGAGGCCAGGATCTGGCCCGCGGCGAGGCCCGTGCGCCGGTGCGCCTGCAGCTGGAGGACGGCACGGTCTACGGCCAGACCGGCCAGCTCGGCTTCTCCGGCGTGGCGGTCAACACCACCACCGGTGGCGTCACGCTGCGGGCGCGCTTTCCCAACCCGCAAGGGGTGCTGATGCCGGGCATGTACGTGCGGGCCCGGGTGCAGACGGCCGAGATCCCCGACGCGCTGCTGCTGCCGCAGCAGGCGGTGCGCCGGCAGGGCGCGGGCGGCTCGGCCCTGGTGGTCGAGGCCGGCGGCACGGTGGTGCGGCGCACGCTGCAGCTGGGCCGCGTGGTCGACGACCGGGTGCTGGTGCTGGCCGGCGTGCAGCCGGGCGAGCAGGTGATCGTCGAAGGCTCGCAGAAGGTCAAGCCGGGTGAGGTGGTGCAGGTCTGGCCGGTCGATCCGGTGGCAGTCAAGGGCCGTCCGGTCCTGGGCGGAGGCGCCTGACATGGCACGTTTCTTCATCGACCGGCCGGTGTTCGCCTGGGTGCTGGCCATCCTGGTCATGCTGGCCGGCGCACTGGCCGTCTGGCGCCTGCCGCTGGAGCAGTATCCCGACATCGCGCCGCCGCGCATCACGATCAACGCGACCTACACCGGCGCCTCGGCCAAGACGGTCGAGGACTCGGTCACCCAGGTCATCGAGCAGCGCATGAAGGGCCTGGACGGGCTGCTGGCCATGTCCTCCGGCAGCACCTCGGCCGGCAGCGCCAACGTGACGCTGAGCTTCGTCTCCGGCACCAATGCCGACATCGCCCAGATGCAGGTGCAGAACAAGCTGCAGCAGGCGATGACCCAGCTGCCGCAGGCGGTGCAGAGCCAGGGCGTGACGGTGACCAAGACCGGCACCGACTTCCTGCTCATCATGTCGCTGGTCTCGCCCGACGACGCGGTCACCGGCATCCAGATCGGCGACTACATCAATTCCAGCCTCGCCGACGTCATCAGCCGCATCGACGGTGTCGGTGAGGTGCAGACGCTGGGCACCGGCCACGCGATGCGCATCTGGCTGGATCCGGTCAAGCTGGCCGCTCGCGCGCTGATGCCGTCGGACATCAGCGGCGCGATCACGGCGCAGAACGCGCAGGTCTCGGCCGGCCAGGTCGCCGGTCTGCCGGCGGTGCCGGGCCAGCAGCTCAACGTCACCATCACCGCGCGCAGCAAGCTGCAGAGCCCGCAGCAGTTCCGCGACATCGTGCTCAAGACCGCCAGCGACGGCTCGCAGGTGCGGCTGTCGGACGTCGCCCGCGTCGAGCTCGGCGGCGAGAGCTACACCATCAACGCCCGCTACAAGGGCCGTCCGGCGGCCTCGCTCGGCGTGCGGCTGGCCGCCGGCGGCAATGCGGTGCAGGTGGCCGAGGCGGTGAAGGCGAAGTTCGCCGAGCTGCGGCCGGGCTTCCCGTACCAGCTGGAGCCGGTGCTCAGCTACGACACCACGCCCTTCGTGCGCCTGTCGATCGAGGAGGTGGTCAAGACGCTGCTGGAGGCGGTGGCCCTCGTCGTGCTGATCATGTACGTGTTCCTGCAGAGCTGGCGCGCGACGCTGATCCCGGCCATCACCGTGCCGGTGGTGCTGCTGGGCACCTTCGGCGTGCTGGCGGCCTTCGGCTACTCGATCAACAGCCTGACGCTGTTCGGCATGGTGCTGGCCATCGGCCTGCTGGTCGACGACGCGATCGTGGTGGTCGAGAACGTCGAGCGGGTGATGGCCGAACGGGGCCTGGGCCCGCGCGAGGCCACGCGCGAATCGATGCGCGAGATCACCGGCGCGCTGGTGGGCATCGCGCTGGTGCTGTCGGCCGTCTTCGTGCCGATGGCCTTCTTCGACGGCTCGACCGGCGTCATCTACCGCCAGTTCTCGATCACCGTGGTCTCGGCCATGCTGCTGTCGGTGCTGGCCGCGCTGACGCTGACGCCCGCGCTGTGCGCGACCGTGCTGCGCGGCCTGCCGCCGGGCGCCACCCATGCCGCCCATGCCGGCTGGGTCGGGCGTTTCTTCGGTGGCTTCAACCGCGGCTTCGCGCGCGGCACCGAGGGCACGGTGCGGCTGGGGGGCGTGCTGGTGCGCCGTGCGGCACGCACGATGCTGGTCTATGCGCTGCTGGTGGCGGCCACCGTGGCCCTCTACCGGGGCATGCCCACCAGCTTCCTGCCCGAGGAGGACCAGGGCGTGCTGATGGCCGAGGTGCGCCTGCCCTCGGGCGCGACGGCCGAGCGGCTGCAGCGCTCGCAGCAGCTGTTCGAGCAGTGGCTGTCGCGCCAGAGCGACGTGGCCGGCTACACGATGATCAGCGGCCTGGGCGGCGACCAGGCCACCGGCCGCGCCTTCATCCGCCTGAACGACTGGAGCCAGCGCGGCGGCCCGGGCCAGGCCGCGGCCGACATCGCCCGCCGCGCCAACCAGGAGCTGGCCAGGCTGCGCGATGCGCGCGTGTTCGTGATGGCGCCGCCGACCATCCGCGGTCTGGGCTCGTCCGGCGGCTTCACGCTGCAGCTGCAGGACCGTGCCGGTGCCGGCCATGCCGCGCTGGTGCAGGCCCGTGACGCGCTGATCAGCGCCGCCCAGCAGCGGCCCGAACTGGCCCAGGTGCGCTTCAGCGGCCTCGACGATGCCCCTCAACTCGGCATCGAGATCGACGACCGCAAGGCCGGCGCGCTGGGGCTGTCGACCTCGGACGTCAACAGCACGCTGTCGGTGGCCCTCGGCGGCAGCTACGTCAACGACTTCATCGACCAGGGCCGGGTCAAGAAGGTCTACCTGCAGGGCGACGCGCCCTGGCGCATGGCGCCCGAGGCCATCATGGCCTGGCAGGTGCGCAACGGCAGTGGCGAGATGGTGCCGTTCTCGGCCTTCGCCCGCGTGGCCTGGACGGCCGGCGCGCCCAAGCTGGAGCGCTACAACGGCTTCGGCGCCTTCGAGATCGTCGGCGAGGCGGCCAAGGGCGTCAGCTCGGGCCGTGCGATGGCGGTGATGGAGGCGCTGGCCGCCACGCTGCCCGAGGGCTTCGGCATCGAATGGGCCGGCCAGAGCTGGCAGGAGCGGCTGTCGGGCTCGCAGGCGCCGGCGCTCTACGCGCTGTCGGTAATGTTCGTCTTCCTGTGCCTGGCCGCGCTCTACGAGAGCTGGTCGATCCCGCTGTCGGTGATGCTGGTGGTGCCGCTGGGCGTCATCGGTGCGCTCGGCCTGAGCACGCTGGCCGGGCTCAACAACGACGTGTACTTCCAGGTCGGCCTGCTGACCACCGTCGGCCTGGCGGCCAAGAACGCGATCCTGATCGTGGAGTTCGCGCAGAGCCTGCGCCAGCAGGGCCTGGATCTGGTGGAGGCCACGCTGCAGGCGCTGCGCCAGCGTCTGCGGCCGATCCTGATGACCTCCCTGGCCTTCATCTTCGGCGTCCTGCCGCTGGCGCTGGCCCGTGGCGCGGGCGCCGGCAGCCAGCGCGCGATCGGCACCGGCGTGCTCGGCGGCATGCTGAGCGCCACGGTGCTGGGCGTGCTGTTCGTGCCGGTGTTCTTCGTGCTGGTGCGCGGCTGGGTCGAGCGCCGCGCGGCGCGGCGGGCCGCGCGCTCCGGCGGTGCGCCCGCCGGTGCCCATCCGGTGGCCGCCGCGCCGCTGGACGGCCGCACGGAGGGCCTGTGATGCGTGCCGCACCGATGAAATCCCCCGTGGTGGCGGCCCGCACGCCGCAGCCGTCGATCGCCCGGAGAGGCCCGATGTCCGATGCCCAGACGGCCGAGCCGTCGACCCCGTTCCTGGACCCCGCGGCGGCACGGCCGTGGCCCGCCCTGCAGCCGCCGTGTGCCGCCCGCTGGCCGGTGGCGCTGGGGATTGCCGGCGCGCTGCTGCTGTCGGCCTGCGCCAGTCCGGGCCCGGGCCCGGTCCGCACACCGGCGCCACCGGCGGGCCCGGCGGCCGTCATCGCATCCGCCGTGCCGGCGCAGTGGCGCGCGCTGCAGACCACCGCAGCGGACGCGGGCGCCACGCCCGTGGAGGCCGGCCTGGCGGTGCCGGCGGCGAGTGCGGCCGACACCGAAGCCGAGGCCGACATCGCCATGGACTGGCCCGCGCTGGTCCGCGATGCCCGCCTGCACGCGGTGCTGACCCGGGCGATGGCCGACAGCCGCGACCTGCGCGTCAGCGCGCTGACGCTGGCCAAGGCGCGGGCCACGCTCGGCGTGACCGAGGCCAATGCCTGGCCGGTCATCAGCGCCAGCACCGGCCTGAGCAGCGCGCGCACGCCGGCCGAGGCCAACACCTCGGGCCAGGTCAGCCATGCCCGGACCTTCAGCGCGGCGCTCGGTGTCTCGGCCTGGGAGCTGGACTTCTTCGGCCGCCTGGCCAGCCTGCGCGACAGCGCGCTGCAGACCTGGCTGGCCAGCGCCCAGACCCAGCGCACCACGCGCCTGACCCTGGTGGCTGATCTGTGCACCGCCTGGCTGAACGTGGGCGCGGCCCAGCAGGGCCGGGCGCTGGCGCAGCGCACGCTCGACAGCCAGCAGCAGACGCTGGCGCGTGGCCGTCAGCGGGTGGTGCTCGGCGCCGACAGCCCGCTGGCGCTGGTCAGCACCGAGGTGGCGGTGGAGACCGCGCGCCGCGATCTGGCGGCCTGGGACACCACGCTGCAGCAGGCCCGCAACGCGCTCGACCTGCTGGCCGGCGCGCCGGTGCCCGAGGCCCTGCTGCCGGGCACGGACGGGCCGCAGGACGCGCCGCTGCTGCTGGCCAGCCTGCCGGCGGACCTGCCGTCCAGCCTGCTGCTGCGTCGGCCCGACGTGCAGGCGGCCGAGTTCCAGCTGCGCGCGGCCCATGCCGACATCGCCGCGGCACGTGCCGCGCTGTGGCCCAGCATCAGCCTGACCGCCTCGGCCGGCACCGCCAGCCGCAGCCTGGGTGAGCTGTTCCGTGGCGGGGCCTGGAGCTTCGCGCCCACGGTCAAGCTGCCGATCTTCGATGGTGGCGCGGCCCGCGCGACGCTGCGTGCCGGCGAGCTCGCCGCCGAGCTGCAGCTGGCCAGCTACGAGAAGACGGTGCAGACCGCCTTCCGCGAGGTGGCTGACGCGCTGGCCGTGCGCGCGACGCTGGCGCCCCGTCTGCAGGCCCAGCAGACGCTGGTGACGCGTTATCAGAGGGCCCTTGAACTGACCCGGGCGCGGGTCGAGGCCGGCGCCGACAGCCCGCTGCTGCAGCTGGAGGCCGAGCGCAGCCTGCAGACGGCGCAGCAGGCGCTGGTCACGCTGCGGCAGGCCGAGCTGGCCAACCGGGTGACGCTGTTCAAGGTGCTGGGCGGCGGCTGGGCGCCGCGGCGCGAGGTGCCGTTGGCCGCGCTCAGTGCTCGTTGAAGTCGCTGACGCCGCGCTTCCAGTAGCTCGAGACCTTGAGGTCGGCGCTGTCGATGCCCAGCTCGCCGGCCAGCAGCTCACGCACCTGGGCCATCAGACGGTGTTCGCCGGCGGCCCACACGAAGTGGCTGCCCGCGGGCTTGCCATGGGCGCGCAGGGCCGCCAGCAAGGCCGCATCGTCGTGCAGCCAGTGCACCCGGGCGTCGGCCGGGCTGCTGACCGCGCGGGCGTCGGCCGCGTCGTCCAGCCGCACGAAGGCCTGCACCCGACGGCCGGCGGGCAGCTCCTCCAGGCGCCTGAGGATGGCGGGCAGGGCGCTGGCGTCGCCGATCAGCAGCTGCCAGTCGTCGTCGGCGGGAATCAGCATCGAGCCGCGCGGCCCGCCGATCTCGGCCACGGTGCCGACATCGGCCTGACGGGCCCAGTCGCTGGCCGGGCCGTGGGCATGCAGCGCGAATTCGATCGTCAGCGTGCCGGCGACGGTGTCGAAGGCGCGGGGCGTGTAGTCGCGCTTGACCAGGCTGCCGTCGGGCTGCGGCAGCAGCAGCTTGACGTGGTCGTCGAAGCCGTCGGAGCGGAAGTCGTGCAGGGAGGCGTCCGCGAAGGTCAGGCAGACGAAGCCCGGGCTGGGCGTTTCACGGCGGATGACGCGCAGCGTGCGGCGCCGGAGTTCGTGGCGCACCCGTTGCACGCGGCTGCGACCGAGGAGCGAGGACAGCATGGTCAGCGAAGGGCGGCGCGATGGCCGTGGCCTTGTTGGTTGATAATGTCATCCATGATGCGCAAGAAAATTGACCATGTCAACCAATCGGGTGCGCCCGGGGGGGCGATCCCGACGGCGGTGGCCACCGACTCCGGGGACGCGGCGCCCACCGTCGCGGGCGTGCCGGTCATGCCCGCCACGCCCGCCACGCCCGCGGCGTCCGCGGCGTCCGCGGCGTCCGGCGAGGACGCGGACGTCTTCGATGCGGTCCACGGCCTGATGCACGCCCTGCGCGCCCGCCTGCACGCCGACCTGCGGACCTCGGCGGACGAGGGCGGCCTGACCCCGATGGAAGGCAAGACGCTGGGCTTCTTCGCCCGCCATCCGGGCGCCACCCAGCGGGAGCTGGCCGAGCACGCGGGCCGCGACAAGGCCCAGATCGCCCGCCTGGTCGCGGCCTTGCGCGATCGGGGGCTGTTGCGCGCCGAGACCGATGCGCAGGACCGCCGCCAGGTCCGGCTCTACCTCAGCGGTGACGCGGCCCGGCATCATGCGGCCCTGCAGCAACGCCGCCGGGCCCTGGCCGCGCGCGCCGTGCGCGGATTCAGCGCCGCCGAGCGCGCGGCCCTGCTGCAGGCGCTGGCGCGCATGCGCGGCAATCTGGACGAGGACTGATGCGCGGCGGCGGCCCCGTGGGCCCGGACCGATCCGGTGCTGCCCTGCGGTACAGCCGCAGCGGCTCAGGACGGAACGACGCTGTCGCGGGATGCCACAGCCAGCCTGCCGTCAGGCCGGGTGGGCCACACTGGCGGTCCGGTGGCCGCGCCGGTGCCGGCCATGCACGACGTGCCCGCATCGCCGGTCCCGCCGAGTCCCGATTCCACGATGCTGATCACCACCATGCGCACCGAAAACCCGTCCCACGAGCCCACCTGCGACATCTGTGACCGCCTGAAGGACCGCGCCGAGCAGGGCGATGCCCTGCGTGTGCTGCCGCCGGTCTTCCGCCATTTCGGCGGTCGCACCGCGTTTGCCGGTCCGGTGGTCACCGTGCGATGCCACGAGGACAACACCTCGGTCAAGGCCTTGCTGGAAGGCCCGGGCCTGGGCCGGGTGCTGGTGGTCGACGGCGGCGGCTCGCTGCGCCGGGCGCTGGTCGGCGGCAACATCGCGGCCGCAGCGGCCCGCAACGGCTGGGCTGGCGTGGTCGTGGACGGCTGCGTGCGCGACGTGGCGGAACTGGCCGCGGCCGATGTCGGCCTGTGTGCGCTGGCACCGATGCCCCTGCCGACCGAGCGACGGATCGCCGGCCAGATCGACGTCCCGGTGCGCATCCAGGGCGTCACGGTCCGGCCCGGCGAATGGCTGTGCGCGGATGCCGATGGCATCGTCGTGTTGCCGCAGGCGCCCGGGAACTGAAATACCCGGCTAGAATGGCAGGCTCGATCGGCGGCAAGCGCAGCCGGTCGGACCGTCGGGGTGTAGCGCAGTCTGGTAGCGCATCTGCTTTGGGAGCAGAGGGTCGGATGTTCGAATCATCTCACCCCGACCATATAAATCAACGACTTAGCGCAGTTCAGAGGCTGCAGCGGCTTCTAACTTTTCCGGGGTCTTCTAACCTCGGTCACTTCGTCGCCTTAGTTCGCACGGTAGATCGGCGCCTGATGTAGTCGGCCGTCTGCCCCTGCGTCGTGTGGTCCAGCATCTCGCGCGCGGCCTCGATGCCCTCGGCTGCGGCTTTGTCCGTGGCCGCCTTGGCCCGCAGGTCGCGGAACATGCACGGCGCCACACCGGAGCGGCGCACCGCGCGCTGCCACGCGGCGGCCAGCGCCTCATAGGTCAGCGGCGTCCGGTCGACGCTTTCGAACAGGTAGGCGTGCAGGCCCCGCTTCACCCCCTGCAGGCGCTTGACCACGGCGCGCAGCCGCGGTGTCCACTCGACCAGCACCGGCCGGCTCGTCGTCGTCTTCGTCCGGCGCAGCATCAGTCCGTCGGCGCAGACGTGCGGCGCATCCGGCTGCGCCGGGTCGCGCCGGATCCGCAGGTCCAGCAGCACCGACACGTCGGCCGCGGTCAGCATGGCCAGCTCGATCGCGGCGGCTGTCGTGAGACCGCTGCGGTTGCGCCGGCCGTCGTCGCCGCGGAGCGCGCCGACCTTGATCCGTCGGACCTCGCTGTCCGTCAGGCTGCGGGCGCGCGCGACCTCGGTCATGGTGCGGATCGCTGTCACCGGGTTGGCCGACTGCGCCAGGCGCTCGCGGATCGGGCCCAGCGCCTGGGCCAGCATCTCGGCCGGGATGCCGTCCGGGCCGAGCCGGTCGGCGATGGCCGTCCAGCTCTCGACGGCGGCGTGCGCCGCGGCGGCCTTGGCGGTGGTTTGGTCGGCGCTGGTGGCTGCCGCGGCCTGGGCCTGCAGCCGGTCGCGCACACGCTCGGCCGCCAGGCTCTGCGACTGCAGGTCGGCCAGGTCGGCGCGCAGCTGGGCGTCGTCGATGGTGGTGTAGGCGGCCAGCTCAGCGCGGCGGGCCGTCAGCTGGTCGCGGGCGGACGTCGATGCGTCGGCGTCGCGCTGGCTGGCGGCGACGGCGCGCTCCATCATCTCGACGGCCTGCCGCTTGGCGGGCACGGCGGCGCTGGCTTCGGCGTCACCGCTGGCGCCAGCGTTGACCGCACCATGCTCCGCGACATAGGCCTGCAGGGTGCGCGATGCCTCGCGGCCGACGACGCTGTCGTGATCGACGCCGCCCAGCACGTAGAGCGCGTTCAGCGAGCGCGCCAGGTCGTGCACCAGGCCGGCCCGCGGCGCGATGCCGGCGGCATCCTCCAGGCGCGCCAGCTCAGCGCGCTGGCTGGCCAGCAGCTCGCGGTCACCGGACAGCTTCGCGGCGCGCCGGGCCAGCAGGCCGGCCGCCTCCTCCAGCCGCGCGATCGACGCGGCCAGCTGCTGCCGGCCGTCGTTCTGCGCGGCGGCCGCGCCCAGCTGCTGCTGCAGCTCACCGAGGCGGGCCCGCATGTCGGCGACCCGCTGCGCAGCAGCATCGATCTCCGCGCGGTCGACGGCCGGCGATGGCGCCTTCCAGGTCTTGGCCTTCTCGCCGCCGAAGTTCTCGCCGGTCAGCTCGCGCCATGCGCCCTTGGCGGCCGTGGCTTGGGTCTTGGCTTCCTCGGCCGCAGCCGGGAAGCCCGAGCGCAGCAGGGGCAGCACGCGATCCACGCGGGCAGCGTCGCAGCCGCTGGCGATCAGGCTGGCCCGCACGGTCGCGCTGTCGGCGCGGATGCCGGCCAGGCCGAACAGGAACGCGCGCCGGTCGGTCGACGACATGCCGGCCAGACGCTGGCCGCCCAGCACGTAGGGCAGCACCGGGTCGGGCTCGCGGCCCTTCTGGCCGTCGGCGATCTTGCCGCCGGCGGTGATGGTGACGTGCCACGCGACGCCGTCGCCGTCGACCACCTCGCACAAAGCGTGATCGGCGCCGGCGTGCACCAGCTGCGCGGCCTCCTTCTTCAGGCCCACGCGACCCAGGTCGGCCGTCAGCGCCAGCGCGATCGCGTCGCGGATGCTCGACTTGCCGGCGCCGTTGCGGCCGGCGATCAGCTGCACCCGCTCGGGCATGGCCAGCTCGATGTCGCGCGCGCCGAGGAAGCCGCGCACGGTCAGCTTGTTGATCTGCATGCCGGGCCTCACTCGATGACGGTCTGACCAGCCGAGCCGGCGCCGCGGCGGGCCACGCGGGCGGCAGGCGAGGCGGCGGGCGGCTGGGTCGGGGCGGGTGCCGGGGTCGGCGCCGGGGCGCTGGCCAGCTGGCGGTCGCGCTGGATCAGGGCCTGCATCGCGCGGTCGCGGTCGGGGCCGTCGGGCAGCTCCTCGGCCTCGTCGCTCAGCACCTGCAGCGTCTCCAGGTCGGTGCAGGCGGCGATGCGGCGGCAGAAGGTGTCGATGTCGAAGGCGGGGGGCTGACTGGCCTGCTGCTGCGCCTGCTGCGGCTGCTCGTCCACGAAGCGCACCAGGTCGCCATCCAGCACCACGCCCTGGCCGGTGTCGGCCTTGTCCGCCAGCTCGGTCGCGGTGGCCAGCTCGACGCTCTGCGGCATGTACTTCAGCACCTGCAGCAGCGCCACCTTGCGGCCGTACATCTCGAAGTTGTTCTCGCCCTGCTTGGCGTAGTGGCGGCCACCGACCTTGTTGTACTCGGCCAGGTGGCGCTCGACCTTGCCGCGGGTCCAGACCTCGATGATGGGCATCTGCGCATCGCGGACGCGGCCAATGGCGTAGACGTGGGTCCAGCGCCCGGACACCTCGTCACCCGGCTTGTGCCGGCAGAACGGCGCATCACCGAGCTGATAGTCGAACTCGTCGCCGGGCATCACGACGCCGGTCCAGACGGTTGCGCGGCCGGCGCGAGCCACCAGGTCAACCAGGCCCTTCCAACCCGGGACGAAGGTGCAGGTGCCCTTGTAGGGGATCAGGTAGCCTTGGCCGTTGACGCCCGGCTCCAGACCCAGCTGGCCGGCGATCATGAGCGAGGCAGCGATGCTGCGCATGTCGCAGCGCTGCAGATCCTGGCTGGAGCTGAACGCCGTCAGCACCAGGCGCGCCATGCGGTCGGCGTTCATGTGCTTGGGCAGCGCCAGGGCCAGCTGACCCTTCATGCGGTCGAGCTGGCTGCGCAGCTGGGTGATGGGGGAGGCGTCGCGCTTCTGCAGATCAGCGATGTCGGTTGCCATGATGTCGTCTCTGTCGATCACTCGTGGTAAGGGCAGCTGTTCCAGCGGGCGCAGTAGCGCTCGCTGCACAGCACGGATTGCGTGTTGGGTGGGAACAGGCCGGTGCGGAACATGGCCGCGGCGTGCTGGATCAGGCCCGGCGCTTCGCCGGTGCCGACCATCACCCGCCGGGCGTCGATGACGCGCGAGGCCGCACCGGCGGGGCGGCTCGACGTCTGCAGGGCGATCACCTGGGCGCCCGACGTGAGCTCGCCCGTGGTGGCCTCGTACATCAGCTGGTAGGTGCCCAGCTGCGGCGCGCGGCCGCGGACCTGGGCGACCCCGTCGACGATCACGCGCGAACCGGTCTTGATGTCCGGGATGACGGTCCCGCCGTCGGTGCGGGCAACGCGAGCCCGGTCCATCGTGCCGGTCAGGCGCACGACGATCCCGCCGCCGCAGTCGATGTCCAGCGGCTCCAGCTCAGCCTCAACGGCCACGAACTCGAAGCGGGGGGCCAGCTCGGTGCAGTAGATGCCCACCAGCGCCAGGCCGATCCGCTCAGCCTGCGACAACGACAGCTCGTCGCCGCTGAAGTCAACCTCGCGCTCCGGCTTGCGCAGCGCGTCAACGAACACGCCGGCCGCGGCATCAACCTCGATCGGCTCGGCACCCGGCAGGCGGGCCGCATCGAATGCCGCGGTTGCGGCATGCACCGACGTGCCCAGGTGGGCCCGCATGCCCGACGGCTTGCGGATGCTCAGCAGGTGCTCGCCCTCCCATCTGAACGCGCAGTCGAACAGGCTCCCCCAGCTCGATGCGCGGACGCGGTAGACGCTCGGCGTCATCACGATCAATCCTCCACCGGCGCGCGGCCGGCATGCTCGTGGCAGTGGGAATAGCCGCTGTCGCCAGGGCCGAATCGGCGCCCGCAGTGCGAGCACCCAACGTTCAAAAACCGGAGCCCGGGCCGAGGGATGGCGGGTGCAACGCGAGCCCACAGGGCGGCGATCTCGGCGCGGCGCCGGATCGCCTCCCAGGTCTCGGGGGCAAGGCTGACGGCAGCCATCACGCGCCCCGCGCCAGCCAGGCCAGGGCCGCCACAACCGCGGCCGCCGCAACGCCGCAGGTGGTCACCACCCAGCTGCGCGGCGCGCCGGCCTGCTCGGCCATGTCGGCGCCGATCTCGGTGCAGGCCTCCGCGGCCATGGCCGGCCAGCGGCTGGCGTCCTCGGCATCCAGGCCGCGGGCGGCCATCGTCAGCTCTGCGCGCATGGGCGCCTCCTCGGTCGTGGTGGTGATCGGGTCGATGAGCGCGACCGGCAGGGCGATCGCGGCGGCCATCAGCAGGGCACCGGTGATGCCCTCGATGCGCTCGCGCATCAGGCTCTTGCGCGGGCTCACGGGCCCACCTCTTCGCCCAGGTCATCGGCCAGGTCGGCCGTGGTGAACAGGCCCACGTTGTCGGCGGCGTACTCGGCCGCCATCAGCAGCGCCGCCTGCTGCAGCGCGGCCACCGCGCCGGCCGGGCTCGGTGCGTCACCGAGGGCGCAGCGCAGGGCCAGCGCCAGGGCCTCACCGATGCCGCGCGAGTCGACGAAGTAGCTGACCGCGGTCGGGATGCTGATCGGGCTGCCGCCGTCGATGGCCAGCTGCGTGCCGGCGGCGAAGGCCGCCAGCGCGGCGTCCTGCGCCAGCTCCAGTGGGTCGACGTGACCCTCGTCGTCGAAGTTGCGCGGGTCGGCCGCGTGGCTGGTGTTGGTGCCGTAGTGGTCCAGGTCGGACCCGGCGGTGATCGTGGCGTGTGCCATCTGTGCCCCCTGCAGCTCTGTGCTGCGATGGGAGTACGATAGGCGCACCTTACATCGGTGTCAATAGGTGTGCCTATCAAATTGAGAGGCATCCCCAGAACAGGTGACGCCGAACGCGACAGCGCGCGACGCCGGACGCATCGCCACGCGCCCGGATGCACACCGAAACGCGACACGGCGCGACGCCGGACGCAAAAAAGCCCGCACGGGGCGGGCTTCGGTGGGGGGCGAGCGGGCCGAACTTGCGACCCTGCCGGCGTCAGAACGTCACCAGGCGGGATCCTTCGTGCCGTCCTTGCCCGTGTGCGGGTTGGTGTTCGGCTTGCTCGTCCAGTTGTCTCGCTGCGTGTCGTTGCGGTTCGTCCTGTTGTGCGGCGCCACGTACGTGCCGTCCTTCTTGGTGTAGCCGGACACGCTGTGCTCGCCGCCCGGCAGCTTGTAGCCGCCATGGCCTCGGGCATGGGCGACGCCGGCCGACATCAGCAGGACGCAGGCCGCCGCAGCGGCGGTGAAGGTCTTCATCATGGTTCAGTGGCAGTGGTAGCCGCCGTGCTTGTGGTCGTTGTGGCAGCCGTTGCGGTCCGTGCCGCCACCGTGGGCCCAGGCCTGGCCGATGCACAGCAGAGCGGCCATGGCGGCCGCGGCGATCTTCTTCATGTGGGAGCTCCCGTTGTGTGCCAGCGAGCGGCTGGCGACGCACTACGGGGCGGGAGTGTCCGCATTGCGTCTGCCTGACGCATCCGCTCGACCGGGTGGACGTGAAAATTCACGACCGCAGGGGTCGGTGTCGTTCAATGGTAGGACGACAGCCGGGTGTCGAGCGGGCGTGAAAAAGCCCGCTCTGGGCGGGCTTCTGGCGCAGAGGGCGCCGACGGCTGGCGACCTTGTCAGCGCGTCGGGCGCAACAGGGCGGTCGCAAGGCCGACCGCGGCCGTTGTGCCGATCGCCACCGCCGGCCACTCGTGACCGCTCATGGCGAGCCGGTAGGCGATGTAGACGCAGAACGCGCTGATCGCGACCACGCAGATCTTGCCGAACATCCGCTCGGCCAGAATCATATAGTCGACGCGCTTATCTCGCGCGCGCCTTTCCGCGGCTTCTATTTCTGTTTGCCGAGCAACCCAATCCACGAGATCAGGCCGAAATGCATGTAGCCTTTCCAGTTGCGCAACCGGGACAATCGGCGCATCGGACTCGTGCTGCGTGAGTGCGACGTGGCTATCGCCCTTGCGGCTTTCCACGCGCGTCTGCTTGTTGGCCATGCGCGCCCCTTTCAGCTGATTCCAGCTTCAAGGCTGCATGCATGTCTTGGCCGACACGATTCCAGTCGCCGCGCAGGCTCATGGCATCGTCCATGAAACTGCTGTGCTCCGGATATGCCCGCGGCCGAAAAGCCGAAAGCAGGCTTGCGGCACCTTCCAATAGTATCTGAATGTGTCTCATGCTTGCCCCTGTTCTTCCCTGGATCGGACTGTGCCACGTTGTTGTTTCCCCTGTTGCCCAGAGGTGGACTACCGATCCACCTCAACTGTAAGTCAATCCCGCATCTGATGTGCGTAGGACGGCGCCGCGCCATGCGGCGTCCCGCGTCGTTGTGCATGACATCCGCGTCGCAGTCGCGGGACACCTCTGTCAGCGGCGTGGCGATGGACTTGCCGCGAAAGACGGCAGCCCAGGGCGCTGGGTGCGGGTTGCAATCTAAATTAATATAATTGCCTACGAGAATGGAGTGATTCAATGTATCTTTCCACTCCATCAATTCGGTCATGCAGTCGATCGACTGATTTATTCTTCTCGGCTTCTATCGTTGATAGTTTGTGCTCAAGTTGCTTTATTTCCGATTTTAATCCATCAAGAATTGGCCATATCACAATATAGAGAAAGGACGAAATACCCAAAGCAATTTGCCCATAATCAAACCAATTTAGGGCTATAAGCACTACGATTGATCCGGTGATCAATTCATATAGAAGTCTCTTCAAAATATTCCCCAATCCCTGTCTATTCCCTCAACCTTGGCCCCCGTGGCCACGCGGGGCAGGTGAGGACCACACACCGGCGGCCGCCTACGGGGCGGCAGTCTGTAGACCTGGGCCACGCTCAGGCTGCGCGCTGGCGTTTGACGGGCTCGGCGCCGCCGGCAGCGCCGGCCTGCAGCAGCTGCAGCACCAGGCCGGTCCACGGCCCCTGACCGCCGGCGCGCGCCAGCCCCGCCAGGTTGGCGGCGGCCGCTTCGCGCATGTCCGGCGGCGCTGCGGCGAGGGCGATGCCCAGCACCTCCAGTGCCTCGCCCAACGTCGGGGCAGTCGGCGCCGGGGCGGCCGGCGCGCCTTGGTCGCGCATTGGCCCCACGCCATCCAGCAGCCAGCGCGGGCGGACGCCAAGGTACTCGGCCGCCAGGATGAGCGTTGCGGCCTTCAGGGTCTTGGTCTCTCCGCGGAACCAGTCCGACACAGACGGGCGCGCGACGCCGCAGTAGCGCGCCAGATCCGCCTGCAATCCCCCGCCCGGGCGCTCATCCATCGCGCGCGTGAATCGTTCAGCAAGCGTATTCATTAGGGCAGCCTATCTAGCCGCACGAAGGCGCACCTTGCGTGTAACGATAGGTGCGCCTATCATCAGACCGCATGACGAACCTGATCGATGACCTGGGGGGCGTCGCCGCGGTCGCGCGCATGGCCGGCGTGCGAATGCCGACGGTGAGCGGGTGGCGCGGCCGCATTCCTGCGCTGCGCTGTCCAGCGATCGAGCGCGAGAGCGGCACCCCCGTCGAAGAGCTCCGCCCCGACGTCACCTGGGCCCGCATCCCCGACCCCACCTGGCCGCACCCCGACGGCCGGCCGTGCATCGACGTGGCCGGCCCGCCGGCTCAACTGGAGAGCAGCAATGCGAAGTGAAGCCGACGTGGCAACCGAGGCGACCGCTGCGGGGCCCTCTGCCCCGAAAGAGCGCCTCAGCGCATCTGATCTGGCGACGACCGGAGCCCTCCTGGAGGCGCTTGGCGTTCGGTTCAGCCCGGCGCCGGCAGCTGATCCTGGGCCATCTGCTCCCACGGGGCCAGGCTGGCTTCGAGCGACCGCACGAAAGCTTCTGGCATGGGTGAGTTCAGCGCGCTCACGGTGAAGCGCTCGGCCTGCTCGCGCAGCAGGTCCGCGAAGGCCTGCCGCGCTTCTGGCGGCACGCATTGGACCAGCGCTGTGACGACAAAGGTCTGCGCCGTCAGTGACGCGCGCAACCGCTCGATTTCTCGTTCGATTTCCATGGGTGCCCCTGCCGTGGCAGGTGAAGTGGTTGAGGGACCTCGATCCTCCCACCGCAAGGGGCGCCCGCCCATCCATAGGCCACAGGAGGCCTGACCCATGCCCACCCCCACCAGCCGCGGCCAGCACCGCGGCGCGCCCGGTGACCTGCCGGGCTACGCGAGCGGCAGCGATGAGCGAGGCCGGCGTGATCGTCATATCGGCCAGTCTGCCGACCCCCTGAATGCGGGGCAACCCGCGGTCAGTGCGCGCCTACACACGCCGGTGGATGTCGCCAGCCTCGTCGTCGGCCGGCCGCGCACCGGCTCGCGCACCTACATCGCGCTGCAGCTGTCAGCGCGGCCCGAGGGCGTCACGTCGCTGCAGCTGAGCGTCGTGCTCGCCTGCACCGTCCAGCACGCCTGCGAAGCCCTGCAGCGCGTGATCCGCGACTGCGGCATCCCGCTGCAGCGCATCCACACCGAGCCCGTAGCAGGCCAGCGCGGTCGGCCCGAGATCCGATTCCGCCTGCCCGACGAACTGCTGGTGCATCCGACCATCGCCGATGTGCTGGCCGGATTCGAGGGCGCCCGCCGGCCCGATTTCCAGATCAGCGCGCGCCGGCCGGTGCAGGCCGAGCCGGTCGCAGCGCCTGCCGCGCTCCCGCCTGCCGCGACCGTCATCCCGCGCCGGCTCGATCGCCACGAGATCGACCCGAGCGCGCCGCTGCAGGGCGCAGGGTTCGCGGCGCTGGCCATCGGCAGCTACCCGGCGCCGCTGCGCCCGTGGACGGAGAGGACCAACTGATGCGCGCACCGCACATCCCATGGGAGCGCGACCGCTGCGCCGACCCACGCGCCAAGACCACCAAGGGCAGCGGCCGGCGCGAGGGCCAGACCTGCAACGCCATCGCCGAGCAGATCCGCCGCGAGGCCGCCGAGCGTGCGCGGACGGATCAGCCGGCGCCGGTGGTGATCGGGGCGAGGCCCGAGGAGCGCGCTCGATGACGAAGCGCTCCGACACCTGGATGCCGCTCTACATCGGCGACTACCTGGCCGACACGTCGCGCCTGACGACCGAGCAGCACGGCGCCTACCTGCTGCTGCTGATGGACTACTGGCGCAACGGCCCGCCGCCGGACGACGAGGACACGCTGGCGGCCATCGCCAAGCTGCCCGTGTCGGCCTGGCGCAAGTGCGCACCGCGTCTGCAGCCCTTCTTCAGCGTCGAGGATGGCCAGTGGCGCCAGAAACGCATGGACGCCGAGCGCGAGAAGGCGGCCGGAATCGGTGGCAAACGCAAGGCCGCAGGAGCCGCCGGAGCTGCCAAACGATGGGGCAAAGGTGATGGCAAGCTGTGCGAGGCGCTGGGCTTCAAGCAGCCGGAGCTCTTCTTCCCCAACCCCGAGCAGACGCCGGCACAGCCGCCTGCGCCGGATCCCAAGCTGGTCGAGGCGCAGAACCGCCACCAGGTCGAGATGCTGCGACTGCAGATCGAGCGGGAGAAGGCGCAGGCGGACACCGTCGACGTCTACATCAGCGACTTCGGTACGGTGAAAGCCGTGCCCAACCGCTTCCAGCGTCCGCGCACCGCTTTCGCGATCCAGTCCGACATGTGGGCCGTTGCGGTGCTGCGTCCGATGTCGACCACGCCGCTGGCCAAGACTGGCGACTCCGATCGGCGCCAGCTGCTGACCGAGTTCACGCTCGAGGCGCGCCAGGAGAAGTCCAGCGGCGCCGTGCGAGATCTGCTGTAACACGCGGGTCAAGCAAAGGAGAAGGCATGGCGCTGTCCATCTTCAACACCGGGGTGGCCATCGCCTTCAACGGCACGTCATCCGCGGCGGCGATTCCCAAGGTCTCCGGCGTGTCGGTCAAGCGGGTTCGCTTGGTGGCCACCCAGCCCTGTTGGGTGAGGCTCGGCGTGGTGGGCGTGGTCGCCGCCCCCGGCGACATCCTGGTGCAGCCGGCCGACTCGATCGAGGTTTTCATCAGCGGCAACACGCACATCGCGGTGGTGGCGCTCAGCACCGGCGGCACGCTCGGCGTCAGTCCCGTGGAGGACTGCTGATGGAGGGGGTTGCCACTCGCTACCACGCTGCCGACGGTGTGGTGGCCATCGAGCGTGCGCAGGACTGCACCCCGATCGCCGAGCACTGCGCAGCGCTGCGCCAGGCGGGCGCCACCGGCGGCGCCGACATGCGGCATGCCGCCTCGCTCCCGGCGGTCGTCGTCGAGCGCTACATCAACGACAAGGGCATCACGTTCGCCGAGTTCCTGCGGGACCCGGAGCACGCGCGGACGATGCTCAATGACCCGGCCCTGGCGGCCTTTCGGGTCTGGGAAGGAAAGGCCTGATGGACATCGTCAAGTACATCGGACTGGAGTCCCCGTGGGCCGACACCCTGACGGGGTCCGGCCTGACCTGGGTGACATCCATGTCCGCACAGGTCTCCGACGAGGTCGGCGCGATCGCGCGCGGCTACCCGGGGCTCTTCAGCCTGGTCAGCGACGGCGATGACCTCTCCAGCGCGCGTGCCGCGCAGCGCGCCGCGAACCGCCGCACCAGCGGCGCGACGCGGATCATCGGATCCCAGGGCGTCACCGTCACCAGCAGCTCGAGCACCAACACCCACTTCTACGGGATCGAGGCCGAGGCGCCGTTCTCGGCCGTCCGGCTGTGGCTGTTCTCGCGTGAGATGCAGCAGGTCTCGCGGGACTGGGAGTTCTGCGTCGCCGCGACCGAGGCCGTCGGCTACGACACGCCGACCAACGCCTTTGTGCCGCAGGTCACGCCGCCGGCGGGCTACCCGCAAGCCGGCGCTCGCCGACAGTTCAACAGCTACGTCGCGCACGCCGACGCGAACATCTACGGCTGGCGTCGCGGCACCTGGGGTGGCGCAACCAAGAGCCCCATCCTGCCGCCCGGCACCGACTGCGCCCCGTTCGCTGGCGCCGGCACGGGCCTGCTGACCGTGTGTCCAGGCATCCTGGTGAGCGACTGGATCGACTGCCGGTCCGTCCCGCCCGAGTCAGGCGCCCGCCCGCATCTGTTGATGCGGCTGCGGCGCAGCGCGGCAGCTGGGGACACCCACAGCTGGCTCAACACGTTCAACACCGACGCCGCCGGGCAGTACTACCTCTACGGCTGGGACAGGGCGCGGCAGGCCGGCCTGCCCTGGGGGCGACGCTACTACGCGCAGGACGGTGGCGCCGCGGATGGTGTGGGCACGCTCGGCAACATGCCCGGCAGCGCGCTGTCGTTCGCCGCCAACAACAACGCGAACATGGGCAGCCACGTGTTCATGGTCGAGTTCCAGTACGACCGCCCGGTCAACAGCGTCCTGGGCCTGGGCGACAGCGTCATGGAGTCGGGCGGCTACCAGATCTACGGCATGGACTCGTGGCTCACGCGCGCGGTGCTCAGCAAGTCCACGCCTCAGGAGCCCTGGACCGTCATCAACGGCGGTGCCAGCACGTGCAACGGGCCACAGTTCATGCCGCAGCTCGACGCACTCGTGCAGGCCGGGTACAGGCCGACCCATGTCGTCATGCCCAACATGTCGACCAACAACCTGGTCGCCTACGGCAACCAGACCATGCGCGTCGTGGACTTGGCCAAGCTCGACCTGCTGCACGCGCTGCGCGTGTGCGATGCCATCGGCGCGCAGCCGGTCATCTACAACAGCATCTACCAACCCGGGATCGGGGCCGGTGGCTCGAAGCAGATCTACGACGCGCTCGATGCGTTCACGAACGAGTTGTGCGGCAAGGGCGCGGCGCGGCTCGCGGACTTCCGGTCCGGCTGGCGGCCGTCCTACCTCGGTCCCGACGGCTACCACCCGTCGAGCTCCGGTATCGAGTACATGCAGGCCGTGATGGCCGCAGCCCTGTGAGGGAGCGCCAGCCATGGCAGCAGTGATCAAGGCAACCGGCGCCGCATCCGCGGTGCCACTGGTCGCATCGACGTCGACCGGCACCATCGAGACCGACGCCACCGCGCTCTCGTCCACCACCGTGTCCCTGACCGCTGGCGCGGATACCTCGACGGCCATCGGCAGCACCGCAGGCTTGCTGGTCGGCACCTATGTCGACATCGCAGGCGCCGGCGCCAGCGGAGCGAGCATGCGCGCACTGCTGCGCGGCGTGACCGCGGGCGTCAGCGTGCGCCTGGCCGCCAACCCCTCGACGACGGTGGCGGGCGCTGCGCTGGTGCCCGCCGTCAACGTGCCGTGCGACGGCCGCCCCCGCTACATCTGTCTGCTCAACCGGACGAGCCTGGAACGGCACGAGTGGTTCGAGGGCATGGACTACAACACGGCCATCAAGACCAGTCCGGCCGGGGATGTCTCGCTGGTCGCTGCTGCCGCCATCACGCCGCACGCCCTCGGCTTCTGGGTGTCGGGCGCCATGCTCCCCGTCTCCAGCAAGTTCAGCTGGTTGGCCGAGCTGTGAACTGGGCTGCGCTGAAGGCCGCGGTGACGGCCTACGCCAATCGCAGCGACCTGGTCGGGCAGATGCCGACATTCCTGGCGATGGCCGAGCAGCGCATCTATGCCGGAAGCGTCGAGCTCGGCGTGGGCCAGATGCTGCTGTCGCGCATGCTCGTCGTCGTCCCGAGCTTCGATGGCGCGATCCCGGCCGACAGCGTGCAGCTCGATCGCCTGACGGCCGTGGCCGGTGGGCGCCGCCAGCAACTGGAGTTCCGGCCGCTGGGAGAGATCACGGCGTTGCAGGCTGTGACCGGCCAGCCGGCGCACTACAGCCTGCAGGGGGCGTCGGTCGTCTACGGGCCCGCCCTGGGCTCTGGCGTCACGGTCGAGCTGCTGTACTTCGCGCGACTGCCGACACCCGTCGCCGATGCCGACGAGAACTGGCTGATGGCCGGCGCGCCGGCCGTCTACCTGCACGCGATGCTGGCCGAGGTCGGTCAGTACCTGCGTGATGCCGAGCTGAGAGACAGCGAGCTCAAGCTCTGGTCCGAGGCCCAGCGCGCGGTCATGGCCCAGGACGACCAGGACGTGCACAGCGGGAGCCAGCTGCGGATCGTCAACACCGGCATGAGGCGCTGGTGATGGGTGCGGCCGTTCCCTTCATCGGCTATGCGCCGGACGCCGATCCAACGGCAGCGGGCGTCATCGTCGACTGCTCGGCACTCATCCCCGGGCGCCGCGGCATGGTGGCGGCACCGGCGCCCGTGCCTGTGGCGGGCGCGCTGGCCTTGCCCAGCGACGCGCGCGGCGCGGCGGTTGCCGTCGACACCGCGGGCAACCGGCGCACGATCGTCGGCACCCAGCCCCGCCTGTGGCTGCTGGGCGCTGGCGGATGGTCCGATGTGTCCCGCCCGGGCGGGTACGCGGGCAGCGCCGAGGGGCGCTGGTCGTTCGCCCAGTTCGGCAATGCGGTTGTCGCGTCCAACCGGGTGGACGGCATGCAGGCCAGCGTGTCCGGCGCGTTCTCGGACATCGCGGGAGCGCCACGTGCACGGGTCGTGATCGGCGCCCCGAACTTCGTGCTCGCGCTTGCGACCTCGGATGCCACCTATGGCGATCAGCCCGATCGCTGGTGGTGCAGCGCCTTCCAGACGCACACCGACTGGACGCCGTCCGTCAGCACCCAGTGCACCACGGGGCGCCTGATCGGCGGAGGTGGCGAGCTAACTGCAGGTCTGATGCTCGGGCAGCAGCCGGTGGCCTACAAGGCCGGCAGCATGTTCGTCGGCAACTACGTCGGCGCGCCGGTGGTCTGGCAGTGGGAGCAGATCCCCGGCGATGTGGGCTGCGTCGGACCGGAGGCCGTGTGCGACATCGGTGGCGCGCACTTCTTCGTCGGCGAGTCGGACCTGTGGCTGTTCGACGGGACGCGGCCGGTACCGGTGGGTCGTGGGGCGGTGCGCGACTGGTTCTTCTCCGCCAGCAGCCCAGTGTTCCGCCATCGCACCATGCTGTTGGCCGACAGGCAGCATGAGCGGGTCTGGATCTTCTTCCCGTCGGCGGCCAGCACCACGGGCGCCTGCGACATGTGCTTGGTTTACCACGTCGCTCGCCAGGCGTGGGGCCGCGCGGACACGGTCGCGCAGGCCGTGCTGAATGCCGTCTCCCCGGCGACCTCGTTTGATGCTGCCCCGGCCACCTTCGACGCTGCGCCGGCCACGTTCGATTCGCAGCTCTGGGCGCCGGGCGGGCGGCTGCCGGCGATTGTCGGTGCCTCCCGCATGCTTCAGACGCTCAGCGGCGCCGCGGGCGCGTCCAGGCTCGTCACCGGTGACCTGGGCGACGACTTCGGCGCCTCGTTTCTGCGGCGCGTTCGCCTGCGCTTCCTCACCGAGCCGCAGTCCGCATCGGTGCAGGGGCTGGTGCGTTCCGGGCCCGGTCGCCCCCAGCTGGCAGGCGGCACCGCGGTGCTTAACGATGCCGGCTTCGACATCCGCCAGTCCGGGCGCTGGCACCGCCTCGCCTTCGATTTCTCCGGCCCCATGGAGCTCGATGCGATCGCCATCGACACCGCGGCTGCCGGCACGCGCTGAACCTCATGGCCACCGATCTGCCGCCCACCCTTCTTGTGCCCGAGGCGCCCTCACTGCCCGCCGCGCTGGCCGCGCCGGCAGATGGCCAGCGCCTGCTGGCGGTGCTGGGGCCCTGGATGCGCGCATCAGCGCGAAAGCTCAACGCCCTGGCACGGGGCAGCGCCACCGCCCGCGACGGCCTGGCCGCATCAGCGCCCACCGCCGGCGCGTGGGCCAGAGGCGACGTCGTGACCAACAGCGCACCGGCCGAGCTGGGCAGCACCGGCGCCAAGTACGTCATCCAGGGCTGGATCTGCACAGCCTCCGGCACGCCCGGCACCTGGGTGCAGCAGCGAACCCTCACTGGAAACTGATCATGGGACTCTTCGACGGCAGCAGCAGCACCAGCACCAGCACCAGCTCCACCAGCGTGCCGGACTGGGCCAAGCAGTACTACCAGGCCTACCTGGGGCAGGCCCAGGACGTGGCGTCCACGCCCTACCAGGCCTACACGGGCCAGAAGGTGGCCGGCCTGAACGACACGCAGATGCAGGCGCTCAACGCGGTGCAGCAGCGGGCGACGCAGGGGAACGAGCTGCTCAACTCGTCGAGCCAGGGGCTGCAGAGCACTGCGCAGGGGCAGTATCTCGGCACCCAGGCCGCAGCCAACCCGTCGGCCAACGCCACCAACCCCTACGCGCAGGCGGACAACCCGTACCTGCAGCAGTCCATCGACGCCGCGTCGCAGGACGTCACCCGCAACTACAACCTCTCGGTGCGGCCGCAGATGGATCAGCTGGCCGCCGCCAGCGGCAGCTTCGGCAACTCGGGTGTGCAGCAGATGCAGGTTGAGCAGCAGCGCCAGCTCGGCTCGACGCTCGGCAACTTGTCGAACAGCATGCGCAGCGCCGACTACAACCAGCGCGCACAGCTGGCCGAGAACGCCACCAACCGCCAGTTCCAGGCCGGCCAGTCGCTGGCCAGCGCGCAGAACTCGCTCTACGACAGCGAGCGCAGCCGACAGATGCAGGCTGCTCAGATGGCGCCGACCTACGCCGCCCAGGACTACACCGACGCCAGCAACCTGATGTCGGCCGGCACCACGCTGCAGAACGCCCAGCAGCAGGGCCTGGACTGGCAGTACCAGCAGTACCAGAACGCGCTGAACTACCCGACGCAGCAGCTGCAGACCTTCGGGCAGGCGCTGGGCGTGAACACCGGAAACACGACGACCACGACCACGAATCCTGGCAGCGCCTCGGCTGCGTCGCAGCTGCTGGCCGGCGGGTTGCTGGGCTACTCGCTGTTCGGGGGCTGATCGATGTTCGGCACCAACAACGGGATCGACTTGAATGCCCTGCTGAGCCAAGGGGCCGTCGGCCTGCTCGGCGGCGGGCCGCAGGCCGCTGCGGCCACCACCCCAATGTCTGGCCTGCTGGGGGCAGCCCAGTCCCAGCAGGCGCGGTCGGTCGGCCTGGGGCGCTTCGGCGCCTCCGGCAGTCCACTCGTCGCGCCGACGGCTCAGGCCCAGACCTACGCTCCTCGGCAGCTGCCGACGATCGCTGATCGAGTGGCGAGCATCAACCAGGCCAACGCCGCCCAGGCTGCAGCTGCAGCCGCGGCCGCGGCGTCTGCGAGCGCCGCGGCCGGGGATGCCGGCTCTGGCGGGCAAGATGCCGGCGGCGCCTCGTCGGGCAGCACGGCATCGGGGGGTGCCTCGTTGAGCAGCCCCTGGGGCACATCCATCGGAGCAGACGGCCGCGCCGTGGCCAACACCGTATCTGACCAGAGGGCATCCACGTTCGGCGGCCTGCTGGGCGCCGTGTTCGGCGCTGCGCCACTTGGGTCGCTGGCGGGCGTGGCGCTCAACACGGCGCTCAACTCATCCGCCAAGGGGGCGGCCGACGTCGAGAACCTCGACATCGACTCTCTGCGCGATGCCCAGAAGGCCTACGAGGCTCAGCCTGACGACGCAGCGCAGCAGGCGGCCGTCGAGGCTGCCGCCGCAGCAGATGTCGCAACAGGCGGCGGGCAGGGCGCAGACCCCGGCGGCATGCTCGGTGGCACTCTGGGCGACTTCGGGGACCTTGGCAGCCAGCTCGGCTCCAGCCTGGGAGGGCTGGGCGACATCGGCAACCTGGGCGACACCAGCGGGCTCGGCGGCGCGGCCGATCTCGGGCAGTACGGCTCGGAGTCGGGTGGGGGCTCCAGCAGTTCCGGCGAGAGCAGCTGCTTTCTCACAACGGCTGCCGTGCACTGCCTCGGGCTGCCCGACAACTGCGACGAGCTGCAGACCCTGCGCGCCTTCCGTGATCGCGTCATGTGCGCCACCCCAGAAGGCGCGGCCGATGTCGCGACCTACTACGCCACCGCGCCCGGCGTGGTGCGCGCCGTGGACGCCCGGCAGGACGCTGCGCTCGTCTGGCGGCGGATGTGGGCGGCCTACATCGTCCCGGCGGTGGCCGCGATCCGGGCCGGGGACGATGCGGGCGCCTACCGGATCTACCGGCGGTGCGCCGCGTGGGCGGCTCGACAGGCTTTCCCGTCTGGCGATTCGCAGACATCCTGACGCCCATCCGGCTCCGAGTGCTGACCATGAACTTGATGGGACTGCTGTCCAACAACCTCGACCTGAGCAGTCCCGATCCCGCGGCCGCCAACAAGGCGGCCCAGACGCAGGGACTGCTCACCCTGGCCGCCGGCCTGCTGCAGCCGGGCAGTCTGTCGTCTGCAGCGGCCAGCGCGCTGCCTCAGGCCCTGCAGGCCTACAACGGGGCGCAGCAGCAGATCCGCGGCCGCCAGCTCGATGCGCTGCAGATGCAGCAAGCCAGGGTCGGCCTCGAAAAGTCGCAGCTCGATCTTGCGGATGCACAGCGCTCCCGCGAGCGCCTGAAGCAGGTCGACGCCCTTGCATCGCAGTTCGTACGCAGCCCCCAGCAGCAGGCGATGGCCGCCAGCGGCGGACCGACGGCGGCCGCGGCGCAGGCGTCATCCACGGCTGCGCCCGGCTACGACTTCCAGGGCTACGCTCAGGCGCTGGCCGGCCTGGACCCCGCGAAGGCGCTGGCCCTGCAGCAGTCGCTGGCCAAAGACGACACCCCTGTCGCGCTCGGCGATGGCGGCATGCTGGTCACGCGCACGGGGCGTGTCCTGGCCCAGAACCCGAAGGATGGCGCTGCGAAGGTCTCAGATCTGGGCAGGCTCATCCAGGAGATGCAGGCCCTGTCGCCGGATAGCCCCATGCGCCCGGCCTACCTGGATGCCATCCGCAAGGCTTCCACCCACCAGCCGGCAGCCAGCCAGAGCGTCACCGTCTCCGGCGACAAATCGTTCGCCGAGGTCTTCGCCAAGAATGCGGCCACGCGCCTGGCCGACAGTGCCGAGGCGGCGCGCGCTGCGGCGTCGTCAGTTCAGACCATCGATCGAGCCATCGGCGTGCTGGACGGCGGGCGCGTGTTGACCGGCCCGGGCTCGACGGCTGTCACCGTGCTGGCGCAGCTGGGGCAGCAGATGGGCGTCACCGGCAAGGACACGGCCGACGTCCTCAGTCGCACGCGGCAGTTGATGCAGACCTCGGCGTCCCTGGCTGTCGACGGCGCGAAGGCCCTGGCCGGCCAAGGCCAGATCACCGACGCGGAGCGCTCCCTGATCTCACGGGTCTCCGGCGGGGAAATTGATCGCCTGACGGCACCCGAGATCCGCGCCGTGCTGGGCGCGCTGCGCAAGGTCAACGTGGCGAAGGTGCAGGCCCACCAGCAGGAGCTGGCCAAGGTGCCGCAGCAGTTCCGAGAGTTTGCGCCCATCTACCGGGTGGACATGCCGGCCGGCGCGCCCCCATCGATCAGCAACTGGTGACGCCATGCCTCGCGACATCACCGTGACCTTCGAGGATGGGTCCACGCACGTCTACCGCGGAGCGCCTGATGGCGTCACGCCGGAGCAGGTCGCTGGGCGCGCATCCAAGGACTTCGGCAAGGCGGTGGCCGGGCTCGACGGTGGGCGCCCGGCGGCTTCAGCCCCGTCGGGGCCCGGTCAGGGCTCACGCGCGCGGGCCCAGCAGGCATCGGCCAACATCCTCGGCGACACAGCCAGCAACCTGGTGCGCGGGACACTGCGCGGCGCGAAGGACGTGATCGACACCGGCGCCGAGGCGCTGGCCGGCGGCTGGGACAGCCTGACCGGCGGGAACGAGGGAGCGCGGGTTCGCGCGATGAATGCGGACGGGCGAGCCCAGTACGCGCAGTCCCTGTCTGGCAGCGGCATCGGAGGTGGCGCGGGTCGCCTCATCGGCCAGACGGTGGCCACGCTTCCGATTGGCGGCGCCGTGGCTGCACCGCTGAAGCTGGCGGCGCGCGCCGGCGTGGCGCCGTCCGTGCTCGCCCCCGTGGCCGAGGCCGTCGGCTCAGCAGGCATGCGCACGGGCCTCACGCCGACCACCCTGGCGGGGCGCGCCGGCAACATGGCCGCGCGGATGGCGGGGGGCGCGATCAATGGTGGCGCATCCGCGGCGATGGTGGATCCGCAAAGCGCAGGCGCAGGCGCCGCCGTGGGGGCCGCGCTGCCGCCCGTCCTCAAGGGGGCCGGCTTGGCGGCGCGTGTCGGCGTCGGTGTGGCGCGAGGCGCGCGCGATGCGATGAGCCCGACCCAGGTCACCGCTGCGCGTGAGCTGGCGGACGCACTGGGCGTGTCCGTGGACGAGTTGCCGGCCACCATCGCGCAACTGAGGGCCGCGCAGACGCTGGTGCCAGGCGCCAAGCCCACGGTGGCCCAGGCACTGCCGACGCCGCAATCCGCCATCCTGTCGCGCGTGGTGCATGACAGCCCGGGTGGCCGGGTGCTGCAGCAGACGCTGATCGATCAGGAAGCCGCACGGGGGGCTGCGCTCGGTCGCGTGCAGCCGACGGCGGCAGGCAAGACCGCTGGCGAAGCGGCCGAAAGCCTGGGGCGCACCGCGGCCGACGAGGCGGGCGCTTGGCGCGACATGCTCAAGCAGGCCGCCCGCGACCAGTACAACAGCCCTGCGCTGCAAGGTGTGCAGCTGGCCTTGCCCGACAAGGCGGCGGTGGCCGATGCGGTGGGCAAGTTCTTTCCTGGCCAGGCCTTCGCCCATGCCCCGGGTGACCTGCGCTCTCTGGTGGGGCGCCTGCAGGCGGAAGAACCGGTCTCGATCCAGGAGTTCGATGCGCTGCGCAAGCTGGCGGGCAACCGCGCGCGCGACCTGGCCGACAGCGACCGCACGGCCTCGGCGGCCTGGGGGGCGGTACGCGGCCTGTTCGACGATGCTGAGCGGGCGGCCATCGCCAAGTCGAGCGCGCCGAAGCCGGGCGGCGCCACTCTGGAGGCCGGCCGAACTGCGAGCGCGGCCGATGGCGCGGCCGCGCGGCCGCCATCCGGAGATCCAGCGGCGGAGGTCGGCGTGCCGGATCTCGAGGCCTCATTTCGGGCCTTTGATCGAAGTCTGAACCCGCGACGCTACGTCGACCCCCTGGCGGGCGCCATGCCCGCCGATGCAGGCCAGGCGCTGGCCAGCGGCCGAGCCTTGCACGCAGAGAAGGTGCGCCGCTTCGAGCAGGGTCCCTTTTCCTACGCGTGGCGCACCGGCGGCGACGGCCTTCCCATGGCGCAGGGTGCGGAGCTGGGCAAGCGCCTGGTCAACGGTGGCAGCAGCCAGGTGGCCGACGCGCAGGCACTGAAGGGCGCGGTACTTGAGCGCGGACCGACCATGCAGGCAGCGCGCGACTACGCGCTGGCCGACCTGATCGAGCGCAGCACCAATCGCGACACCGGCAAGGTGCTGTCGAGCCGGTTGCGCGCCAACATCGACGCACGAGCCGGCATGCTCAAGGAACTGCTGACGCCCCAGCAGTGGCAGGCGCTCAACGCGCTGGCGGACGATGCGTCGCGTGCCACGGAGGCCGCAGGGCGGGCCGTGTCCGGCTCGAAGACGTACCAGAGCAGCGCGAATGCCCTGCGGGTGGGTCTGCTCGGCTCGCCGGCCTTGCAATCAGGACTGGAGCGCCTGCCGGGCGGCCGCTACTTGGCGGCCGGCGCTGCAGCGATGGCCAGGGGGGCCAGCGAACAGAAGGCCGAGCGGCTGGCCGGCCTGCTGGCTGATCCCGCGGCGGCTGCCGAGGCCCTGCAGCGGCTGCAGCCGAGCCCAGCCGGCCGAGCGGTGCGCGGCCTGCTCGACATGGGGGACAACGCCTGGAGCGATCCGCTCCCGCTGATCGACATCAGTCTCGGCGATCTGATGCGCCGCGGCGGCTATCGGGCGGCTCCTCTTCTCCCGGCAGGGGGCGACCGGTGATGCCGCAGTACACGCCTTGCGCGATTGCGAAGGCCAGCATGACGCCGGCCTTCAACAGCACGTGCTTGGCCGTCAGCAGCCACGCCCAGAGGTCCGACAGGTGTTGTGTGAGCCAGCTCATGGAACAAGCCTAGCACTCAAGATCAGCGAGCGAATCCACCCGAGAGCAGACCCAGATGTCCATCCCGACCGCCATCAGCGACCTGTCCACGTCCGTCGCGCTGAACCCGCCCGACGGCGCCGATCAACTGAACACCGTTGACGACCACCTGCGCGCCCATGCCGCGTTCATCGCGCAGCTGTGGGCGCTGGTGGGATCGGCCTCGGGGCCGCTGAACAGCACCGCGTTTGGCACCGGGAGCCTGACCTACAACGGCACGCTGACCGGTGGCACCGGCGTGATCAACATCGGTGCTGGGCAGATCTACAAGGATGCCGCCGGCTCGGTGGGCATCGGTGGCGGTGCGCCAGCTGCGGGCTATCGACTGGACGTCGCGGGGGGACAGCGGCTGAACGCGGCGGCCGGCGGCTTCCTGGATCTGGCGCTGGGCGGCGCCCTCAGAGGCAACTTGGTGGCCGCGTCCTACGGCCTGCTGATCAACAGCCAGACCACGACGACGGCGATCAACCCGAACGGCGGCAACGTCAGCATCGGCATCGGTCAAGACCGCGGCGTCACGCTGCACGTCAACGGCACGATCGGCCTGCCAGACGCCGTCACCGGCATCAGCGGCATCGTGGGGCTCGGCAACCCGGGAGACACCTTCGTGGTCGACACCAACAAGGTGATCAACCACTACGGCTTGTGCTGGAAGAACTTCACGGACGGCGCCGGGTCGGCGGCGCTCTCGGGCTACGGCGGGGTCCGGATTTACACCGGTGGCGCCGAGCGCATGCGCGTGGCCAGCACAGGCGCTGTCGGCCTCGGGACGTCATCCCCGACCGCTCGACTGGACATCAACGACGACACGGTGCGCCTGCGATCCGCGCGCACCCCGGCATCCGCGACCGCAGCCGGAAACCAGGGCGACATCTGCTGGGACGCCAGCTACGTCTACGTCTGCGTGGCCGCGAACCTGTGGCGCCGCTCGGCGCTCTCGGCGTGGTGAGGCGCTGATGCTGCCCATCATCCCTGTCGACAAGGCCAACCACATGGTCTACGGCGGCGTCGCCGGCTTGCTGGGCGCCGCCCTCGGGGGCGCCGCGGGCGCCCTGGTGGCGGGTGCGGTTGTCGCGGCCGGAAAGGAGTTGGTCGACCTGGCCGGCAACCGGCGCGCCCTTGCGCGTGGCGCACCCCCTCCGCATGGCGTCGAGTGGCTCGACGGTGCGGCAACCCTGGCTGGTGCAGCGGTTCCGGCACTGGCCATCCTGCTGAAAGGAACCATCACGTGACAGAGTCTCCTGCGCTTCCGCTGGCCGCAGCCGCCGGGCTGGCCTCGGCAGCACTCGCCGCGGCAGGGCTGACGTGGCCGCAGCTTCTCTTTGCTGCATGTGGCGCCTTCATCGGCGCCGGGGGCACGCGCCAGCGCGGCCCCCTGCGTGCGGTCGGCGCATTCGCTGCAACCGTCGTTCTGGCGGCCAAGGCGGGTGGCGCTGGCGCCGCCTATCTGGTGCACGCCGGCGGGCTGACCGGAGAGCCGCTTGCTCAGGCCCTGGCCGCCGCGATCGGGCTGTTCTTCCACCCGCTGGCCAGCGCCTGCGCTGCACGCATCCAGGCCGGCGCGCCGGCCGGCCACACAGACACCGAGGCCGCACGATGATCGCTGTACTGCTCGCCCTATCCATCGCCCTGGCGGTGGCATGCGTCTGCCGCATCGCGCCACTGACCTGGCGCAGCGCCCCCTTTGTGATGGGTGGCCACGTGGTCGCAGGTGCTGCAGCGATGTGGGCGGCAGCCCAGGCCGGGCAGGGCGCGGCCTCAGGCGACGCTGTGGCAGCGGCGCTTGCGTCGGCAGCATGGCTGTTGGCCCCCATGTCGTGGTCGCGCCGCGACATCGTCGAGATCGCGCGCGAGGCGCGGCAGGAGCTGTCGCCTTGAGCGCGCACCGTCAGCGGCGCCCGCACGTCGAGGAAGAGCACGGCCCGGGCGGCACCCGCGTGATCATCCAGGACGCGCCGGGCCGAATCTGGGGCCCGCGCGCCCGCACCTACAGCCCGACCATCATCTCGGCTCACACCCTGGCCGACCTGGCTGCGCGCGAGCGCATCGCCTCGACCACGATGCCGCCGGACGAGGGCACTCTGCCGCCGCTGCCGGCGCTGCCGGCGCTGCACGACGACATCGATCCGCCGGCGCCGCCTCGGCGGTCATCTCCGCGGCAGCCGCTGCGCCGTCGCGACAGCTGGGCGCGCCTCGCGCTCGTCGTGCTGCCCATCCTCACCCCGGCCCTGGTCGGCGCCGGCCTGGCGCTGCTGGCGGCCGCCCACTGGAGCTGATCGTGACCGAGAACTTCTCGCTGTCCGAGTTCACCCGCTCGACGACCGCCGCGCGTCGGGGGCTGCCCAACACCCTCCCAGGCGAGCTGATGCCCGCCGCGCTGCAGACGCTGGCCATGCTGGAGCGCATCCGGGCGCACCTTTCTGCCGCGGCCGGCCGCGACATCCCCGTGCAGATCCTGAGCGGCTACCGCGCGCCCGCCGTCAACACGGCGGTGGGCGGCTCCGCCAACAGCGACCACATGCGCGCATCGGCCGCCGACATCATCGCGCCGGCCTTCGGGCCCGCCATCGACGTCGCGCGCGAGCTGGCCGCGCACGTCGGCGACCTGCGCATTGGCCAGCTGATCAACGAGTTCCCGGGGGCCTCCGGCTGGGTCCACGTCAGCACGCGCGCGCCGCTCGCTGTCGTCAACCGCGTCATCACGATCACCGCCGCCGGCCCCCGCGCTGGCATCGTGAGCGCCTGATGCCGTCTCTGGCACCCCTGCGCCTCGCCGTGCCCGTCGTGCTGCTGCTGGCCGGGATCGCTGCCGGCTGGAGTGCTCGTGCCGTGCTGGCCGACCGCGACACCACCCGCACCGCCCTGGCCACCGCCACCGCCGACACCGCCCGCCGCGACGACCAGGCCGAGGCCCAGCGCCTGCAGCGCCGCACAGCCGACACCGCGGCCACCGACCTCGACACCACCCGCCGGCAGCTGGACGACGTCCGCCGCCGACTCACTGCCCGGGAGCTCGCCCGACATGCTGACCCCGACCCGACCCGCGCGGCTGATCGCGCGCGTGCTGACGCTGCTGTGTGCATCGACGCTGACGGCCTGCGCGACATCGCCGAGGCCGTCGGCGCCGGCGGCGATCTGGCCCGAGATCCCGGCCGCGCTGCGGGCGCCGTGCCGGACGCCGACGGTGCTCGCTGACGGCGCGGCCGCCGCGGTGCGGGCGTGGGCGGTGCAGACGGTGCTCGATGCGCGCGAGTGCGCGGCGCGGCATCAGGCACTGGCCCGCGCGCTGCATCCGCCGGCCGGCAGCGGGCACCCGTCCGGGGGCGCTGCTGCTGCTGCCGAACATGGCGCCAACTCCTTCTAACTTGCCATCCTCCACCCAGTAGGGTATTCTGGATTGCGAAGCCATACGGGTTAGAAGAAAATCAATCTAAGTTGTTGATTTTTATGGGAATCCCGCACTGCTTTGGGAGCAGAGGGTCGGATGTTCGAATCATCTCACCCCGACCATATAAATCAACGATTTGGCGCAGTTCAGAGGCTGCAGCGGCTTCTGACTTTTCCGGGGTCTTCTAACCTCGGTCACCTCGTCGCTTCAGGTCCTGCACCCGTTCGGGTGGGTGCATGCTGGCGACGCCCCGGGCTGATCCGGCGTTGATCCGGCTCCGGGCCTTCAGGTGATGTCCGCGCAGTGCAGCGTGTACTGGCCGCTGCGGCGGCAGTCGAAGTAGTGCTGCAGCGTCTGGCGCACCGTGCGGAAGGCGATCTGCTCCCACGGGATCTCGTCCTCGCGGAACAGCCGGGCCTCCAGCGTCTCCGGCCCCGGATCCAGCGTCTCGTCGAGCATGCGCGCGCGGTAGAAGAAGTGGACCTGGCCGGCCGGCACCACGTTCATCACCGCGAACAGCCCGTCGAGCGCGATGCGCGCGCCGGCTTCCTCGGTGGTCTCGCGCACGGCGCCTTCGGCCACCGTCTCACCGAGCTCCATGAAGCCCGCCGGCAGCGTCCACAGGCCGCGCCGCGGCTCGATCGCGCGTCGGCACAGCAGCACCTGCTCGCCCCAGACGGGCAAGGTGCCGACGACGTTCAACGGGTTTTCGTAGTGGATCTCGCCACAGGCCGGGCAGACCGCGCGTGCGCGGTTGTCCTCGGGCGGGACGCGGTAGTCCACGGCGGTGCCGCAGCGCCGGCAGTGCTTGATCGGGCGGGACTGGAGCATGGCCCGGCAGTGTAGCCGCGTGCCCATGGCCTGTCGGCCCGCGGTGGATGCGTGCTCGTGCATGCATCCGCGTCCTGCACCGAACCGCGGCGCCAGGCGCCGGCCGGCGTCGACCCTGATGGCATCATCGTCGGCAGCCCGGGCGCGATTCTTGCCCGTCCCGACTTCCCTGACCGGTGCCACGCCCGCTGCCATGACCGAGACCGCCGAGACCGTGATCCCCGCTCCTGCCCTCGTCACCGTGCCCGTGACCGGTGGCGGTCTGTTCCCGGTGCACCGCATCTACTGCGTTGGCCGCAACTACGCCGAGCACGCGCAGGAGATGGGCCACAGCGGCCGCGAGGCGCCGTTCTTCTTCATGAAGCCGGCCGACGCCGTGCTGCCGGTGCCCGACGGCGCCTGCGGCCGCATGGCGATGCCGCCGCTGACGCAGGACCTGCACCACGAGGTCGAACTGGTGGCCGCGCTCGGCCGTGGCGGGCGTGACATCCCGGTCGAGCAGGCGCTCGACCATGTCTGGGGCTGGGCCATCGGCCTGGACATGACCCGGCGTGACCTGCAGGCCGACGCCAAGCGCCAGGGCCGGCCCTGGTGCATCGCCAAGGGCTTCGACCAGTCGGCGCCGATCGGCCCGCTGCACCCGCGTCAGCGCGTCGGCGACCTCACGCGCGGCGCGATCGGCCTGAGCGTCGATGGCCAGCCGCGGCAGTCGGGCGACCTGGCGCAGATGATCTGGAGCGTGGCCGAGACCATCGCCGCGCTGTCGCGGGCCTGGACCCTGCAGCCGGGCGATCTGATCATGACCGGCACGCCCGCCGGCGTCGGTGCGGTGCGTGCGGGACAGCGCATGCAGGCGGCCATCGCCGGGCTGGGCACGCTGGACGTCGAGGTGGTCGAGGCCTGAAGCCCCGACCGTCACCGCCGCGTGGCCGTCCGCCGGCCGCCGCGACGATCACAAGGAGACTGCCTGATGCAGCTGTACAACTACTTCCGATCCTCCGCGTCCTACCGCGTGCGCATCGCGCTCGCGCTCAAGGGGCTGGACTACGACTACCTGCCGGTGCACCTGGTGCGCAACGAGCAGCAGGGCGAGGCCTACACCGCGCTCAACACGGCGGCACTGGTGCCCACGCTGGTCGATGGCGAGCAGACGGTCAGCCAGTCCCTGGCCATCATCGAGTACCTTGACGAGACGCACCCGCAGCCACCGCTGCTGCCCGCCGATGCGGCGGGCCGCGCCCGCGTGCGGGCACTGGCGCTCGACATCGCCTGCGAGATCCATCCGCTGAACAATCTGCGGGTGCTGCGTTTCCTGACGCGCGACATGCGGATCTCCGAGGACGACAAGAACCGCTGGTACCGCCACTGGGTCGAGACCGGGCTGAGCGCGGTCGAGCAGCGGCTGCAGGCCGCGCCGTCGCGCTTCTGCCATGGCGAGCAGCCGACGCTGGCCGACTGCGTGCTGGTGCCGCAGATCTTCAACGCGCAGCGCTTCGACTGCCGGCTCGACCACGTGCCCCAGATCATGCGGGTGTTCGACGCCTGCATGGCGCTGCCGGCCTTCAGCGGTACCCAACCCTCGGCCTGCCCGGACGCGGAGGCCTGATGGTGGATTCGTTGCCGGCCGACTGGCCTGGGGCCTGGTCGCCGGACTGGGCGGCCCCGCCGCAGGTCGTCGCCCGCATGAGCACGCGCCTGGGCGGCCACAGTGCGCCGCCCTGCGACAGCCTGAACTTCAAGCGCTCGCCCGGCCTCGTGCCCGCGCAGGCCGCGGCCGAGACGCTGGCCGTGCAGGCCAACCGGGCCCGCTGGGCGCAGGCCCTCGGCGCGCAGCCGGTGTGGCTGGACCAGGTCCACGGCATCGTCGTGCAGCGGCTCGACGGCCGGCTGCTGCAGGCGCTGGCGGCCGGTGCGGCGGCACCGGTGGCCGATGCCGCGATCACGACCGAGCCCGGCATCGCCTGCACGGTGATGGTGGCCGACTGTCTGCCGGTGCTGCTGTGCACGCGCGATGGCCGGGCCGTCGGCGCGGCCCATGCCGGCTGGCGCGGCCTGGCCGGTGGCGTGCTGGAGGCCACCGCCACCGCCCTGTGCGAGGCCGCCGACGTCGGTCCGGACCAACTGCTGGCCTGGCTGGGCCCGTGCATCGGGCCGCAGGCCTTCGAGGTCGGGCCCGAGGTGCTGCAGGCCTTCGGTGCCGAGCCGCTCGAGGTCTGCACCGATCCTGCCTTCGTGGCCCGGCGTGATGGCCAGGGGCGGCTGCGCTGGTTGGCCGACCTGCCGGCGCTGGCGCGTCGGCGCCTGCAGGCGGCCGGGCTGGGCGCGGTCGATGGCGGGCGCTGGTGCACCGTCAGCGACCCGCGGCGCTGGCATTCCTATCGCCGGGATCACGCGGCCGGGCCGACCGGCCGGCTGGCGGCGTCGATCGCGATCCGGCCGCTTTGAGCGGCCGCGCTGAAGGTCTGTGTTGATCCCCCGGCGCTGAACCGCCGGCGCTGGGCGGCCACCCGGCATGGCCGTTTCCGGTGGCCGGCCACCCGCGACGGCCGCAGGATGCGACGCCTGCCGCTATCCCGCCACGCCGCCGCGCCAGGAGCCCGGTGCATCGGACCTGCCGTGCGCGCCGCGTGCGGGATCACGCCTGGCTCAGGCGTCCGGCTGCGCCCCGCTGCGGTGGGCCGGCGCGTCGGCCTGCGCGGTACCCGACTCGGCACCCGGCGCTGCACCCACCGATTCAGCCATCTGCTCTCGTGCGCGCCGCAGCGCGCGTCGCGCCGGCGTGCCCAGGATGTAGAGCACCGGCACCAACGGCAGCGCCCCGTAGAGCAGCAGCGTGAAGAAGGCGCCGAGCAGGCTGCCCTGGGGCGACAGCGCCTCGGCTGCGGCCATCAGGACGACGACGAAGATCCAGCCGATGGCGACGATGGGGATGACCATTATTTTCACATTGCAATATACGACACCACAGCTTGAAAAATGGCGTCATGCTGCGGTAAGCTATCGTGCGTACAAAGTCTCAAGGTCGCAAGGCAGTCGACGACCGGAGGCCTTGTCCATCATGCACTTCGGTCGCGGCCTCCAGCCTGCGGCGCCTGCGGAGGAGACTCTTGATGCAATCGATGTTCCGCCCCATCCCGGACGCGTCCGCGGTGGACAACGCGCAGGCCTTCGGCCATGCGATGGTCGAGACGGCACGGTCCATGGGCGGCGCCCACGTACCCCTGGAGGCGATGAGTCGCCTGCAGGCCGACTACCTCGCGCAGGCCGCCGCGCTGTGGAACGAGTCGCTGACGCAGTGGAGCCGCAGCGGCACGCTGCCCGCGCCCGCCGGTGACCGCCGCTTCGCGGCCGAGGCCTGGTCGCGCAACCCGGTGGCCGCCGCCGCGGCCCAGGCCTATCTGCTGAACGCGCGCACGATGCTGCAGATGGCCGACGCGGTGCAGGCGGATGCCAAGACCAAGGCGCGCATCCGCTTCGCCGTCCAGCAGTGGGTCGATGCGGCCAGCCCGGCCAACTGCCTGGTCACCAATGCCGAGGCGCTGGACAAGGCGGTGCAGACCCAGGGCGAGAGCCTGGCGCAGGGCCTGCAGCTGCTGGCCCATGATCTGGCGCAAGGCCACGTCTCGCAGACCGACGAGAGCGTCTTCGAGGTCGGCCGCAACGTGGCCACCACCGAAGGTGCGGTGGTCTACGAGAACGCGCTGTTCCAGCTGATCGAGTACAAGCCGCTGACGCCCAAGGTGCATGCACGGCCGATGCTGTTCGTGCCGCCGTGCATCAACAAGTACTACATCCTCGACCTGCAGCCGGACAATTCGCTGATCCGCTACACGGTCGAGCAGGGGCACCGCCTGTTCGTCGTCAGCTGGCGCAACGCCGATGCCTCGCTGGCCGCCACCACCTGGGACGACTACATCGCCGACGGCCCGATCCAGGCCATCGAGGTGGTGCGCGAGATCAGCGGCCAGGACCAGATCAACCTGCTGGGCTTCTGCGTCGGCGGCACGCTGCTGAGCACGGCACTGGCTGTGCTGGCCGCCCGCGGCCAGCAGCCGGCGGCCTCGGTCACGCTGCTGACCACGCTGCTGGACTTCAGCGACACCGGCATCCTCGACGTCTTCATCGACGAGGCCGCGGTGCAGCTGCGCGAGATGACCCTCGGCGAGCAGGCGCCGGGCGGCCCCGGCCTGCTCAAGGGCAGCGAGCTGGCCACGACCTTCAGCTTCCTGCGCCCGAACGACCTGGTGTGGAACTACGTCGTCGGCAATTACCTCAAGGGTGAGGCGCCTCCGGCCTTCGACCTGCTGTACTGGAACGGCGACTCGACCAATCTGCCGGGCCCGATGTACTGCTGGTACCTGCGCCACACCTACCTCGACAACGCGCTGCGCGAACCCGGCGCGCTGACCGTCTGCGGCGAGAAGATCGACCTCGGCCGCATCGAGGCGCCGTTCTTCATCTATGGCTCGCGCGAGGACCACATCGTGCCCTGGGCCTCGGCCTATGCCTCGGTGCCGCTGCTGTCCGGCGCGCAGGACCGGACCTTCGTGCTGGGGGCTTCGGGTCACATCGCCGGCGTGATCAACCCGGCGAAGAAGAACAAGCGCAGCCACTGGATCGGTGCGCACCTGCCCGACAGCGCCGAGGACTGGCTGGACAGCGCCACCGAGCGCCCGGGCAGCTGGTGGCCGGTGTGGGCCGAATGGCTCGCCGGCCATGGTGGCGCGCAGGTCGCCGCGCCCAAGGCCTATGGCCGCAAGGGCGCTTACGCCGAGATCGAGCCTGCTCCGGGCCGCTACGTCCAGGCCAAGGCCTGACCTCGACACCGCGGTGTGACCTCCGCCGTGGCCGGCTTCCGCGTGATGCGTGTGTGCCGCAGGCCGTCGTCCACCGTGCCCTTTTCCCGGCCCCGCGCCATCCGGTCATGCCCCCCACGCGGGGGCGGGCCGGGCTGCGCGCGGAGCCCTGCACCGTGCTGTCCGACGGTGCGTCGCGAGGGTAGGGACCCAGGGCCTTACCCCAGGCTTGCGCGGCCTGCCGCGCGGCTACATTCCGTCTGTGTGTGATCCTTTTTCCGTTGGAGCAAGACCGTGACCGATATCGTGATCGTCGCCGCCGCCCGCACCGCCGTGGGCAAGTTCGGCGGCACGCTGGCCAAGACCCCCGCAGCCGAGCTCGGTGCCACTGTCCTGAAGGCGCTGCTCGAGCGCAGCGGTGTCGCCGCTGAACAGGTCGGCGAGGTGATCCTGGGGCAGGTGCTGACCGCAGGCTGCGGCCAGAACCCGGCGCGCCAGTCGGTCATCAAGGCCGGCATGCCCGAAGGCGTGCCCGCGATGACCATCAACAAGGTCTGCGGCTCGGGCCTGAAGGCCGTGATGCTGGGTGCCCAGGCCATCCGCGACGGTGACAGCGAGATCATCATCGCCGGCGGCCAGGAGAGCATGAGCCTGTCGCCCCACGTGCTGCCGGCCAGCCGCGACGGCCAGCGCATGGGCAACTGGTCGCTGGTCGACACCATGGTCAACGACGGCCTGTGGGATGTCTACAACCAGTACCACATGGGCATCACGGCCGAGAACGTGGCCAAGGCCTACGGCATCAGCCGTGAGGAGCAGGACGCGCTGGCCCTGGCCAGCCAGCTCAAGGCCGCCGCCGCCCAGGAAGCCGGCCGCTTCAACGACGAGATCGTCCCCGTCACGATCCCGCAGCGCAAGGGTGATCCGCTGGTCTTCGCCGCCGACGAGTTCATCAACAAGAAGACCAGCGCCGAGGCCCTGGCCGGCCTGCGTCCGGCCTTCGACAAGGCCGGCTCGGTGACCGCCGGCAACGCCTCGGGCCTCAACGACGGCGCCGCCGCCGTGATGCTGATGTCGGCCGCCAAGGCGCAGGCCCTGGGTCTGAAGCCGATGGCCCGCATCGCCAGCTACGCCTCGGCCGGCCTGGATCCCAAGATCATGGGCATGGGCCCGGTGCCGGCCGCCCGCAAGGCGCTGCAGCGCGCCGGCTGGTCGGCCGCCGATCTCGATCTGCTCGAGATCAACGAGGCCTTCGCCGCCCAGGCCTGTGCCGTGCACAAGGAAATGGGCTGGGACACCAGCAAGGTCAACGTCAACGGCGGGGCGATCGCCATCGGCCACCCGATCGGCGCCTCCGGCTGCCGCGTGCTGGTCACGCTGCTGCACGAGATGGTCAAGCGCGATGCCAAGAAGGGCATCGCCAGCCTGTGCATCGGTGGCGGCATGGGCGTGGCCCTGACCGTCGAGCGCTGAGCCGACCTCCCCCCGGTCGGGCAGGTGCCCGGCCGGACCCGTTCCGACAGAGCCGGCGCATGGTGCGACCGGCCCCCAACTGACACACACCCGAGGAGCACTCCATGACCCAGAAAGTTGCCTACGTCACCGGCGGCATGGGCGGTATCGGTACCGCGATCTGCCAGCGCCTGGCCAAGGATGGTTTCAAGGTCATCGCCGGCTGCGGCCCGAGCCGTGACGCCCAGAAGTGGCTCGACGAGCAGAAGGCGCTCGGCTACACCTTCCACGCCTCGGTCGGCAACGTCGCCGACTGGGATTCGACGGTCGCGGCCTTCAGCAAGTCCATCGCCGAGCACGGCCAGATCGACGTGCTGGTCAACAACGCCGGCATCACGCGCGACCGCATGTTCCTGAAGATGACGCCCGAGGACTGGAAGGCCGTCATCGACACCAACCTGAACTCCATGTTCAACGTGACCAAGCAGGTCGTGCCGGGCATGGTCGAGCGGGGCTGGGGCCGCATCGTCCAGATCTCGTCGGTCAACGGCGAGAAGGGCCAGGCGGGCCAGACCAACTACTCGGCCGCCAAGGCCGGCATGCACGGCTTCACGATGGCCCTGGCCCAGGAACTGGCCGCCAAGGGCGTGACGGTCAACACCGTCAGCCCGGGCTACATCGGCACCGACATGGTCCGCGCGATCAAGCCCGAGATCCTGGACAAGATCGTCGGCACCATCCCGGTCAAGCGCCTGGGCACGCCCGACGAGATCGGCTCGATCGTCGCCTGGCTGTCGGGCCCGGATTCGGGTTTCACCACCGGCGCCGACTTCAGCGTCAACGGCGGCCTGCACATGGGCTGATCGTCCCCGCACCGGCCCGTCCGCGCAGGCGGATGGGCGATGCGCGAGAAGGCCGCGCTCCGCAAGGGGCGTGGCCTTTTTTCATCGGCCATCGCCGTCGCGTGGGGCCTTGCCGACGACAAGGCCCGGGTGCGGACGTCGTCATGATCTGTCCGCGTCCTGTCGTCCGGCGGCTCAAGTCCGCGGGCCTTCCGTCCGAAAGAAAGGGGGCGGCAATCGGCCGTGACACCCGACGGGAGCGTGCACATGGGGCCGCTTTGCCTGCGGGGTCTCGCGGCTGTCGGGCTGTTCTGCGCGCTGACCCCTCTTGAGCCGGCCCTGGCGGCCGGAACCGACGATGCCGGACACGGTGCGCTGTGGCTCACCAGCGGCTTCCTCTCGCATCACACCCGCCATGCCGACCGCTACAACGAGCGCAACGACGGGTTGGGCCTGGAGTGGCGCTTGAACGATGACTGGCAGGTCAACCTGGGGCACTACCGGAACTCGGTCAGGCACGGCAGCAGCTACCTGCAACTGGCCTGGACGCCCTGGCAGATCGGCGATGGTGAGGGGCCGCGGTTGCGGCTCGGCGGCAGCGTCGGCCTGGTCAACGGCTATCCGACGCTGGCCGGTGGTCGCTGGTATCCGACGCTGATGCCGATGGCTGGCGCCGAATGGGGCCGCGTCGGCCTGAATCTGGTCTACATCCCGACGGTCGACCGCCGGGTGGACGGCGCGTTCGCGCTGCAGGCGCGCATCCGGGTCTGGTGATCGCGACGCGTGCACGCCGGGGCGCTGGTGGACGCCGGGACAACGGGTCACTTGGGCGTCTTGCACATGGTGACGTCACACAGTCGGCTTGACGGGCCCGTCTCTGGCGGTTCCAGGGCGTTCCGGGCCCAGCATGTCGGCTCAGCTTCTGAGCGGCGGCTTCCTGGGTCTTCAGGGTCTTGGTCGATCGTGCCGCGCCCGTGGGGCCTGCCGGTTCCCAGGCCCGGCAAGCGTCCATTGGCGTGTCGCGAGTCGTGGCGCTCCCGGGCCTGGGCAGCGGCAGGGTAGCGGCGCGCCATGGCGTCAACGGGCCTGTGTCATGTCGATGCTGGCGGTCGATGCGGCCTCGTTCTCGCTGCGCATGGCGGAGAACTTGAAGTCCCAGGCGGCGGCGCGTCGCTTGGCTTCGGAGTTCGCCGAGCGCAGGTCGCGGACCTTCAGGGAGGACCGCTCCGCCCACTTGGACGGGAACCTGGGTTGGAGGTCGGCCGGGACCGCTTGACAGAACCACCAGTAGCTGGTGCCGGGGCGCTGGTGGACGCCAGGATAACGGGTCACTTGGGTGTCTTGCACACAGTGACTTCACACAGTCCGCTTGGCGGGCCCGCTCCTGGCCGTTCCGGGCCATCCGTCCAGACCCCGGCCATGCCAGAAAGTCCAGAAAGAACAAAGGGTTGCGGCCTTTCGGTGCAACCCTTCGCAGGTGTGTGGTGGAGACGAGGAGGATCGAACTCCTGACCTTCGCATTGCGAACGCGACGCTCTCCCAGCTGAGCTACGCCCCCACATGAGCTTCGTAGTATAGCGGCCTTTCCCATGATGGCGTCAAGTGGTTTTGCGCCTGATCCGGTGGCTGCGTGCGTCCCGGTGGGTTCAGGCGGGCGGCCATCGCCTGAACCCGGTGTCGTCAGCTGCCGCGCGGCGCGGCCTGTTTCTGTGGCCCGTCCGCGGTGGGCGCCGGGCCGTGGCCAGGTCCGGATCCGGTCAGTGGCTGGCGCGAGGGGCGGCGCGTGGGCCGTCGGGCCGGCCGCTCCGACGTGCGCTGTCCGTTGCCTTCCAGCGAGGTGGCCGTGACAGCTCGCACTGTCCGTACCCCCGTGCCGGGGTCGAGGTGGGCGCCAAATGCGGTCGGGCTGCTATCGTGTCGGGTTTTGATGGACGCCAACCGGACGCTGCCGATGCCCACCCGCACACGCCGATCACCCGAGACTGCCGCCACCGTGCCCGATACCGGTGCCGGCCGGGACGCGGCCTGGCTGCAGGCGCAGTACGACCACCGTGCCCGCGTGCCGGGCGCCCAGGCGCTGATGGCGCGGTGGGCCCAGGCCTCGGCGCTGTCGCGTGCGCGCATGACCTGTGAGCTCGACCTGCGCTATGGCGAGGCCGACGCGATGACGCTGGATGTCTTCCCGGCCCGCCGGTCGGGCGCGCCGGTGCTGATCTTCATCCACGGCGGTTGGTGGCGCTCCAAGGACAAGTCCGACATGTCCTTCGTCGCGCCCGCCTTCGTGCAGGCCGGCGCGATGGTCGTGGTGCCGAACTACACGCTGGCGCCGCAGGCCTCGATCGCCGACATCGCGCTGCAACTGACCCAGGCCGTGGCCTGGACCTTCCGCCACGCACGCCATTACGGCGGCGATCCGATGCAGATCGCCGTGGCCGGGCATTCGGCCGGTGGCCATCTGGCGGCCATGCTGGCCTGCTGTGACTGGACCCAGGTGGCCGATGATCTGCCGCCCGAGGTCGTGACCGGTGCGCTCGGGGTGTCCGGGGTCTATGACCTGGCACCGATCCGCGAGGTGCCGTTCCTGCGCGACGATCTGCGTCTGCAGGCGGCCGATGTGGCGCGTCTGTCGCCGGCGGCCTTCCCGGCCCCGCCGGTGCCGGTGCTGTCGCTGGTCGGCGCCGATGAAAGCCCGGCGCAGATCGCCCAGCAGCGCGCGCTGAAGGCGGCCTGGGGGCCGGCCCTGACCGTGGCCGAAGAGCTCCCCGGCCGCGACCATTTCACCGTCATGCACGATCTGGTCGAGCGCGGCACGGTCGCGCATGGCTGCGCACTCGGCCTGTTGGGCCTGCGGCCGCAGATGGACTGATGCCCGGACGGGCGCGCGTGCGTCCGGCGCGCGCGGGCCCGGGTTCTCCGGCGTCAGCCGATGTCCGGTCGGTGCGCCGGATTCGATGGTCCGGCTGATCCGGCCGGTCCGTCCGGGTGGGTCCAGCGCTCCCAGTCCGCCCATTCCGGCCCGGGTGGCGCCTCCAGGCGCAGCCGTCGTGCGGCGTCGTCGGGGTGGGGCACGTCCAGCAGGGCGGCATGCAGCCACAGACGGTTCAGGCCGTACCAGGTGGCCAGCGTGCGGTTCAGCGGGCCCTTGCCGTGCGTGCTGTCGCCGATCAGTGGATGGCCGATGTGCTTGGCATGGCGGCGGATCTGGTGGCGGCGGCCTTGCCGAGGGCTGAGCGCCAGCAGGGCCAGGCGGGTGCGCTCGTGTGTGCTGGATGTGCGCAGGGGCACCTCCAGGCAGGCCAGCCGCTGCCACGAGGTACAGGCTTCGAGCTGGGGCTGGCCGGCCGACGGGCGCTCCGGATCGCGGGCCAGGGGATGGGTGCACAGGCCGTGCTCGGCCGGCCAGCCGCGCACCAGGGCCCGATAACGCTTGTGCGTGCGCCCGCCGGCGAAGGCCGCGCCCAGCCGGCGTGCGGCGTCGACATCGCGGGCGAAGAGCAGCACGCCCGAGGTGCCCTTGTCCAGCCGGTGGACCGGCCACAGCGGCAGGTCCAGGCGTTCCCGCAGCAGGGTGAGTGCGTCGTGCTCGGCGTGGGCGTCGAGCGCGCTGCGGTGGACGAGCAGGCCGGCCGGCTTGTGCACGGCGATCAACCGCGCGTCGCGGTGCAGCAGCGGCAGTGGCCAGCGGTCGGCGTCGGAGGCCGGACCGGCTGTGCCCGAGGCATCGGCCGTGGCGATCTCATCGGAGGGGTCGGCCGGCACGGGGCGTTCAACCGCCGGCATGCAGCGTACCGTCCACGTACCACCAGCGCACGCCGGTACCGTCGGCGTCCTCGGACACGAAGCGGCTGGTCTCGTGCAGGCGGTGGCCGCGTCCGCCCAGGCGCGACCGCGCGACGAACTCGACCTCGGCCCGGCCGGGCTCCGGTGTGCGTGCGCTGCGCACCTGCAGGCCCAGCCAACGCACCGCCGGGTCGGTGTCCAGCTCGGCCGGGCAGGTCGATGGATGCCAGGTGCGCCTCAGGTAGTCGGTCAGACCGAGCACGTAGGCGCTGTAGCGCGAGCGCATCAGCTGGGCCGCATCGGGGGCCTGCAGGTGCAGCGGCCCTTCATGCCAGCGGCCGCAGCAGGCCGCCAGGGGTCGCGCGCTGCCACAAGGACAGGCGCTGTGCGCGAGGGCGCGGGCAGCGGCGAAGGCAGGGGCGGGAGGGCGGGCCATGGGCGCGGATTGTCGCTGCGGCGGCGCCCGGGCCCTGCCTACAATCCACGCCTTGCGCCGTCCCGCACCCTTGCGTGGTACGGGCCGCACGCGGCGTATCCGGGGGGAACCGCCGCTGCTCCTGACACTCCATGCCTGAGATGACCGATCGTCGAAGTTTCCATCGCGCGTTGCTGGGCAGCGCGCTCGGCCTGACGGCCGGTGCCGGTGCCGGCCTGGGCGGCGCCCTGTGGCCGTCGGCCGTCCGTGCGCAGTACCGTGTCGAGATCGCCGGCATCGGCGCCAACCAGCTGCCGGTGGCCGTGGTCGCCTTCCGTGGCGAGGAGCAGCTGGCCCAGCCGGTGGCCCCGGTGCTGCGGGCCGATCTGGTGCGATCGGGCGTCTTCCGCCTGATCGAGGCGCCCGGGGTGATGGACGAGAGCAGCCAGCCGGTGATCGCCGACTGGCGCGGCCGCGGCGCCGACGCGCTGGTGCTGGGCTCGGCCACGCGCCTGGCCGATGGCCGCATCGACGTGCGCTACAAGTTGTGGGACGTGGTCAAGGGCGAGGATCTGGGCGGCCAGAGCGTGGTCGTGCCGGCGGCCGATCTGCGGCTGGCCGCGCACCGCATCGCCGATCTGCTGCAGAAGCGCCTGACCGGCGAAGCGGGTGTCAACGCCACGCGCATCGCCTACGTCACCAAGGGCGGCGGCCGCTACCAGCTGCACATCGCCGACGCCGACGGCCTGGGCGACCAGGTCGGCCTGACCAGCCCGCAGCCCATCATTTCGCCGTCCTGGTCGCCCGATGGCCGCCGGTTGGCCTACGTGTCCTTCGAGCGCGGCAAGGCCGTGGTGATGGTGCAGAACGTGGCCGACGGTCAGCGCCGGTCGGTGGCGGCCTGGCGCGGCAGCAACAGTGCCCCGACCTGGTCGCCGGATGGCAAGCGGCTGGTGGTCACCCTCTCGCGTGACGGTCCGTCCCAGCTGTACATGCTGGATCTGGACACCGATGGCGTGCGCCGCTTCAGCTTCAGCAACGCCATCGACACCGAGGCCACGTTCTCGCCCGACGGCCGCTGGGTCTACTTCGTCAGCGACCGCAGCGGTGGTCCGCAGATCTACCGCAAGCGGGCCGACGATTTCTCCGCCGAAGGGGCGCAAGCCGAGCGCGTGACCTTCAGTGGCAGCTACAACATCAGCCCGTCCATCAGCCCGGACGGTCGCTGGCTCGCCTATGTCAACCGCAACGGGGGCTTTCGCACGATGCTGATGCCGCTGGACGGCGGAGGCGCGGCCCAGCCAGTCGGTGACAGCACCGATGACGAGAGCCCGAGCTTCGCGCCCAACAGCCGTCTGTTGCTCTACGCGACCCGCGCCAAGGGCCGCGACGTGCTGATGACCAGCACGCTCGACGGCAGTGTGCGCACGCCGCTGCTGATCACCGGCGCCGACGTGCGCGAGCCGGCCTGGGGACCCTACACGCCGTGATGAGGGGTGCCGGCCCGCCTCGCGCCGGCATGCCCCCGACGCCGCCACACCGGCGTCCCGTTTCCTCCATCGCCTCCTGCCGAGTCCATCGATGAGCCACGAACACCGCCTTTCGCCGCCCCGATCATCCGGTGCGTCCGCGCCTCGAGCCGGCCGTTGGCCGCTGCTGGCCCTGACCGCCCTGTCGGTGCTGGCTGCCGGCTGCAGCACGCCGATCAAGCTCGACGACACGCCGGTGGAGTCGCGCGACATCGGCGGGGCGGCTGCCGCGTCAGCGCCTGCGTCGGCCGCGGTCGCGCCGGTCCGCACGCAGCCGGTGGAGGATCCGCTGGTGGCCACCACCCGTGTGCTGCCGCAGTCGCGCGTGGCCAGTGTGGAGCTGGTGCCGCGCGGCGCCGGTGCCGGCGGGGCCGTCACCGGTGAGGGGTCGGCGGCCGGCACGGCCGTCGACGCCACCCCGGTCGGCGACGGACGCACCGTGTTCTTCGACTACGACAGTGACGTCGTGCAGCCCCAGTACCAGGGCGTGGTCGATGCGCAGGCCCGGCGGCTGGCCGCCGCCAGATCCCTGCGGCTGACCGTCGAAGGCCATACCGATGCCCGCGGCGGCTCGGAGTACAACCTGGCGCTCGGTCAGAAGCGGGCCGAGGCCGTGGTGCGGGCGCTGCAGCTGCTGGGCGCCGATCCTGCGCGGCTCGATGCCGTGAGCTACGGCAAGGAGCGGCCGCTCGCCAACGGTCAGGACGAGGTGTCCTTCGCCCGCAACCGGCGCGCCGAGCTGCGCGACCGCTGAACCGCCGCACGGCCCGGACTCCGGCTGCCGCCGCCGACCGGCCTTCGACCGAGCGATCTGAATCGACCATGATGCCCCGCCTGCTCCGCCCGTTTTCTCCTTCCGCCACCGGCCTGCGCCTGGGGGCGCTGACCCTTGCCTTGCTGCTGGCGCCGTCCGCTCGCGCCGGCCTGTTCGACGACGAGGAGGCCCGGCGCGCGATCCTGGATCTGCGCACCCGCATCACCACCAACGATGACGCGGCCAAGGCCCGTTCGGCCGAGCTCGCGCAGGCCAACGCCCAGTTGCTCGAACAGCTGCAGCAGCTGCGCCGCGGCTTGCTGGAGCTCAGCACCCAGCTCGACGCGATGAAGGCCGACAACGCCCGGTTGCGGGGCAGCAACGAGCAGCTGCAGCGCGATCAGCAGAAGGCCCAGCAGGACCAGCAGGCGCTGGCCACCAGCGTCGCCGAGCTGCAGCGTCAGCTCAAGGACCAGCTGGCCTCGGTGCAGGACCGCCTGAAGAAGGTCGAACCGGTCAAGGTCAGTGTCGACGGCCGTGACTTCCTCGCCGACCCGGACGAGAAGCGCGGCTACGACGCGGCACTGGCCGCGTTGCGCACGGGCGATTTCGACAAGGGGGCGGCCGCCCTGACCGGCTTCCTGAGGCGCTGGCCCGAGAGCGGCTACGGGGACAGCGCGCGCTTCTGGCTGGCCAACGCGCTGTACGGACAGAAGAACTACAAGGATGCGATCGCCACCTTCCGCAGCGTGGTCAGCAACGCGCCCGAGCATCCGCGTGCGCCGGAGGCCCTGCTGAGCATCGCCAGCTGCCAGGTCGAGATGAAGGACACGAAGACGGCCCGCAAGACGATCGAGGAGCTGATCAAGGCCTACCCGCAGAGCGAGGCAGCCAACGCCGGACGTGAGCGGCTGGCCGGGCTCAAGGGCTGATGGCCGGCATCGAGCCGGGCATGCCGGAGGCATTGCCCGCGGTCGCTGACCCGGACCTGGAGCGGCGCTTCGGTGGCCTGCGACGGCTGTGGGGGGAGACGGCCTATGCGCGGCTGCGCGGCCTGCGCTGCGCGGTCGTCGGTCTCGGCGGCGTCGGCAGCTGGGCGGCCGAGGCGCTGGCCCGCAGCGGGGTGGCCGAACTGGTGCTGATCGATCTGGATCAGGTCGCCGAGTCCAACATCAATCGTCAGGTGCAGGCGGTGGGCCGCAGCGTCGGCCAGGCCAAGGTCGATGCACTGGCCGAGCGCATCGCCGACATCCATCCCGGCTGTCGCGTGCACCGCGTCGAGGAGTTCGCCAGCGCGGACAACTGGCCGGCCTTGCTGCCGGTGGCCGTCGACGGTGTGATCGATGCCTGTGACCAGAGCCAGGCCAAGCTGGCGCTGGCGGCCTGGGCCTTGCGTGAGCGGCAGCTGCTGGTGTGTGTCGGCGCCGCCGGCGGCAAGCTGCAGGCCCAGGCGGTGGAGGTGGCCGATCTGGCCGACACCACGCATGACCCGCTGCTGGCCGGTCTGCGCCAGCGCCTGCGCAAGCAGGCCGGCGCTGCGCGCCAGGGCCGCATCGGCCTGAGCTGCGTGTTCTCCCGCGAGGCGGTGCGGCCGCCGCAGGACGCGGCCTGCGACAGCGGCACGGCCGGCGGCGACGGCAGCCTGAACTGTCACGGCTATGGCTCGACGGTCACGGTGACGGCCACCTTCGGCCTGGTGGCTGCCGGTGAACTGCTGCGGCGGGCGACCGGGCGTTGAGCCGACTGCGGCGAAAAATGATGACAAGCTCAGAAATGACGTGCTAGAATCATTGTCTTCGCTGATTGATGCGGCGGGTCGTTAGCTCAGCCGGTAGAGCAGCGGACTTTTAATCCGTTGGTCGCAGGTTCGAATCCTGCACGACCCACCAGACGCGTCGATCGCGTGAAGTGCCGGAGCAATCCGGACCGGGGGCTCTTAGCTCAGTTGGTAGAGCAGCGGACTCTTAATCCGTTGGTCGAGTGTTCGAGTCACTCAGGGCCCACCAACGTTTCTTTTCGTCTTGCGTCGCGTGCGCCGGCTCTGTCGGTGCAGGTGACACGGACGGGCTCTTAGCTCAGTTGGTAGAGCAGCGGACTCTTAATCCGTAGGTCGAGTGTTCGAGTCACTCAGGGCCCACCACAGTTTCTTTATCGTCTTGCGTCGCGTGCGCCGGTTCTGCCGGTGCAGGTGACACGGACGGGCTCTTAGCTCAGTTGGTAGAGCAGCGGACTCTTAATCCGTAGGTCGAGTGTTCGAGTCACTCAGGGCCCACCAGCATCACCGGCGCGCAGGCGCCGGGCAAGAAGGACTTGGCGGAAACGTCAGGTCCTTTTTTGTTTTGGGCTGACTTGCTGCGGGCTGGCCGGTCCGGATCCGCCGGGACCCGGGTGATGCCCACCGCGCGGGTGGTAATCTGTCCGGCGACGAGCCGTCGCACGAGGTGCCGGCTGCAGGCCTCGGGCGCAGGTGGCGCGCTGGCTGCGGTACGGTCCGTGAAGACGGTCGCGCTGCTGGAGACTGCACATGCCCGCCCTTCGCCCTGACGTCGATCCTGATGGTCTGCTCGAGTACTCGGTCGTCTACACCGATCGTGCGCTGAACCACATGTCCGCCCGCTTCCAGGGCGTGATGCGGGATTTCTCCGACCTGCTGTGCCGGGTCTACCAGGCCGATCAGGCCGTCGTGGTGCCGGGCAGCGGGACCTTCGGCATGGAGGCGGTGGCGCGCCAGTTCGCCAGCGGGCGGCCTGCACTGGTCGTGCGCAATGGTTGGTTCAGCTACCGCTGGAGCCAGATCTTCGACATGGGGAGCATCCCGTCGGTGCACGAGGTCTGCAAGGCGCGGCGCACGGGGGCCGGTCCCCAGGCACCGTTCGAGCCGGCACCGCTGGACGAGGTGATCGCCGCGATCGAGCGCCTGCGTCCGGCCGTGGTCTGTGCGCCGCATGTCGAGACGGCCAGCGGCCTGTTGCTGGGCGACGACTACCTGCGGCGCCTGGCCGAGGCCACGCATGCGGTCGGCGGCCTGCTGGTGCTGGACTGCATCGCCTCGGGCTGCCTGTGGGTCGACATGAGGGCCCTGGGCGTGGATGTGCTGGTCACGGCGCCGCAGAAGGGATGGAGTGGCTCGCCCGGCTGTGCCTTCGTGATGTTGTCCGCCCGTGCGATCGAGGCCATGGCGGGCACCACCAGCAGCAGCTTCGCCTGTGATCTGAAGAAGTGGTCGCAGATCATGGAGGCCTACCGGGCCGGGGGGCATGCCTACCACGCGACCATGCCCACGGACAGTCTCGCCCACAACCGTGACGTGATGCGCGAGTGCGAGGTCATCGGCTTCGAGCGCCTGCAGGACGCCCAACGCACGCTCGGCCGGGCGGTGCGCACGCTGCTGGTCGAGCGTGGTTTCCCGAGCGTGGCGGCGGCGGGCTGGCAGGCGCCCGGGGTCGTCGTCAGCTACACCCAGGATCCGGAGATCCAGTCCGCACGCGCCTTTGCACCCCTGGGCCTGCAGACGGCGGCCGGTGTGCCGCTGCAGTGCGACGAGGGGCCCGACTTCCGCACCTTCCGCCTCGGGCTGTTCGGGCTCGACAAGCTGCGGGATGTCGACGGCACGGTCGGCCGCCTGCGCGCGGCGCTCGACCGGCTCTGACGGGAGGGGCCCCGGCGCCTGCGCCGCGTTCAGCCGAGCAGCAGCAGGGCGCTGGCGGCCACCGCCGTCGGTGCCAGTGCGCCGGCCAGCAGGCCCAGCAGGTTGATCGATCCGCCGGTGAAGCCGGCGCGCAGCAGGGCGGCACCCGCGGGGTTCGGTGCATTGGCGATCACCGTCAGGCCGCCGCCGGCCACCGCACCGGCCACCAGCATGTGGCGGGCGGTCTCCGACAGCCCGTCGATCTGCGTGCCCAGATAGGTCAGCGCCGCGTTGTCGGTGATGGCCGTCAGGCCGAGCGCGCCGAAGAACAGCGCCAGCGGCTCCAGGCCCGAGACCACCGGCTGCAGCCACCAGCGCTGCAGGCCGCCCAGCACCACCAGTCCGGCCAGGAAGAAGGCCACCAGCAGTGCCTCCTTCAGCAGCAGCGGAGTCTGGTGGCGGGCATAGGCCGTGGTGTAGCCCATGAACAGCAGGAACAGGCCGATGAAGGCCACCGGATGGTGGGCCAGCGCCACCACACCGGCCAGCAGCAGCGCGTGGATGAGCGTGACCATCGGCGGTACCGGCCGCTGTGCCTGCGGATCGACCGATCGCGGCAGCGGGGCCGGCCGCAGATGACGGCGCAGGGCCAGCACCGCCAGCGTGGCATTGGCCAGCACCGCCAGCGCCGACTTCCAGCCGAAGTGCTGCAGCATGTAGGCGCTGTCCCAGCCCCAGGGGCCGGCGACCATCAGCACCGGCGGTGCCGCATAGGCGGTCAGCGTGCCGCCGATCGACACGTTGACGAACAGCACGCCTAGCGCCAGGTACTTCAGCCGCTCGGGCAGGTCGGTCATGAACACCAGCGGCGCCAGCAGCAGGGCGGCGATGGTCATGGCCGCCGGCTCGGTGATCAGCGAGCCCAGCAGCGGCACGCCGGCCAGACCCAGCCAGACGGCGCTCAGGTGGGCGATGCCGCCGGTCAGGCCGCTCAACTGGCGCACCAGCGCGAACACCGCGTCGAGGATCGGCCGTGAGCCGGCGATCACCATGACGACGAAGACGAATAGCGGCTCGGTGTAGTTGCGGGTCTCGATGTAGTCCAGCGACTGGGCGGGACCGACCACCAGCGCCAGCAGCAGGGTCAGCACGATGGCCCAGAAGCCGAACACCACCTCGACCTCGCCGAGCAGGTGCAGCAGGCCGGCATGGCGCGGCAGGCGCGTGGCCAGGCGCTCGAACAGATGGGCGCAGAAGGTGTGCAGCAGGGCCAGCGCGAAGACGCCGGTGGCGATCGCCTGCAGGGTGTCGGGGGTGGGCAAGGGCATCGGGGCTCCGGTCGGCCGGGCCGTTGCGCTGATCCGGGCCCGGTGTGCGCAGACCTCCGCAGGAGGGCTGTCGGCGCACCGTGGCCCGGCCGCAGGCGGCCCGAGGTCCACGCGGCGGCCCGACCGGCGTGCGATGCCTGCAGGCCCCTGGATGCGCGGCGTCGGGCGACGCTGCATCAGGTGGGCCTGCACCCTTGGGCCGGATTCTAGAGGCCCGTGTCGGGCCGCAGGGACCGGATGCGGCGGCCGCCGGCAGGGCGGACCGCCGCGTGCGCGTCAGCGCCGGGGCGCGGCCGCGACGGTGGTGGGGCTGTCCACCGTGCCGGCGGCGGCCACCGTCGCCATCCCGGCCTGCGCAGCGGCCGTGGCGGGGGCCTCGGCGGTGCGCGTCTCGTCACCGCCGAGCGCCTTGTAGAGCGCCACCCGGTTGAGCGCGTCGGCCAGCCGCACCTGGACCACGGCCTGGCGGGCGGAGGTCAGCGAGCGTTCGGCATCCAGCCAGTCGACCTGGCTGATCGCGCCGGCGTCGTACTTCAGGCGCGACAGGCGGTGGCGGTCGGCTTCGGCCTGCAGCTGCGCGCGCTGGGCGTCCAGCTGGGTCTGCCAGCTGCTGAAGCCGGCCAGTGCGTCGGCGGTCTCGCGGAAGGCGGTCTGCACCGTCTTCTGGTACTGGGCCACGGCGCTGTCGCGGGCGATCTGCGAGACCTGCACATTGGCCTTGTTGCGGCCGTGATCGAAGATCGCCACCGCGGCCGAGCTGGCCAGGCTCCAGGCGAAGTGGCCGCCTTCGAACAGCTGCGAGAGCTGGCTGCCGACCTGGCCGGCGCTGGCGCTCAGCGTGATGCGCGGCCACATCGCGGCGCGGGCGGCGCCGATGTCGGCCTGGGCGGCGCGCAGGGTCTGCTCGGCCTGGATCACGTCGGGGCGGCGCAGCAGCACGTCGGAGTCGAGGGCCGGTGACAGCGGTGCCAGCGCGTCGACCGCGGCCAGCGCGCCGATGGCCGGTGCCGGCAGCAGCGCGGCCGGCACCGGTGCGCCGACGAGCGCGTGCAGCGCGTGCTCGTCGAGCGCGCGCTGGCGGCGGGCCTGCGCCACGCCCGCGCGGGCGGCCTCGGTCAGGGCCTGCACGCCGCGCAGGTCGCCGTCGGCCAGGGCGCCGACGCGGTGGCGCAGCAGCGCCAGGCGTTCGGTTTCCTGGCGGTCGCGCAGCGTCTGCTCGGCCAGCGCCTGCAGCTCGCCATCGGCCGCCAGCGTCAGCCAGGCCGACAGCGTCTGCGTGACCAGCGCCAGGCGGGCCGCGCGCTGGGCGGCCTCGGTGGCCATCAGCGTGGCCTGGGCCGAGGTGCTGAGGTTGGCCAGGCGGCCCATCAGATCCAGTTCCCAGGCGGTGATCTGCAGCCCGGCCTGCAGCGTGTTCGTCTGCACGCCCTGGCTGTTGGGCGCGCGCTGGGCGCTGACGGCGGCATTGACGGTCGGCCAGCGGTCGGCGTCGGTCAGGCGCAGCGCGGCGCGGCTGCGCTCGACGTTGAGCAGGGCCAGCCGCAGATCGGTGTTGTGCTGCAGCGCCAGCTCGATGACCTGGCGGGCGCGGGGCTCGCGCACCAGGTCCTGCCAGGCCGGCAGCGGGGCCGGCGCGTTGGCGGCGGCCGATGCCGCGCCTTCGGCCGCCGCGGCCGACAGCGCCGGCAGCGTGACCGTCGGGCGCTCGTGGACCGGCGCCAGGTTGCCGCAGGCCGCCAGCAGGGCGGCCGCGGCGAGGGCCGCCAGCCGTGCGGGCAGGGCCGACGGCTGCGCACGCGGGGCTTCCGGGGCGGGGTGGTGCGTCATGTGGTGTGTCATCGCGTCAACCCTCCTTCTTCGGTTCCAGATGCAGGGCCTCGGCGGCGGCGGCGTCGGCCGCGGGCGAGGCGATGGAGGTGCCGTGCGGGGCTTCGTGGCCGGTGGCCGGGAACAGCCGCCGGATGACGACGAAGAACACCGGCACCAGGAAGACCGCCAGCACGGTGGCCGTGATCATGCCGCCCATCACGCCGGTGCCGATCGCCCGCTGGCTGGCCGAGCCCGCGCCGCTCGCGATGGCCAGCGGCAGCACGCCCAGGATGAAGGCGAAGGACGTCATGATGATCGGACGGAAGCGCAGGTGGCAGGCCTCCAGTGTCGCCTCGATCAGGCCCTTGCCCTCGGCCATCAGGTCCTTGGCGAACTCGATGATCAGGATCGCGTTCTTCGCCGACAGGCCGATGATGGTGATCAGGCCGACCTTGAAGTAGACGTCGTTGGGCATGTCGCGCATCCACACGCCGGCCAGCGAGCCGAGGATGCCCAGCGGCACCACCAGCAGCACGGCCACCGGAATGCTCCAGCTCTCGTAGAGCGCGGCCAGGCACAGGAAGACCGCCAGCATCGAGAAGGCCAGCAGGATGGTGGCCTGCGAGCCGGAGAGCTTCTCCTCGCGCGACTGGCCGGTCCATTCGAAGCCGAAGCCTTGCGGCAGCTGGGCGGCCAGACGCTCCATCTCGGCCATCGCCTCGCCGGTCGAGTGGCCGGGCGCGGCATCACCGGCGATCTTCATCGCCGGGTAGCCGTTGTAGCGCACGGTCTGCACCGGGCCGGTCACCCAGCGCGTGCTGGCGAAGGCCGACAGCGGCACCAGCTGGCCGCGGGTGTTGGGCACCTGCAGCTTGAGCACGTCCTCGGGCTGCATGCGCGCCTTGGCCTCGGCCTGCACGATCACCCGCTGCAGCCGGCCGGCGTTCGGGAAGTCGTTGATGTAGGACGAGCCGAGCGCGGTGGCCAGGGTCGAGCCGATGGTGTCGAAGCTCACGCCCATGGCGGCGGCGCGCTCGCGGTCGATGTCCAGCTGCAGCTGGGGCGCGTCTTCCAGGCCGTCGGGGCGCAGGCCCTGCAGCACCTTGCTCTGCATCGCCATGCCCAGCAGCTGGTTGCGCGCGGCCAGCAGGGCGTCGTGGCCCTGGCCGGCGCGGTCCTGCAGGCGGAAGCTGAAGCCGGTGGCGTTGCCCAGCTCCGGGATCGGCGGCGGCGACAGCGGGAAGATGAACGCATCGCGGATGCCCATCAGCGCGCCGAAGGCGCGGCCGGCGACGGCCTGTGCGCTGTGCTGCTCGCCGGCGCGCTCCTCCCAGGGCTTGAGCGGCACGAAGGCGAGTGCCGCGTTCTGGCCCGAGCCCGCGAAGCTGAAGCCCAGCACGCCGACGACCTGGTCGACCTCGCTCTGACCCATGAAGTACTGCTCGACCTGGCCCATCACCTGCTCGGTGCGGGCCATCGAGGCGCCCGGCGGCAGCTGCACGTTGACCATCAGGTAGCCCTGGTCCTCGTTGGGCAGGAAGGAGCTGGGCAGCTGGCGGTACATCAGGCCCACGGCCGCCAGGATGGCCGCGTAGATCACCAGGTAGCGGCCGGCGCGCGGCAGGATGCGGGCGATCACGCCCTCGTAGCCGTGGGTGGTGCGCTTGAAGCCGCGGTTGAACCAGCCGAAGAAGCCGCGCTTCTCGTGGTGGCCGGGGTCGATCGGCTTGAGCAGCGTCGCGCACAGCGCCGGCGTGAGCGTCAGCGCCATCAGCGCCGAGAACACCATCGAGGCCACCATCGCCAGCGAGAACTGGCGGTAGATGTTGCCCACCGAGCCGCTGAAGAAGGCCATCGGCACGAACACCGAGATCAGCACCACGGTGATGCCGATGATGGCGCCGGTGATCTGGCCCATCGCCTTGACCGTGGCCTGGCGCGGGCTCAAGCCCTCCTCGGCCATGATGCGCTCGACGTTCTCGACCACCACGATGGCGTCATCGACCAGGATGCCGATGGCCAGCACCATGCCGAACAGCGTCAGCACGTTGATCGAGAAGCCCATGGCCAGCATCACGCCGAAGGTGCCCAGCAGGGCCACCGGCACGACGATGGTCGGGATCAGCGTGTAGCGGATGTTCTGCAGGAACAGCAGCATCACGATGAAGACCAGGAAGATGGCCTCGGCCAGCGTCTTGACCACCTCGTGGATCGAGATGCGCACGAACTTCGAGCTGTCGTACGGCACGCCGAAGCTCACCCCTTCCGGGAAGAACTTCTGCAGCTCGGCCATGCGCTCGCGCACGCCGTCGGCCGCGGCCAGCGCGTTGCCGGTGGGCGCGAGCTGGATGCCCAGGCCGGTGGCGGCCTTGCCGTTCAGGCGGGCCGACGAGACATAGGCCTGACCGCCGATCTCGATGCGCGCGACGTCCTTCAGGCGCACGCTGGAGCCGTCGGCATTGGCGCGCAGCAGGATCTGGCCGAACTGCTCGATGGTGTTGAGCTGGCCGTTGACCTTGATGGTGGCGAACTGCGTCTGGCCCTGCGCGCTCGGCAGGCCGCCGATGGCGCCGGCCGAGATCTGCAGGTTCTGGCGCGAGATCGCCGCGTTGACCTCGGCCGTGCTCAGGCCGTAGCTGACCAGCTTCTGCGGATCGATCCAGACCCGCATCGCCTTCTCGGTGCCGAACAGCTGCACCTGCCCGACGCCGGCCACGCGCAGCAGCTCGGGCTGGACGTTGCGGGCCGCGTAGTCGCCGAGGGCCACCGGGTCGTAGGCCGGGTTGGTCGACGTCAGCATCACGAACATCAGGAAGTTCGAGCGGTTCTTGTCGACCCGCACCCCCTGCTGCGTGACGGCCGAGGGCAGGCGCGGCGTCGCGCGCGACAGCCGGTTCTGCACCTCGATCTGGGCGATGGAGACATCGGTGCCCGGCTCGAAGGTGACGGTCAGCGAGCCCTGGCCGGTGGCGTCGGCCGAGGACTCCATGTAGATCAGGCCCGGCGCGCCATTGAGCTCCTGCTCGATGACGGCCAGCACGCTGTCCTCCATCACCTGCGCCGAAGCGCCGGGATAAGCGGCGTTGATGACGATCGACGGCGGGGCCACCGTCGGGTATTGCGCGACCGGCAGCCGGGTGATCGCCGCCGTGCCGAGCACGACGACGAACAGGGCCAGGACCCAGGCGAAGATGGGCCGGTCGATGAAGAACCGTGCGTTCATGGTGTGGGACTCCGCAGGCTCATCGGGCGTCAGCGGCTGGCGCCGGCGGTGGCCGGGGCGGTGGAGGCGGCCGGCGCGCTGGCCGGGCCGGCGGCGCCTTGCGGGCCGGCGGCCGCGCCGCCCGGCTGGGCGGTGCCCGAGGTCGGCGACCAGGGCAGGGGGCTCACCGGGGCCTTGGGCCGGATCTTCTGGAAGCCGTCGACGACGACCTTCTCGCCGGCCTGCAGGCCGCCGAGCACGACCCATTGCGGGCCGGTCGCGCCGTCATGGGCGCCGCCGAGCTGGATCTGGCGCGGCGCCACCTGGTTGTCGGCGCCGACCACCAGCACCGTGTCGCCGGCGGTGCCGCGGGTGACGGCCTGCTGCGGCAGCAAGATGGCCTGGTCGCTGCGCGCCTGCTCGACGCGCACCTTGACGAACAGGCCCGGCAGCAGCTCGCCCTGCGGGTTGGGCACCTCGGCGCGCAGCGTCACCTGGCCGGTGGTGGCGTCGACCGTGATGTCGGAGAACAGCAGGCGGCCGGCGTGGCCGTAGACCCGTCCGTCGTCGAGCACCAGGCGCACCTGGGCCGAACCCGAGGCCTGCAGCTTGCCGCCGCTGATCGCCTGGCGCAGGCGCATGGCCTCGGCCGCCGACTGGGTGAAGTTCACCATCATCGTGTCGGTCTGCTGGATGGTGGCCATCAGCGTGGCCTCGGCCGCGCTGACCAGCGCGCCCTCGGTCACCAGCGAACGGCCGATGCGGCCGCTGATCGGCGCGGTGACGGCCGCGTAGTCCAGGTTCAGGCGCGTGCTCTGCACCTGGGCCTTGGCGGCGGCCACGTCGGCCACCGCGGCCTTGTGCGCGGCCTGGGTGGCGACCCAGTCCTGCGGGCTGATCGCCTTGGCCTCGGCCAGCGGGCGGTTGCGCTCCAGCGTGGCCTGGGCCTGGGCCAGCGCGGCCTCGGCCTTGGCCTGGGTGGCGAGCGCGGCGTCGAGCGCGGCGCGGTAGGGCGCGGCGTCGACCTGGTAGAGGCTCTGGCCGGCCTTGACCAGCCCGCCTTCGGTGTAGAGGCGCTTGAGCACCACGCCGGTGGCGCGGGCCCGGACCTGCGCGGTGCGCAGCGGCTCCAGGCGGCCCGGCAGCTCCAGCGTCAGGCCGACGGCGCCGGGTTGGGCGGTCACCACGCCGACGGCCGGCGGCGGCATCTGGCCCATGCCGCCGTGGCCGGCATCACCGCCGCCCTTGCCGCAGGCGGCCAGCGTGGCGATGGCCAGCGCCAGCGCGCCGGCCGAGCCCAGGCGCCAGGCCGGATGAACGGTGCGACGGGTCGACACAGGGCGGGCAGGCCGCCCGGCGGGCACGGGGCCGGCGGCGGAGCGGGACGAGGTGGACAGTGGCGCGTCGGACATGGAGCGTTCCTGCAAATCGGATCGGACCGGGGGGGTCGGGAATGCGGGGCGCGGCGGCGCGACTCGCGCCACCTTGACCAGGATCAGGGAAGAAACGCGGCAGTATACATACAAGCACGAATGTATGTCCTGTGCGACCGCGTGGCAGACTGCGCGTCACGCGCGGTCCGCACCGCCGCACAATCGCGCCCTCCGGCGGGGTCTGTCCGTTCGTTCCCCCACCCGCCGGGCGTTTCCGCCAGAACCAGCCGACATGGCCCGCAAGACCAAAGCCGAGGCGCTCGAGACGCGCCACCAGATCCTCGACGCTGCCGAGCAGGTCTTCCTGCGCCAGGGGGTCGCCCGCACCTCGCTGCAGCAGATCGCCGAGGCCGCCGGCGTCACCCGGGGCGCCGTCTACTGGCATTTCGAGAACAAGTCGGCGCTGTTCCACGCGATGATGGAGCGGGTGCTGCTGCCCTGCGAATGCGCACTCGAGACCGCCGAGCGGGCCACCGCCGAGAACCTGCTGCAGGCCCTCGTCGCGATGGCGCTGATGCCGCTGCGCGAGCTGGCGCAGCGGCCGCACGTGCAGCGGGTGTTCACCATCGCGATGCACCTGACCGAGTACAACGACGAACTGCAGGAGGCGCTGCAGCGCCAGCGCGAGGGCATCGCCGAGTACGTCGAGGCGCTGCACGACACGATCGCACGCGCCCAGGCCGCCGGCCTGATCTCGGCCGAGCAGCCGCCCGCGGTGGCCGCGCGCGGCCTGTTCGCCCTGATCGACGGCCTGATGCACCACTGGACCCAGGTGCCCGAGCAGTTCGACCTGATGGCGGTGGGCCGCGCCGGCGTCGTCAACTGGCTGCGCGGGCAGGGGGCGCAGGCGCCGGAGGCGGTGATGGCCGCGCTGGACGCTCTGGCCGCGCTGCAGGCCGGTCAGCCGGTCCGCGGGGCCTGCGCCGCGGCGTCGGCCGCGTGAGCCGCGGCACCCGGCCGGCCGGGGATCCCGGCGGCTGATCTCGACCGGCGTTCGGCCGCGCGACGGGGTGGGCCACCGCCGCAGCGGGCCTTCAGCCGCTCCGGCCGGTGCGCGGCCCCGCGCTCATTCCGGCTCGATGCCGGCGCGGCGGATCACGTCCCCCCAGCGCCGGATCTCGCGGGCGAGCAGGGCCTGGGTCTCGGCCGGGCCGGCGGACTCCACCCGCACCCCCTGGCTCACCAGGCGCTCGCGCAGCGCCGGCTGGGCCAGGGCCTCGCGCAGGGCCTGGGCCAGCCGGGCCTGGATGTCCGCTGGTGTGGCGGCCGGCACGGCCAGTGCGTTCCAGCTCGCCACGTCGTAGCCCGCCAGCCCGGCCTCGATGGCCGTGGGCACCTCGGGCAGCACCGGGTTGCGGTGGCCCGAGGTGACGGCCAGCGCGCGGATCGCCCCGGACTTGAGCTGGCCCAGCCAGGGGCCGGTGATCTCGATGGCGGCGTCGATCTCGCCGCTGCGCAGTGCGGTCAGCACGGCCGGGCTGGCCTTGTAGGGGATCAGGTTGAAGTCGACGCCGGCCTGGGTCTCGAACAGCTTGGCCGCCAGCTGCTGTGTGCTGCCCTGGATGATGGTGCCCACCGTCAGCCGGCCGGGGGTGGCGCGCGCGGCGGCGATCAGCTCGCGCAGCTGGCGCAGCGGCGAGCCCGGGGCGACGAAGACGCCGAGGTCGAACCAGCCCATCAGGCCGATCGGCGCGAAGTCCTTCTGCACGTCGTAGGGCAGGCGACGGTACAGGCCGGTGGACACGGCATGGCCGTTGCTGACCAGCAGCAGGGTGTGGCCGTCGGGTCGTGCCGCGGCCACCGTCTGGCTGGCGACCACGGCGCCGGCGCCGGGCCGGTTGTCGACCACCACTGCCTGGCCCAGGCCGCGGGCCAGCTGCTCGGCCACGGCGCGGGCGGTCAGGTCGGCCACGCCGCCGGGGGCGAAGGGCAGGACCAGGGTCAGCGGACGATCGGGAAAGCGGGCCGGATTCGCCCGTGTGGACGACGGGCGCAGGCTGGTGGCCAGCAGGCCGAGGGCGGCCAGTTGGCCGAGGGTATGGCGACGGTGAGGCATGGGCGCGGTCCTGGGAGGGTGCACGCCGGCCATTGCGCCAGCCCGGCACCTGCCGCGCATGATGAGCGTCAGCCGGCATCCCGCCGCTACGTAGTCGCCACAACCCGGGAAGGTCCGGGGCGCGTCGCGCGCCGGGGCGTCCATGGGCGCCCGGGTGCTCTGCCGCGGGGCCCCGGTCTTCTCGTGTCGCCCGCCGCGCGGGGATGTCCTCAGGCGGCCGGCACCAGGCGCACGGCGTGGGACTGCGTGCCTTCGGCCCAGGCCAGCAGGCGGTCGATGTTCGGGTGCTTGGCCGGATGGGCGCGCGCGTCGGCCGTGTGCTCGGCGTACAGCGCCAGGCCGTCACGGGCGGCCTGCGGCGTGATGCTGCCGCCGTGGCGGGCGGCCAGCGCGGCGTAGACGGCCACCGAGCCGGCCTGGCCCGGCCGGTTCTCGATGCGGGCCAGCACCTGGCCGTCGGCATCCAGCAGTTCGAGCGCGGCCAGATGGGCGATGGCGGGCAGGGTCTTGAGGGTGTCTGCGAAGTTCATCCCGGGATCATCGCTCAGGTCGTGGCGGGGTCTGCGGCGTTGCAGTGGCGGTGGGGGCTGCGGCATCGGCGCAGAGGTGGCGCGGCATGCGCATCGGCGACACTGGTGGACTTTGCCCCGTGGCGCCGTCCTCGCGCGCCGCGCCTGCCGCCCGCCTCGACGACCATGTACAGCGCCACCTTCCTCTACGATCCCGCCCGCCTGCCGGCCGCCCATGCCGGCCTGGCCGATGCCCTCAGCGCCGTCGCCCGCCAGAGCGTCGGCTTCCTGGGCGAGGAGCGCTGGCAGGACGCCGCGCGGGGCCGCGAGGCGCGGTGCTGCTACTGGGCCGACGAGTCCGGCCTGCGGGCGGTGCTGGCACACCCCGCCCATCTGGCCGCCAAGACCCAGGCCACGGCCACCGAGCCGGAACGCTGGATCCCGGGCCTGCAGGTGGTGCTGCAGAAGGTGCTGCGGGCCTATGGCGACGAGGCGGTCGCCCACCCGTCGAACCGCGGACTCGACGGTCAGCCGCTGTGAGCGCGGCCGTGCTGGAGCCGGGGCTGGCCGCGCTGGCGGTGTCGGCGGTGGCCTCGTTGTTGGCGGGGCTGGTCGATGCGATCGTCGGGGGCGGGGGGCTGGTGCTGCTGCCGGCCTTGTTCGCCACCTTCCCGCAGGCGCCGCCGGCCACGCTGTTCGGCACCAACAAGAGCGCCTCGGTCTGGGGCACCTCGTTCGCCGCCGCGCAGTACCTGAAGCGGGTCAGCCTGCCCTGGGATCAGGTGCTGCCCGCCGTGGCCTGCGCGGGCGTCGGCGCGCTGGCCGGGGCCTGGATGGTCACGCTGGTCGACGGCAGCGCGCTGCGCAAGGTGCTGCCGCTGATCCTGGGCGCGGTGCTGGTCTACACCGTGCTGCGCAAGGATCTGGGCACGGCCCATGCGCCGCGCCATGAGGCCCGGCAGGCGCGGCGCATCGCGGCGCTGATCGGTCTGCTGGTGGGCTGGTACGACGGCTTCTTCGGCCCGGGTACCGGCAGCTTCTTCATCTTCGCCCTGGTCCGGCTGCTGGGCTGGGACTTCCTGCATGCGTCGGCCGGCGCCAAGCTGATGAATGTGGCCACCAATCTGGCGGCCCTCGCGCTGTTCGCGGCCAAGGGCCATGTGGTGTGGGCGCTGGGCTTGACGATGGCCGTGGCCAACGTGGCCGGCAGCCTGATCGGCGCGCGGCTGGCGCTGCGCCACGGCGCCGGCTTCGTGCGCGGGGTGTTCATCGCCGTCGTGAGCCTGCTGATCGTGCGCACGGCCTGGGATGCCTGGTTGCGCTGAGGGCGCCGTCGTGCGTCACGGTCGGGGCTGGTGGCGGTCCGCCGGCCTGCTCTGGCGCAGGCGCAGCGCGGCGACCATCAGGTTGCGCAGCGTGCGCAACTGGCCCAGCGTCGGTTCGTCCACCATCAGGCGGTGGCTCAGGGGCACGTCGCCGTACAGCAGTCCCATCGGCTGACCCTGCCAGGCCAGCGGCAGGGCGACGAAGCCGGCGGCCCCTGCATGGTCGTGGAACCAGGCCGGCAGGCGGGCGGTGCGTCCGGTGCGCAGCGCATCGGCCACCACGCTGTCCTGCTGTTCACGCAGCAGCAGGCCGAACAGGTCGGTGGGCGGCCGCCAGGCGATGCGCACCTGCGGCAGCAGCACGCGCAGGCGCTCGCCGACGGCATGGCGCACCACCAGCGGCCCGTCCGGCTGATCCGGCAGACACAACATCAGGCGTTGCCACTGCAGGGCCTGCAGCACGGCCAGCAGTGCCGGCTCGACCAGGTCCGCCAGCGGCGCGTCGCCCAGCAGGCCCCGGCTGAAATCCTCGATGCCGCGGATCAGTGCGGGTGCGGCCGACAGCGGCGGCCGGGCCGTCGGGCGAACCAGGGGCGGGTGGGGCGCCGGAGCCTCGCCCGGTCCCGCCGCGGCGGTGTCGCTCCCGACGGCCTTCGGTGCGGCCGAGGTGGCGGCGCCGTTGTCGGTGGCCGGCCGCTGCGGCTCGTGGGGGGCCGGCGCGGGCACCGGCTCCGGTGCCGCCAGCACATCGGCGGGCAAGGCCGGCAGGTCCAGGCGCTGCGCCAGGGTGGTCCAGGTCGACAGGGCCCGCTCGAACAGCGCGCACCAGCCTTCGGCGTCGACCGGCTCGCCGGTCCGGTCCTCGGCCGCCTCGGCGTCCTGACGGGCGGCCAGCGTGCGGGCCAGCGCGGCGCGTGAGGTGGCCGTGCTGCGCAGGAGCAGCGGCGCCGATGTCCGGGCGATCTGCATCCGCCGGGCCAGGCGGTGATCCGCGGTACCGGGCGGCGTCCGGGCGGCTGTCGTGGCCATCGGCTCTGCTGACGATGGGTCGTCATCCAGCGCCTGCAGGGCGGCGCACAGTGCCGGCGGCCAGTCCCAGGCCTGCGCCAGCCGTGCCGTCGTCGGGATGGGGGCCGCCATCAGGCCCGGCACGCCGTGCAGCACCGCGGGCAGGTCGTGCAGCAGCGCCAGCAGCCAGGGGCGCTGACCCTGGCTGGGGCCCGGATGCAGCGCGTGCGCCAGCAGTGCCGCCATCAGCGCGTCGCGCCAGGCGGCCAGCGCGTCCAGGGTCGCGCGGCTCACGGCCACGGCTGGGGTGCGGCCTGGTGTGCGGGCGGCGGCTGGTTCGGCCGCCGAGGCGTCCTGCTGCAGTCCCTGCAGCAGCATCAGCAGGGTGGTGAGCATGCCCACCGTGCCGAAGCCCAGCAGGGAGACGGCATGTGCGGTGCCCTGCAGCGCCAGCGGCCCCTGCGCCGACGAGGCCAGGCAGGGCAGCGCGTCGAGCAGCCGGCGCTCCAGCCCACGGTCGGTCGCCAGCAGACCGGTCAGCGCCCGCAGGTGCAGCTGGTCGGCCCGGCCCATGTCCCGCAGGGCGACCAGGGTGGCGCGCCAGTCCGCCGGGATGGCCGGGGCGTGGCCGATGTCCCGCCAGAACGCCGGTGTGACGGCACCCGGGGGCCACTCGGCGGCAGGGGAGGCGGGAGCGTTCATCGGTGCGGAGGGGCGGAGCGGTGGCCCATCGGCGTCATCCGGGATGGCGCCTGTGCGGCCGCGTGGGCGGATCGACTCGGTCCGCACCTCCCGTGCGCCGACGATGGGCACGCGCACATCGGACCTTGGGTCCGATTGTCCCGCCGTGGACGCCGCCGTGACCCGCCGAACAGGTCCGGAATCGTCACGCGTTCCGTGCCGCGGAAAAGAAAAACGCCCCGACAAGCGGGGCGTCTGAAGTGAGTGCCAGGTGGTTGCTCCGCCTGGATATTGTGTGTGGTGCCGGTGAAGAGAGTCGAACTCCCGACCTTCGCATTACGAATGCGCTGCTCTACCAACTGAGCTACACCGGCTTTTGTCCTGTCGCCATCTGCTTCCGCCGCGTTTTGCGCTGCGTTTGCGTCAGTGCGTCAAGAGCCCACGACTATAGCACAAGCTCACTTGGTGTTGTCAAGCTCGTGGTGATAACTGGTCACGCGCTCGACTTCGTTGCGCGAACCCAGCACCACCGCGACGCGCTCGTGCAGCTTTTCCGGCGGCAGGTCGAGGATGCGCTGGCGGCCGTTGGTGGCGGCGCCGCCGGCCTGCTCGACCAGGAAGGCCATCGGGTTGGCCTCGTACATCAGGCGCAGCTTGCCGGCCTTGTTCGGCTCGCGCTTGTCCCAGGGGTACATGAAGATGCCGCCGCGGGTCAGGATGCGGTGCACGTCGGCCACCATCGAGGCGATCCAGCGCATGTTGAAGTCCTTGCCGCGCGGACCTTCCTTGCCGGCCAGGCACTCGTCGATGTAGCGCTTGACCGGGGCATCCCAGTGGCGCATGTTCGACATGTTGATCGCGAATTCCTTGGTGTCGGCGGGGATCTTGACCTCGTCCTCGGTCAGCACCCAGCTGCCGGTCTCGCGGTCGAGGGTGAACATCACCACGCCGTCGCCCACGGTCAGCACCAGCGTGCTCTGCGGGCCGTAGACGCAGTAGCCGGCCGCCGCCTGCTGCCGGCCGGGCTGCATGAAGTCGCTCTCGTCGACGCCGCGGTGGTTGGTGACCTTGCGCAGCACGCTGAAGATGGTGCCGATCGAGACGTTGACGTCGATGTTCGACGAGCCGTCCAGCGGATCGAACAGCAGCAGGTATTCGCCCTGGGGGTAGCGGTCGGGCACCAGCGAGATGGTGTCCATCTCCTCGCTGGCCATGGCCGCCAGATGGCCGCCCCAGACGTTGGCCTCGATCAGCACCTCGTTGGCGATCACGTCGAGCTTCTTCTGCACCTCGCCCTGCACGTTCTCGGTGTCGGCCGAGCCCAGCACGTCGCCGAGGGCGCCCTTGTTGACGGCGATGGCGATGCGCTTGCAGGCGCGGGCCACGGTCTCGATGAGCAGGCGCAGCTGCGGCGGGATCTGGCCGCGATCGCGTTGCTGCTCGACCAGGTACTGGGTGAGGCTGATGCGTTTCATGTCGATTGGATGAAAGACAGTCGGGGAAGGGGAACCGGTCACGGGCGGGTGCGGCTCTCGGCGCGCGCCCGCCCGGGCTGAAAGCGGCGCGGCGGCGCGACCCTGGGTCAGGATCGGCCGCCGCAGCGGGTTACACCGGAGTTTCGCTCACGCGTCGAGGGCCTTGCCGACGATCTCGCGCACGTCGGCACTCAAACGTGGGTGGCCGGCGACGCGGGCCACGGCTTCGCGCGCGGCGCTGCGCCAGGGTTCGGCCAGCACGCGCCAGCGCTCCAGGTGGCGGGCGATGCGCGCGGCGATCTGCGGGTTGAAGGCGTCGAGCGCCAGCACCACGTCGGCCCACAGCACATAGCCACCGGCGTCGGCGCGGTGGAAGGCGGCCGGGTTGTCGCGGCAGAAGGTGCTGATCAGGTTGCGCACCCGGTTCGGGTTCTTCAGCGAGAAGTCCGGATGCTGCAGCAGCGCGCGGATGCGCGGCGCGACGCTGCCGGGCGCGCCCAGCGGCTCGGTGGCGGCCGCCTGGATCGCGAACCACTTGTCCAGCACCAGATCGTCGCCGCGGGCGTCGGCATGGAAGCGCTCCAGCGCGGCACCGGCCAGCGCCGAGCCGCCATGCACCAGCGCCAGCAGGGCGCCCAGGCGCTCGGTCATGCAGCCGCCGTCCTTCACGCGCTGGTAGGCGCGGCCCGGCCAGACCTCGTCACCGTGGGCCACGGCGTGCAGCACCAGCATCTGCAGCGCCAGATTGGCCAGCGCGCGGCAGCCGCTCTGGTGGGCGTCGGGGCGGTAGCCCTCGCGCAGCTGGTGGGCATCCCAGGCCCAGGCCCAGTCGGCGTGCAGGCGCTCGGCCAGCTGCGCGCGCAGCTGCTCGCGCAGGCGGTGGATGCGCTGCGGATCGACGGCCTCGACCTGCTCGGCGATCACGCTCTCGATCGGCGGCGTCAGCGCCAGCTCCTTGAAGGCGGCGTCCAGGCCGTCCTCGCGCAGCACCGCGCGCAGGGCTTCGACCAGCGCCTCGTCGAGCGCCGGCAGATCGCCGTCGCCGGGCAGGGCTGCCAGCAGCAGCTCCTGCAGCAGGCGCTGGGCGGCTTCCCAGCGGTTGAAGGCGTCGGCGTCGTGACGCAGCAGCAGCAGGCGTTCGGCGCTGTCCAGGCCGTCGTCGAGCACCACCGGCGCCGAGAAGCCGCGCAGCAGCGAGGGCACCGGGCCGGCCTCACCGGCATCGCCCAGGCCGACGAAGTCGAAGCTCTGCTCGGTCGCGCTCAGCACCAGCACGCGCTCGGTGCCGGCGGGCGCGGCCTCGCCGTCGAGCTGCAGCGGCAGGGCGCGGCCGTCGCGCGCCAGCAGGCCCAGACGCACCGGGATCACGAAGGCCTGCTTGTCGGCCTGGCCGGGTGAGGGCAGGGCGCTCTGCGTCAGGGTCAGGCGCAGGCGGCCGGCCGTCGCGTCCCACCGGGTGCGGGCGCTCAGGCGCGGCGTGCCGGCCTGGGCATACCAGTGCTTGAACTGCGCCAGGTTCGCCGCCAGCGGGCTGTCGGGGTTGGCATCGGCGATGGCCTGGGCGAAGTCGTCGCAGGTCACGGCCTGGCCGTCATGGCGTTGGAAGTACAGGTCCATGCCACGGCGGAAGCCCGCGCGGCCGACCAGCGTGTCCTGCATGCGCACCACCTCCGCGCCCTTCTCGTAGACGGTGGTGGTGTAGAAGTTGTTGATCTCGACGTAGCTGTCGGGACGCACCGGGTGGGCCATGGGCCCGGAGTCCTCGGGGAACTGGAACTCGCGCAGGCGCTTGACGTCGCCGATGCGCTGCACGGCCGCGGCCGACGCGCTGCCGGCCATGTCCATCGAGAACTCCTGGTCGCGGTAGACCGTCAGGCCTTCCTTCAACGACAGCTGGAACCAGTCGCGGCAGGTGATGCGGTTGCCGGTCCAGTTGTGGAAGTACTCGTGGCCGACCACGCTCTCGATGCCGGCGAAGTCGGCGTCGGTGGCGGTGGCGGGGCTGGCCAGCACGTACTTGGTGTTGAAGATGTTCAGGCCCTTGTTCTCCATCGCGCCCATGTTGAAGTCGCTGACGGCGACGATCATGAAGCGTTCGAGATCCAGGCTCAGGCCGAAGCGGGCCTCGTCCCAGGCCACCGAGGCGATCAGCGAGGCCATCGCGTGCTCGGTCTTGCCCAGGTCACCGCGGCGCACGTAGACCTGCAGCAGGTGCTCCTTGCCGGCGCGGCTGGTGATCTTCTGCTCGCGGCAGACCAGGTCGGCGGCCACCAGCGCGAACAGGTAGGCGGGCTTGGGGAACGGGTCGTGCCACTTCGCGTAGTGGCGGCCGTTGTCGAGGCTGCCCTGCTCGACCAAGTTGCCGTTGGACAGCAGCACCGGGTACTTCGCCTTGTCGGCGCGCAGCGTCACGCTGTAGACGGCCATCACGTCCGGCCGGTCCAGGAAGTAGGTGATGCGGCGGAAGCCCTCGGCCTCGCACTGGGTGAAGAAGCCGCCGCCGGAGGTGTACAGGCCGCTGAGCTCGAGGTTCTTCTCGGGCGCGCAGGTGTTGCGGATCTCGAGCGTGAAGGTCTCGGCCGCCGGCGGGTTGTCGATGATCAGCGCGCCGCCTTCCTCGTGGCGGAAGCTCAGGCTCTCGCCGTCGCCCAGGCAGCGCAGCAGGCTCAGGCCCTCGCCGTCCAGGCGCAGCGGCGTGCCGGCCGGGGTGGCCGCATCGCGGGTGATGCGCAGCTTGCTGCCGACCAGGGTCTTGGCCGGGTCGAGGTCGAACGTCAGGTCGACGCTCAGGATCCGGTAGGCCGGGGCGCTGTAGTCCTCACGCCGGATGAGGCCGGTCGGGGCCTGTCCTTCTCGCAACATGTTCAGGGCCTGTCAGGGTGGGGCAGGGCACGCGCGAGGCGGCGTCCGGGCGGCGGGGCGGGATCCGGGCGTGCGGGTCGCGGCGTGGCGTCTGCCGGGTGGGACGGATCTGGCGGTGCGGTCGATGCGGTCGGCCACCGGCTCAGGCCGGCCGCCGTGCGCCGAGCACGTCCAGGTCGAAGCCGGCCAGATCGGGCACGGCGGTGATCAGGTTCGGGAAGGCGGTGAAGGCGGCGGCCGGCAGCGAGCTGCAGACGGCCACCGCGCGCATGCCGGCGCGGCGCGCGGCCTCGATGCCCAGCGGCGCGTCCTCGAACACCACGCACTGCGCGGGCGCGACGCCCAGCCGGCGCGCGGCCTCCAGGAAGAGGTCCGGATGCGGCTTGCCGCGGAAGCCCTGGTCGGGGTTGACCATCGCGCCGATGTCGGCGTCGAAGCCGAAGCGCTGGTAGGCGACCTCGACATTGGGCGTCGGCCCGGCGGTGCAGATCGCCTGGCGCAGGCCGGCGGCGCGGCCGGCCTTCAGCAGCGCGGGCGCACCGGCGATCGGTTGCAGCTCCTGCCGCGCGATGTCGCGGTAGAGCGCCTCCTTCTCGTCGCACAGGGCGGCGATCCCGGCGCTGTCGCGGCCCGGGAACAGCTCGGCCACGATCTCGGGGCCGCTGCGCCCGGCCGTGGCCGCGAAGAAGCGCTCGAGGTCGAAGGGCAGGCCGTGCCGTGCGTGCCACTGCGCCCAGGTCAGGTCGTGCAGCCGCATGCTGTCGATCAGCGTGCCGTCCAGGTCGTACAGCAGGGCCTGGACCGGCAGTGCGTCCGGATCGTGGTGCACGGCCGCCGTCATCACAGGCCCTGCTTGAGGCTGGCCGAGATGAACTCGTCGAGATCGCCGTCGAGCACCTTCTGGGTGTTCGAGATCTCGACGCTGGTGCGCAGATCCTTGATGCGGCTCTGGTCGAGCACATAACTGCGGATCTGGTGGCCCCAGCCGACGTCGGTCTTGGTGTCCTCGAGCTTCTGCTGCTCTTCCAGGCGCTTGCGCATCTCGTGGTCGTACAGCCGCGAACGCAGACGCCGCCAGGCGACGTCACGGTTGCTGTGCTGCGAACGGCCGTCCTGGCACTGCACGACGATGCCCGTCGGGATGTGCGTCAGGCGCACCGCCGAGTCGGTCTTGTTGATGTGCTGGCCGCCCGCGCCGGAGGCCCGGTAGGTGTCGGTGCGCACGTCGGACGGGTTGATCTCGATCTCGATCGAGTCATCGACTTCCGGATAGACGAACAGCGAGGCGAAGGACGTGTGGCGGCCGCCGGCCGAGTCGAACGGGCTCTTGCGCACCAGGCGGTGCACGCCGGTCTCGGTGCGCAGGTGGCCGAACGCGTACTCGCCCTCGACCTTGATGGTGGCGCTCTTGATGCCGGCGATTTCGCCCGGCGTCTCGTCTTCCATCGTCGCCTTGAAGCCCTTGCGTTCGCAGTACTTCAGGTACTGGCGCAGCAGCATGCCGGCCCAGTCGCAGGCCTCGGTGCCACCGGCGCCGGCCTGGATGTCGACGAAGCAGTTGCTCGGGTCGGCCGGGTTGCTGAACATGCGGCGGAACTCGAGCTGCTCGACGAGCGCCTCGAGCTTCTTCGCATCGTCCTCGATGGCGGCGATGTCGTCCCAGGCCTCGTCGGCCTTGGACATCTCGTAGAGCTCGCCGTTGTCGGCCAGATTCGACGTCAGGTGGTCGATCGTGCCGACGACCTCGTCGAGCTGCTTCTTTTCCTTGCCGAGTTCCTGGGCCCGCTTGGGCTCGTTCCAGACGCTCGGGTTCTCCAGCGCGGCATTGACTTCATTCAATCGCAGGGATTTGCGATCGTAGTCAAAGATACCCCCGGAGCTGCTGGGTGCGGGCGCTCAGATCGGCGAGCAGCGAGCCGATGGCGTTGACGTGTTCGATGTCCATGGTGGATCTGCGGACGGGGCGCCGGCCACCGGTGGGTGGCGCGCCCCGCGTGGGGTCGATGGGCAGGGTTCGAAGTCGACGATTCTCGCATGAGGTCCACCCGCGTTCCGGGCCCGCCGGCCGGTGGCGCGGCCGTGCGCCCGGGGTCCGGCCCGGCCTCGCTCGGGGTCAGTCCGGATCGAGTGGCCGCCGACCGCCGGCTAGCATCGGACGATGACCGACCGCGCCGGCTCCCTGCGTCTGTACTGGCACCGCACGCTGCTGGTGACCTGCGTGCTGGTCGGGCTGTGGCTGACGCTGACCGCCGCCGTCGGCCTGTGGGCGCCCGACCAGCAGTTCAGCTTCTTCGGCTGGCCTTTCGGCTACTGGGCCGCGGCCCAGGGGGCGATGGTCGCCTACTGCGCGATCGTCTGGGCCTACGCGCTGCTGATGGAGCGCATCGAGGCCGCCCACGCCGATCCGTCGCTGGATTGAGCCGGCTCGGACCGGGCTCTCGGTCAGCCGTTGGCCCCGTCCGTGATCAGGCCAGCGGCTGACCGAGGGCGCGCAACACGTCGCGCACGAACTGCGCCCGGTCCTTCGGATCGTCGATCGCCCGGTCCACGCGCAGCTTGTCGTTGCCGGCCAGCTTGATCGTCTTGTTCTTCTGCACCAGCTCGATGATGCGCATCGGCTCGATCGGCGGGTTGGGCCGGAAGACGATGTTCATCAGCTTCGGGTTGGCGTCGATCTTGATCACGCCGTAGGGCTTGGCCAGCACGCGCAGGCGGTGGGTGTCGAACAGGGTCTGGCCCTGGGGGGGCAGCTTGCCGAAGCGGTCGGTGACCTCCTCCAGCAGGCGCTCCAGCGTCTCGGGCTTGTCGGCGGTGGCCAGGCGCTTGTAGAGGCTCAGGCGCACGTGGACATCGCCGCAGTAGCTGTCGGGCAGCAGGGCCGGCGCATGCAGGTTGACGTCGGTGGTGGCGCCGAAGATGCCGGTGGGCGACAGCAGGTCCGGCTCCTCGCCCTTGCGCAGCGCACGCACCGCCTCGCTGAGCATGTCGTTGTAGAGCTGGAAGCCGACCTCCATCATGTTGCCGCTCTGGTGCTCGCCCAGCACCTCGCCGGCGCCGCGGATCTCCAGGTCGTGCATCGCCAGGTAGAAGCCGGAACCCAGCTCCTCCATGCTCTGGATCGCGTCCAGCCGTGCCTGCGCCTGCTTGGTCAGCGATTCGGTGTCGGGCACCAGCAGGTAGGCATAGGCCTGGTGGTGGCTGCGGCCGACCCGTCCGCGCAGCTGGTGCAGCTGGGCGAGGCCGAACTTGTCGGCGCGGCTGATGACGATGGTGTTGGCGCTCGGCACGTCGATGCCGGTCTCGATGATGGTCGAGCACAGCAGCAGGTTGTGCTTCTGCGCGGTGAACTCGCGCATCACCGCCTCCAGCTGGCGCTCGGGCATCTGGCCGTGGGCGACCGCGATGCGGGCCTCGGGCAGCAGCTTTTCCAGCGCCTGGCGGCGGTTCTCGATCGTCTCGACCTCGTTGTGCAGGAAGTAGACCTGGCCGCCGCGCATCAGCTCGCGCAGCACCGCCTCGCGGATGATGGACTGGCCCTCGCTGCGCACGAAGGTCTTGATCGCCAGCCGGCGCTGCGGCGCGGTGGCGATCACCGACAGGTCGCGCAGGCCTTCGAGCGCCATGCCGAGGGTGCGCGGGATCGGCGTGGCGGTCAGCGTCAGCACGTCGACCTCGGCGCGCATGGCCTTGATCGCCTCCTTGTGGCGCACGCCGAAGCGGTGCTCCTCGTCGATGATCAACAGGCCCAGGCGCTTGTAGGCCACGTCCGGGCTCAGCAGCTTGTGGGTGCCGACGACGATGTCGATGGTGCCCGCGGCCAGGCCGTCGAGCGCGGCCCGGACCTCCTTGGGCGAGCGGAAGCGCGACATCTCGGCCACCTTGACCGGCCACTTGCCGAAGCGGTCGACGATGGTCTGGTAGTGCTGCTCGGCCAGCAGCGTGGTGGGCGCCAGCAGCGCCACCTGCTTGCCGCCCATCACCGCGACGAAGGCCGCGCGCAGCGCGACCTCGGTCTTGCCGAAGCCCACGTCGCCGCAGACCAGGCGGTCCATCGGCTTCGGTGAGATCAGGTCCTGCACCACGGCGTGGATGGCCGCGCGCTGGTCGGGCGTCTCCTCGAAGCCGAAGCTGGCGGCGAAGGCCTCGTAGTCGTGGGCCGAGTAGCGGTGGGCATGGCCCTCGCGGGCGGCGCGGCGGGCATAGAGGTTGAGCAGCTCGGCGGCGGCGTCGCGCACCTGCTCGGCCGCCTTGCGCCTGGCCTTGTCCCACTGGCCCGAGCCGAGCTTGTGCAGCGGCGCCTCGTCCGGGCTGACGCCGGTGTAGCGGCTGATCAGGTGCAGCTGGGCCACGGGCACGTAGAGCGTGGCCTTGTCGGCGTACTCCAGGTGCAGGAACTCGCTCGGTCCCTCGCCGAGGTCGATGTTGAGCAGGCCCTGGTAGCGGCCGATGCCGTGGCTGGCATGCACGACCGGATCGCCCACCTTCAGCTCCGACAGGTCCTTGATCAGCGCGTCGACGTTGCTGACCTGCTCCTGCTTGCGCCGGCGGCGGGCCTGCGGCGTGCTGGCGAAGAGCTCCGTCTCGGTGATGAACTGGATCGAGATGGCCGGCGGCTGGCCCTCGGGCGCGTCGGCCAGGGTCTCGAACCAGTGGAAGCCGGCGGCCAGCGGCGCGGCGGTGATGGCCACGCGCACGCTGCCGGCCTCGAAGGCGGCCAGGGTGTCGACCGACGGCGGCTCGATGCGGTGGTCGCGCAGCAGCTCCAGCAGGCTCTCGCGCCGGCCCTCGCTCTCGGCGACGATCAGCACCCGCGCGGCCGTGCCGTCCAGGTGCTGGCCGAGGGCGGCCAGCGGCTCGGTGCTGGTGCGCTCGGCGGCCACGTCGGGCAGCGGGCGGGCCCAGGGCGTCTCGCCGCTGCCGCGCAGCGCCAGCGTCGCATGCCGGTTGGCGTTGGCGTAGAACTCCTCGGCGCGCTGGAACAGCGCCTCGGGCGGCAGCACCGGCCGGTCCGGGTCGGCGTTGACGAAGCGGTGGCGCTCGCGGGTGTCGGTCCAGAAGCGGTCGAGCGCGCCGTCGACCTCGCCGTGCAGCACCAGCGCGGCCTGCTCGCCGAGGTAGTCGAAGATCGTCGCCGTCTGGTCGAAGAACAGCGGCAGGTAGTACTCGATGCCGGCCACCGCAATGCCCTGCGCGATGTCCTTGTAGATGCGGCAGCGGGTCGGATCGCCCTCCAGGCGCTCGCGCCAGCGCTGGCGGAAGGCGGTGCGGGCGGCCTCGTCCATCGGGAACTCGCGCCCGGGCAGCAGCCGCACCTCGGGCACCGGGTAGAGGCTGCGCTGGCTGTCGGGGTCGAAGACGCGGATCGAGTCGACCTCGTCGTCGAACAGATCGACCCGGTAGGGCACGGGCGAGCCCATCGGGTAGAGGTCGATCAGGCCGCCGCGCACCGCGTACTCGCCGGGCGAGACGACCTGGCTGACGTGGTTGTAGCCGGCCAGCGTCAGCTGGGCCTTGAGCGCGGCCTCGTCCAGCCGCTGCTTCTGGCGGAACAGGAAGGTGGTGCCGGCCAGGAAGGACGTCGGTGCCAGCCGCGTCAGCGCGGTGGTGGCCGGCAGCAGCACCACGTCGCAGCCGTCATCGCCGGGCTGGCGGCGGTGGATGCGCCACAGCGTGGCCAGGCGCTCGCTGATCAGGTCCTGGTGCGGGCTGAAGCTGTCGTAGGGCAGGGTTTCCCAGTCGGGGAAGACCGTCACCCGCAGGCCAGGGGCGAAGAAGGGCAGCTCGCCGGCCAGGCGCTGGGCGTCGGCCGGATCGGCGGTGACGATGGCCGTCAGCCGCCCGGCGGCGGCCTGGGCCTGCGCGTGGCGCGCCAGCAGCAGCGCGTCGGCGGAGCCGATGGGCCGGGGCAGCGTGTAGCGTTTGCCGGGGGCGATGACGGGCAGGTGCATGTCGGCTCGGGTCGGAGATCGGGGTGCTCGCGCGGAGCGCGCGTGCGGGGCGGTGCCGGATCGGCCGGGTGGGGCGCGGCGGGGGCAGGGCGGTGCGCCGTGCCCGGCAACGACGACACGCCCCGGAGCGGGGGGCTCGGGGGCGTGATCGGCGATCTGGCGCGTGAATTCTAGAATCCGCCGATGACCCCACCGAACGACCGAGCCGCCGACGCCGCGGCCTCCGACGGCCCCGCGCCGACGGCCCTGCCGCTGCCGACCTTCCCGATCGGCGCCCTGCCGCGCTGCTTCGCGCTGGTGCCGTGCGCCGGCTCGGGCAGCCGCTCGGGCTCCTTCGTGCCCAAGCAGTACGCGCCGCTGGGCGGCGATCCGCTGGTCGCCTACACGCTGGACGCGCTGGCCGAGGTCGAGCGCATCGAGGCCACGCTGGTGGTGCTGGCGCCCGACGACGACGTGTTCGACGACGAGCTGCCCGGCTTCCAGGGCGAGCGCGGCTGGACCGCCCGCGTCGGCGGCGCGAGCCGCGCCGAGACGGTGCTCAACGGCCTGCAGGTGCTGCGCGAGCGCGGCGTGCAGCCGCACGACTGGGTGCTGGTGCACGACGCCGCGCGCTGCCTGGTGCGCCCGGCCTGGATCGAGCGCCTGATCGACGCCTGTGCGGACGACGAGGTCGGCGGCCTGCTGGCGCTGCCGGTGCCCGACACGCTGAAGGCCGGCGATGCCGACCTGCCGCCGCCGGTGGCCGGCGGTGCGCCCGCGCCGGCCGGCGAGGTGCGCGTGGCCCGCACCGTCGCGCGCGACCGCATGTGGGCGGCGCAGACGCCGCAGATGTTCCGCCTCGGCCTGCTGGAGCCGGCGCTGCGCAGGGCGCTGGCCGCCGATCCGGCCGGCGTCACCGACGAGGCCTCGGCCGTCGAGGCCGCCGGTCACGCGCCGCGCCTGGTGCGTGGTGAGGCCGAGAACCTGAAGGTCACCTACCGCGAGGACTTCGCCTTCGCCGAGCGCCTGCTGGCCACCAGCCGTCGCGCGGCCGAGCTGCGCCCGGTGCTGCCGGTGGCCGACCTGGCGTTGGCCGAGCTGTTCTACACCGACATGGGCTTCCAGAAGGAGTTCAGCCGCGGCGGCATCGCCGGCTTCAAGCTCGGCCAGACGCAGATCCTGCTGCGCGCGGTCGATGCCGCGGCCACGCCGACGGCCCTCGGCGGCGAGCCGCTGACGATCCATCTGACGCTCGGCGACCTGGACCGCTTCTGGACCCGCATCGACCGCGAAGGCCTGGCCCAGCGCTATGTCGTCGCCTGCGAGCCGCCGGTGCTGCGTGCCTGGGGCCTGAAGGAAATGCTGTTGCACGACCCGAGCGGCAACCGCTGGCGCATCAGCGAGCGGCTGCGGCTGCCGGAGTGATGGCCATGAACGAACGCGACACGAGCGCCCATCCCGCGGCCGCCGCGGCGGCGACCCCGTCGACCCCCTCGACCCCGGCCTGGCCGGCCCTGCGCATCGGCGAGGGCTGGGACGTGCACCAGATGGTCGCCGGCCGGCCGCTGGTGCTCGGCGGCATCACCATCGCGCACAGCCACGGCCTGCTCGGCCACAGCGACGCCGACGCGCTGCTGCACGCGCTGACCGACGCGCTGTTCGGCGCGGCCGCGCTCGGCGACATCGGCCGCCACTTTCCCGACACCGACCCGGCCTTCAAGGGCGCGGACTCGGGCGTGCTGCTGGCCGAGTGCGGACGCCGCGTGCGCTCGGCCGGCTGGCGCATCGTCAACGTCGACACCACCATCGTCGCCCAGGCGCCGAAGATGGCGCCGCACATCCCGGCCATGGTCGCGCGCATCGCCGAGCTGCTGGAGATCACGCCGGCGCAGGTCAACGTCAAGGCCAAGACGGCCGAGAAGCTGGGCCCGGTGGGCGAGGGCCTGGCGATCGAGGCCAACGCGATCGCGCTGCTGATGGCGGCGTGAGGGCCGCGCCGGAGTGGCCGCGGCTGTCGCCGCCGGGTACTTCGGCGGTCCTCGGGCTGCCCTTGGGTGGGGCCTCGTCGGGGCTTCGGTGCGGCTTCGGTGAGCTTTCGGCGGGCGCCTTCGCCGGGCGCCTTCCGCGGGCCTCGGCAGGCGCTGCGCGGGCCGTCCCGAACGCCGTCCGGCGCGCCGTCAGCGGCCGGCCACCGGGGCGGTGGCCGGGGCCGCCGTGACGGGCGCCTGCAGCTCGCCGCGGGCCAGCAGGCCGGGGCGCAGCTGCAGCACCGGTGTCTCGCCGGGCTTGACCGGGGCGCCGGCCGGCAGCTCGACATGGACGATGCCGGTGCGCGTGCGGGGATCGACCTGCGGGTCGACCAGCCGCACCTGGCCCTGCACGACGCGGCCGTCGGGCAGGCTGAGCCGGGCCGGCGTGCCGGGGGGCAGGGCGGCCAGTTCGGCGGCGGGCAGTTCGGCCCGCCACTCCAGGCGGCCATCGCGCAGCAGGCGGTAGAGCTCGGCACCGGGCGCCGGCACCGCACCGACGGTGGCCGGGCGCTGCAGCACCAGGCCGTCGAAGGGCGCGCGCACCTGGGCCTGTTCCAGTCGCAGCTTCTGCGCCTGGCTGCCGGCCTGGGCGGCCCGCAGTCGGGCCTTGGCCGTCTGTTCGGCCGTCAGCATCTGGTTGACCGCCTGGGCGCTGAGGGCTCCGCTGCCCTGCACCTGCCGCGCCCGCTGGGCATCGGCCTGGGCCGCCAGCAGCGCGGCCTCGGCCTCCGCGAGCCGCGCATCGGCCTGGGCCAGGTCCGCCCGCGCCGTCTCGGCGGCAAAGGACGCCAGCAGCTGTCCACGCCGCACCCACTGACCGACTTGCGCATGCAGCTCGGTCAGCCGGCCGATCGGCTGCTCGGCCGCGACCACGACCTCCTGCCAGGCCACGATGTGGCCGCTGGCCGGCACGCTCCGCGTGCGGCCGGTGGTCGGGGTGGCGCTGGGTGTGGCGGTCGGCGATGGGGTGGCCTGGGATGGGGCGCGGGGGGTGGCTGGTCCGGGGAGGGCGGGGGGCTGGGCGGCGGTCCGGGCGATGGCCGGGTTCGCGGCCGGGGCCGTTGTCTGGGCGGCTGCCTGGGCCACGGTCTGGGCCACGGTCTGGGGCGCCACACCGCCGCGGGGGGCGTTCGTGCCGGGCACGGGCAGGCCTGCGGTGGGGGCTGGCGAGGGCTCGGGTGAGGCCGTGGGTGACGTGGCTGGCGCGAGGGCCGGCACGAGGGCCGGGGAGGGCGGCTTGACGCCGGACGGCCCCTCACGGCCCGTGGGCGCGGTGGGTGCCGTGGCCGACGCGGTGGTCACAGAGGCGGGCACGGGGGCTGCCGCTGGGCCGGTCGCACTGGCCGCACTGGCCGCGCTCACCACGGGAACACCCGCCGAGCTCGCCGCCGTCGTGACGGCCGCCGCCGCCGAAGCGCTCGCGTCCGCCGCGACGGGCATCCCGTCCCCCAACGGGCGCGCTGGCGCGCTGGCCACCCGGCGCAGCGGCAAGGGGCTGGCCGGGGCAGGGGCCGGTGGCGGGGTGTGTTCGACCAGCTGCTGGTAGCCCCAGCCGATGGCACCGATGGCGGCCAGGGCCATCGCGGCCGGGCCCAGCCACGGCACGGCGCGGGCCATCGGCGAGGCCTGCGCGGCGTCACCGGTGTCGCCGAAGCCGGTGGATGCCGGCGCGATCGGCTCCGGGCCGCGTCCCGGGCCCTGTGGGCGCGCCTGTGGCGTGATGATCTCGACCTCGCCCGCGGGCGGCCGCTCCGCCCTGGCGGCGGGGTGTGCGGCGGCGTGTGCGGCGGCGCTCCGCGGCGGCAGACCGGTGCTGCCGCGGCGCGGGGGGCGGGCGATGGCGGCGGGGGCCGGGGCTGCGGCCCCCATCGGATGCAGGGCCTCGTGCGCGGCGGTGGCCCTGCTGTCGTGTCCGGTGTCGTGTCCGGCCGGGGCGCCGGCGGCCGGCAGGCCCGTCGCGGCTGGCACCGGGTTGCCCGGCGTGCGCTGGCTGCGGCGATAGGCGGCCTCGCGGGATTCGTAGGGGCTGACGGGATGGCGCAGCGGTCGGCCGAAGGCCCGTTCCGCCGCCGCCACCGCATCGGAGCCCAGGGCCTCCGGTCCGGCCGCTGGAGCGCCCGCGTCGTCCGGCTCAGGCACGGCCGTCGCGGCGATCCTTGGGGGGGTGATGGGTGCAGCGACCGGCGCGTGGATCGGCACGGCGACCGGGCTCCCCTCGGCGCCGCTGGTGGCGACCGGGGCGGGCGCGGCCGGCGGCTGCGCGGCCACGGGGCCGGGGCCGGGCCGCGCCCGGGTGGGCTGAGGGGGCTGCGCGGGCTGCGACGCCGGCGTGGAGGCCACCGGGCGGGCCGCTGGAGACGGCGGGCGGGCGGCGGGCGGCTCGTCGTCCACGATGTCGAGCATCGAGTCTTCGTCGAAGACCGGCACCTGGCGGCGTGCGGTGCGTGAGGGGGCGCCGCCCCGCCGTGCCGCGGCTGCACCCGGTGCACGGGTTTCCTGAGCCGCCTGGACCTCCTGGCTCTCCAGGCGCCGCGCCTGCGCGCTGCGGCCGACCGGTGCGGCGTCCGGGAACATCTCGGAGGCCGCGCCCACGCCGAGGCCCGGCGCCGACGGCATGGCCCAGACCGAGTCGCTGTCGGCGGCCGGCGGTGTGCTGACACCGCGCCAGTCGGTGACCAGCGTGGGCTGGAAGACCGACAGGTCGTCGTAGGCCGAATCGCGCGGGCGACCCAGGCGCTGACGCAGGCTGTGCCAGAGGCGGAAACGGCTCATCGGGGAACTCCAGGGGATGAGGGATCAATCAGGGATGGGCGGAACGCGTTGCCGCGGGCCGGCGCCGGGGTCGGGGCTGGATCGGGCGCCCCGCCGAGGGCGTGGTGCAGCGCGATCCAGGCCTGCAGCCGTTGCAACTGGCAGGCGATCAGGGTCTGTTGTGCGGTCAGCGCGTCGCGTCGGGCAGCCTCGGTCTGCAGCCGGTCGCCGAGTCCGGCGGACTCGCGCCGGCGCGCCGCCTCGTGGGCCCGGCCGAGCGCGTCGGCGGCCTGCCACAGCGGCGTGAGGCGACGGCCGGCGTCGGCCAGATCGGCCTGCGCCTGCTGCACCTCCTGCAGCGCGCGGCGCAGCGTGCCCAGCAGGGCGGCGCGGGCGGCGTCGTAGCGGGCGCGGGCCGCGGCCGTGCGTGCGCCGGCGGCCCCGCCGTCGAGCAGCGGCAGGGTGATCTGCAGGGGCCCCAGGCTCCAGATGGCCCCGCTGTCGCTGCCGGTGAGCGCGCTGTCGTGGCGGCCGACGCCGATCAGCCCCGACAGGCTGACCCGCGGCCAGCGGGCACTGGCGGCCAGATCCTGACGTGCCGCGGCCTGCCGCAGGCGGGCGATGGCCTGGCGCAGATCCGGGCGGGCGGCCAGCAGTCCGGCCGGTAGCGTGCCGGCGTCCCCGGCGGGCGCCACCGGCAGGCGGCCGGGCTGCTCGGCCAGCCAGCGGCCCAGGGTGTCGGGGGGCAGGCCGGTCAGGCGTTCGAGCGGCAGCAGCAGGCGGTCGCACCGGGCCTCGACCGCCAGCACGCGGGCCTCGGCGCTGGCGACGGCGGCGCTCGCGCGTGCGCGGAGCGCGTCGGCCAGCAGGCCGGCGTCCGCCAGCCGTCCCTGGTCCTCGGCGCTGCGCTGCCAGGAGCGCAGCAAGGCCCGCTCCAGCAGGGCCAGCGCCTCGCAGCCGCGCCGTGCGACATAGGTCTCGGCCGTCTCGACCGCCAGCGCGGCGGCCGTGGCCGCATGGCCCGCGCCCGCCTCCTCCAGCGCGGCCTCGCTCTGCGCGCGGGTGGCCGCGCCGCGGCCGGACAGGTCGGGTTCCCAGCGCCCCTGCAGGGCCAGGGAGGCCGCGTCGTGCAGCGCCTTGTCGCGGTCGGGTCGCCCGCGGCGCACGCCGCCGGTCAGCTCGATCTGTCCGGCATCGACGGCTGCGGCCACGCGACGTTCCGCGCGCGCGGCCTCCAGCAAGGCCTGCGAGACCGCCAGATCGGCGCTGCGCTGACGGGCGATGCTCAGCAACTGGGCCAGCAGCGGGTCATCCCAGCCGGCCCAGCCCACGGCCGCATCGTCGGACCCGCGGGCCGCGGCCCAGGCCTCCAGGGCATCGCCTTCGGCCGCGGCCGTCCAGCGGGCGGGCAACTGGGCGCGCATGGCCTGCAGATCCTCGTCCGGGCGGGCAGGCTCGGGAACGCCCTGGCGTGGCCCTGCGCAGGCCACGCAGGCCAGGGCCAGCACGCCGATCATCCAGCGCGCGCGCCGCAGCCGCCCGTGGCCGGGGGCGGCGGACGACAGTGGCGATGAGAGGACGGACGCGGGCATGGTGACGGCAGGCGGTGCCACGTTCCGTGCGGGCGGACGGCGGACCCAGTAGACGCAGATCTGGCGTCAGGCTCATGGCATGAACCCACGCGGCGGCCGCATGATCACTGAAGCACGGCCTCGTCCGGCGGACGAGGACCCCCGTCCGCAGGGGGGGCGGGCGGCAACAGTTCACGAACCGGGCCGGACCGTGGCGGACCCGGATGACCGCGAGCGGCGTGGACAAGTTCGCATGTTCGGGGGGGCGCTGCGGGCCGCCAGGAAACCGGATGAAGCTTCTGTCAGCAGTTGCAAGCAAAGCGTATCCGGAGGTATCCGTGGTGATCGTCCGCCGTCGTGCCCGGGTGGCTCACCGATCGATCCAGTGCGGAGGCGCCGCCGGGTGTGGGTGAGGTCGTCATGCGGCACGGGGCCGGTGATCCCGCCGCCACGCGCCGGACTTGCGCGACAGGTGTCACACCGGCCGGTCCGTCGATCGCGGGTCGGAGCCCTGCGCAGCCTGTGGCGGATGCTTCCGGATCGCCGCGGGCGCGTGGGTCGCACGCCGCCGTGACGGACCACCCGGACGCAGGGGGCGTCCCGTGGGGCGAGCACTTGTTAACAGCAGGTCTGCGGACCCTGGTGCATGCTGCGGCCCGCCGTGGGCGGTCGTCCGGACCAGCCCCGTGTCCGCTGGCAGGCCGGTCCTGCCCGAGCCGAGAGGTCGTTCTGGAGCTGTTCAACGTGTACCCATCCGCCACCCTGAGGGTCGGCCCGTCCGGCCGGCATGCGCCCGTGGCCGTCCAGTCGCCTGCCGCGACCTTGACCTTCGGTGCGTTGGCGTCCGGCCCTCTGCGGGGTGCCCATGTTTGATCGCCATGGCATTCCGCAGGAGCGCTCGCGTCTCGAGAGCTTCGGGCGCGAGGCGCAGCAGTTCTTCGCCCTCGGCCTGCCGATGGTCGTCTCGCGGCTCGGTCTGGCGGCCATGGCCATCACCGATGGCGTGATGCTGGCCCACCACAGCAGCCGCCAGCTGGCCGTGCATGGTCTGGCCGATGCGGTGATGGGCCGCTGGCTCGAGGTCGGCATGGCCTTCGTGATGGCCGGTCTGACGCTGGCCGCCCAGGCCGCCGCCGGCAACAGCGGTGAGCGCCAGCTGGTGGGCCGGACCTGGCATCAGGCGCTGCTGCTGGCCTTCATGGCCGGGCTGCTGGGCATGGCGCTCGGCGCCTTCGCGCCGACGCTGTTCGCATGGACCGGGCAGGAGGCGGTGCTGGCGGCCGATGCCGGTCTGGTGCTGGCGGTGCTCGGCCTGGGCATGCTGCCGGCGATGGTGGCCATGGCCACCGCGGGCGTGCTCGAGGCCGTCGGCCACGCCTCGGTTGTCGCGTTGGCCGTGGTGATGGCCAATCTGCTGAACTTCTGGCTCAACGGCCTGTGGATCGACGGCTCGGGCACGGTGCCGGCGCTCGGTGCGGTCGGCGCGGCCTGGGCCACCACGGTGGTGCGCGGGGTGCTGGCCGTGGTGCTGCTGGCGGCCGCCTGGTGGTTGCCCCAGCGCCATGAGTTCGGTCTGCGCCGGCGCTTCCGGCCGGCCGACTGGCGCGCCAGCCAGGAGCAGCGCGGACGCGGCTGGAACGCCGCCCTGAGCACCGGTCTGCTGGCCCTGCTGGCCTGCGGTCTGCCGGTGATCGCCGGCTGGTTGGGCGAGCGGCCGCTGGCGGCGATGACCGCGCTGTTCGTGCTTCTGGCGCCGTTGATGGTCATGGCCTGGGGCCTGGCCGACGCGGCGGGCCTGCAGGTCGCCGGCGTGATGGGCATGGAGCGCCGCCGTCCCGGCATGATGTTGCGCACCGGCGACCGCTGTGCGCTGCTGCAGGCCCTGGTGGTCGCCGGTTTCGCCCTGTTGATGCTGGCGCTGGCGCCGCCCCTGCTGGCGCTGGTCGCGCCCGATCCGGCCCTGGCGCGCCTGGTGCGTCCGCTGCTGCCGCTGGGCATCGTGGTGGTGCTGGCCGAGGGCCTGGCCTTCCTCTATGCGGCGCAGCTGCGCAGCATCGGCGAGTTGCGCCGGCCCTTGCTGATCCAGGCCGTGGCCGGCCTGCTGCTGCTGCCCCTGGCCTGGGTGCTGGCCTTTCAGTTCAAGGCCGGCCTGGGCGGGCTGCTGGCGGCCCAGGGCATCGCCGCGGCGCTGCGCGCCTTCGCGCTCGCCACGCTCTACCGGCAGGTCGGCATGGGTCTGGACAAGGCCAGTGCCGAGGAACTGCGGCGGCGCGCCCAGGCCAGTGCCCGGGCCTGGGCCGACACCGTGCTGATCCGGCCGGTGGCCCGCACCCAGGTCGCCGCCTGAGCGTCGGGGGTGGGTCGGGGCGGATGCCCTGCCTCAGGCGCCCGTCCGTGCGGCCCGATGCACCAGGGCCACACAGCGGCGGGCGTTCCAGGCGAGCCGTCCGGCCAGGGGCTGGCCGCTCGCCGTCGCCGGCAGCCGGGCGATGAACGTTCCGGCCGAGGTCTGCGGCCACTGGCACAGCTCGATGTCCCGCGGCTCCAGCCATCGGCCGGTGGCGGGGTGCCAGGCCTTGAACACCGCTTCCTTGGCGCACCAGGTCTGCAGCAGGCGCAGGGCCCGTGCCGCCGGCTCCGCCAGCGCGTCATGCGCCAGGCGCTCCGACGGCGTCAGGATCAGGGCGGACAGCCGGTCCGGGTCGAGCAGCCGGTCCCGCCGTTCGACATCGACGCCCAGGGCCGCACAGCCGCGCGCATCGGCCACCACGGCCAGGGCCAGCCCGGCATCGTGGGCGATGCTGCCGCGGCAGCCGGCGGGCCACAGGGGCTGGCGATCGGCGGCCGCCGGCAGGTCGGTGACCGAGCGCCACTGGCGGGCCCAGGCCGCGCCCTCGTCGTCGCGAACGGCGCTCGGCGGTCTGCTCCGGTGGGGGGTGTCGGCGCTGCCGGCGGACGGGCCGGGTGGAGCGACGGGCGAGCCGTCCGGTGCCGGTGGGTCCAGCCGGTCGGCCAGCGCGTGCAGCGCCTGCCGTGCGCACCATCGGCCGGCCGCATGTTCGGCGCGCCGGGCCGGCGTGGCCCGGGCCATGCGGATCCGCTCGGCCTCGCACTGGCCGGGCCAGTCGGTCCGGTCGTCGATCCAGGCCTGCGCCGCGAGCACCTGGGCCGGCAGCAGCGACTGCAGCAGCGTCAGATCCTCATTCCGGGCCTGTGCCCTTGCCAGTGCCAGCCCTTCCGGAGGCCGGGCCCACGGCGGCGTGGGTGCCGCAGCGGTCGGTGCCATCGCCGGCCGCCGGCCGCCCCTCACTTCGCGTACTTCAGGCGCAGGTGCACCATCAGCCCGCCGTCCGGGGCGTTGACGAACTCGACCTGTCCTCCCATGCGCACCATCGACTTCTCGACGATGGCCAGGCCCAGGCCGGCGCCGGTGGCCGCCGTGCGTGCCGTGTCGCCGCGGAAGAACGGCGTGGTCAGCTTGCGCAGCTTTTCCTCGGGCACGCCCGAGCCGGTGTCGCGCACGGTGCAGATCACCCAGCTGCCGGTGCGCACGTAGCTGACCGAGACCTGCGCGATGCCGGTCTCCGGATGACGTCCGTAGCGCCGCGCGTTCTCGAACAGGTTCTGCAGCACGCGACCCAGCTCGACCTCGTCGGCATAGACCTTGACGTCGATGGCCACGCGCGAACTGATCTGGATCTCGCTCGGATCGCGGAAGGACGAGGCTTCCTTGTCGACCAGGCGGCCCAGCAGCACCGGCTTGAGATGCGTCTCGCCGGGCCGTGCGTAGTCCATGAACTTGTCGATGATGGCGTCGAGCTGGTCGATGTCACTGGCCATGTTGTAGAGCGCCTCGTCATCGGTGACGCTCATTTCGGCCTCCAGGCGCAGTCGGGCCAGCGGGGTGCGCAGATCGTGGCTGATGCCGGCCAGCATCACCGCCCGGTCCTCCTCGACCTTGGCCAGCTCGCGTGCCATGCGGTTGAAGCCCATGTTGACCTCGCGGATCTCGCTGGTCACGTGGGTCTCGTCCAGGCGCGAGTCGTACTCGCCGCCGCGGATCCTGCTGGCCGCGAAGGAGAGGTCGCGCAGCGGGCGGTTGATGCGGTGGGCGACCAGGGCCGAGCCCAGCAGCGTCAGCGCCGCGACCACGCCCAGCCATGGCAGCTGGTCGAGTGCCCAGCCGTTGCGCCAGGAGACGGCCGGCACGGCGATGCCGGTGCTCAGCCACCAGGGTTCGCCCTCGACCAGCAGGCCCAGCCACAGCCCCGCCTGCCCGTTGACCTGAGCGGCCAGCTGCAGCTGCGCCGGCCCGTCGCCGAGCTCGCGGCGCAGCATCTGCTCGAGCTCCCGCGCCCAGCGGCTGTCCGGCAGGGCCTGCCATTGGTCGTTGGCCAGCCGCGGCTGCAGCCGCATGCCCTGGCCCGTGTCATGGCCCGGGCGGGCCTCGCCACGCAGCCCCAGCAACCAGGCGGGCCGTGAGGCGGGATCCATGCGCGCGACCGATCCGCGCAACAGGTGCACGGTGCCGGCCAGCGCGCAGGCGGTGTCGGCCGCACGCTCGTCGTTGCCGTCGACCCGGTGCAGCGCCCACATCCAGGCGCTGAGCACGATCGACATCAGCAGCAGCAGCAGGAAGAACGTCCGCCAGAACAGGCTCAGGCCGACCTGTTTGCGCGAGGCCGCACGTGCCGCAGGCTCGATGTCGAGCGGAGCCGGGCGGCGCTTGACGGACAGCGCGGCGCGGTTCAACTGGCGCCGTCCGGCACGAAGACATAGCCCACGCCCCAGACGGTCTGGATGTAGCGCGGTTGCGACGGATCAGGCTCGATCATCTTGCGCAGGCGTGAGACCTGCACGTCCAGGCTGCGGTCGAAGGGCTCGAACTCGCGGCCGCGGGCCAGCTGCGCGAGCTTGTCCCGCGACAGCGGCTGGCGCGGATGGCGCACCAGGGCCTTGAGCATCGAGAACTCGCCGGTGGTCAGCGCCACCACCTCGCCGCTCTTGGTCAGGCGCCGCAGCGAGAGATCGAACTCGAACGGTCCGAAGCTCACCACCTGAGGCTCCTTGCTGGGCGCTCCCGGTGCCTCGGGCGGCGGGCGGCGACGCAGCACGGCATGGATGCGCGCCAGCAGCTCGCGCGGGTTGAACGGCTTGGGCAGATAGTCGTCGGCGCCGACCTCGAGACCCACGATGCGGTCCACGTCCTCGACCTTGGCCGTGAGCATGATGATGGGCGTCATGTCGTTGGCCGCGCGCAGGCGGCGGCAGATCGACAGACCGTCCTCGCCGGGCAGCATCAGGTCCAGCACGATGAGATCGAGGTTCTCGCGCGTCAGCAGCCGGTTCAGGGACTTGCCGTCCTCGGCCAGAAGGACCTCGAAGCCCTCCTGCGTCAGGTAGCGGCGCAGCAGGTCGCGGATGCGCGCGTCGTCATCGACGACGGCGATGCGGTCCGGCCGCGGGTTGGTGGGCGCGTTCATCGCGGGACTTCCTCCTGCCTTGAAATTTGTAACTGCGGACCGATTGTGCAGGGCCGCAACAGGGCCTCATGGCACGATTTGACGGCCTGTTACAACTGAATCCGCCCGTCTGACGACGGCTGTGAACTCGGACACATCCCGCCGACCCGATCCTCTGACATGCCGCGCCCGGGCCTGCCGTCGATCACGTCATGATCCTCGACATGTCCGTCGTGATTTCCTGACAGGAGCTCCCTTGATCCCCTCGATTCCCTCGACCGCATCGATTGCAAGCATCTGCAAACCGCAGCCGGAAATGGTGTCTCGTTACCCAGCGCACAGGCTCATGGGACGAGCCCGTGCCGGTCTCCGGCCGGCTGGCGCGGCCCTCGTGCTGGCCGTCGGTGCGGCCTTGTCCGCGCTGGCGCCGGCCGTCCAGGCGCAGACGTCCGTCGTCGTCACCGCGCCGCAGGACGTGGTGCATCTGTCGGCCCAGGCGGCCATCGAGGTGCCGCAGGACCAGCTGACGATCGTGGTGCAGGCCCTGCGTGAGGGGGCGGATGCCGCGGGCGTCCAGCAGCAGCTGCGCCAGCAGGTCGATGCCGCGCTGACCGAGGCCCGTCGCCAGCAGCGCCCGGGTGAGCTGGAGGTGCGCAGCGGCGGCTTCTCGCTGTCGCCGCGCTACGTCAACCGGCCGGAGGGCGGCAGCCGCATCAACGGCTGGCAGGGGCAGGCCGAGCTGGTCATCGAGGGGCGGGACATGGCCGCCATCAGCGCGCTGGCGGGCCGCCTGTCGGCGGTGGCCGGCATGAGCGTGCAGCGGGTGCAGACCGGCCTGTCGCGCGCGGCGCGCGAACGGGTGGCCGCGGAGGTGCAGTCCCAGGCCCTCGGCGCCTTCCGCGCCCGCGCCTCGGCCATCGCCCGGGACCTGGGTTTCGCCAGCTACAGCCTGCGCGAGCTGACGGTCGGCGAGGCCGAGGCCGCTCAGCCGCCGGGCGTGCCGATGTTGCGCATGGCCGTCCGCGCCGAGATGGCCGACGCCGCGCCACCGGTGGCACCGGGCCAGGCCACGGTGTCGGTGCAGGTCAACGGCAGCGTGCAGTTGTCACCGCGCTGAGCGCGCGGATGCGGCCGTGCGGCCCGCGTCAGCCGCGGCTGGCCGGGCCTTGACGGGGGCGGCCGCAGGCCGGTGCGGCGCAGGACGGCGCCCGGCCGGTGCTCACTGGGCGACCCAGCCGCCGTCCACGTTCCAGGCCACGCCGCGGATGTTGTCGCCGGCCGGGCTGCACAGGAAAAGGGCCAGCTCGCCCAACTGCTCGGGCGTGGTGAACTGCAGCGAGGGCTGCTTCTCGCCCAGCAGCGCCTTGCGTGCCTCGGGCTCGCTGATGCCGCCGGCCGCGGCACGGGCGTCGACCTGTTTCTGCACCAGCGGGGTCAGCACCCAGCCCGGACAGATCGCGTTGACGGTCACGCCGGTGGTCGCGCATTCCAGCGCCACCGACTTGGTGAAGCCGACCACGCCGTGCTTGGCCGCCACATAGGCCGACTTCTGCGCCGAGGCCACCAGGCCGTGCACCGAGGCCACGTTGATGATCCGGCCCCAGCCGCGCTGCTTCATGCCCGGCAGCGCGGCGCGGCTGGCATGGAAGACGCTGGACAGGTTGATCGCGATGATCGCGTCCCAGCGCTCGACCGGGAATTCCTCGACCGGCGCCACATGCTGGATGCCGGCGTTGTTGACCAGCACGTCGAGTGCGCCGAACTCGGCCTCGCAGGCGCGCACCATGGCCTCGATCTGGTCGGCCCGGCTCATGTCGGCACCGTGGTAGCCGACGCGCCCGCCGCGGGCGGCGGCCTGGACCTCGGCCTTGGCCGCCTCGGCATCACCGAAGCCGTTGAGCATCACGTTGGCGCCGGCCTTGGCCAGCGTGATCGCCATTCCGAGCCCGATGCCGCTGGTCGAACCGGTGACCAGGGCCGTCTTTCCTGTGAGCATGGGAGCATCTCCTTGCGAGGGTCAGGGGAGGGTGGCCGGTGCAAACCGGGCCGCTTTGCGGCGATGATAGGGGGCTGACACTGGTTGCCACCTGACATGAACGAACCGCGCCTGAAGCATGTGCAGTGCCTGGATGCCCGCGGCCTGCACCGCATGGCCTACCACGAGTGGGGCGACCCCGCCAACGCGCGGGTGGTCGTCTGCGTCCACGGCCTGACCCGCCAGGGGCGGGACTTCGACGCGCTGGCGCAGCGCCTGAGTGCGGATTTCCGCGTCGTCTGTCCCGACGTGGTCGGCCGCGGCCACAGCGACTGGCTGGCCGATCCGTCCGGCTACGCGATCCCGCAGTACGTGGCCGACATGGTCACGCTGATCGCCCGCCTGGAGGCGGCCGAGCTGCACTGGGTCGGCACCTCGATGGGCGGGCTGATCGGCCTGGGCGTGGCCGCGCTGGCCGGCGCGCCGCTGCGCTCGCTGGTGCTCAACGATGTCGGCCCGGCGCTGGAGTGGGGCGCGCTGCAGCGCATCGGCCAGTTCGTCGGCCTGCCGGTGCGCTGGCCGGATGAGCAGACGGCCATCGACGCGCTGTGGTCGGTCAGCCAGGGCTTCGGCCCGCACACGCCCGAGCAGTGGCGCGCGCTGTGCCGCCCGCAGCTGCGCCAGGGCGACGACGGCTGGCGCAGCCACTACGACCCGGCCATCGGCCTGGCCTTCCGCGCGCTGACGCCCGAGCTGGCCGCCGCCGGCGAGGCCGCCTTGTGGGCCGCCTGGGACCGCATCACCTGCCCGGTGCTGCTGCTGCGCGGCGCCGCCTCCGACCTGCTGAGCGCGGCCACCGCCCAGGCCATGGGCGAACGCGGCCCGCGCGCCCGGCGGGTGGAGTTCGACGGCGTCGGCCATGCGCCCACGCTGGTGCAGCCGGATCAACAGGAGCCGGTGCTGGCTTTCCTCGCCCAGGCATGAAGACCGGATCGACGACGCTGGGCGGCCATCCGGCCGCCATCGTGCAGGCCGTCGGCGTGCGCCTGCCGGCCACACCGGCCCACGGCCACGGGCCGGCCGGCGGGCCCACCACGCCAGCCGGCGCCACTTCCGACAGCCCGGTGCCGGACGCCGGCCCTCTGCCGGCGGGCGCGCCATCGGCCGGCGCCAGCGCGGACGACGAGGGCATCCGCCTGCTGTCGCGCGCCCAGGCCTTCGCGCTGCCCTTGCTGCAGGGCCAGCCGCTGGACACCGGCGAGGACGCGGCCGAGCACGCCGCCGGCGTGGCCGCCATCCTGCTGGGCATCGGTGCGGCCCCGGACATGGCCGCCGCGGCCTGGCTGGTCTATGCCGGTGACCATCTGCACAAGCCCGAGGAGGTGATCGCACGCGCCTTCGGCGAGGGTTATGCGGGGCTGGTCAGCCACACCCGCAAGCTGGTGCAGATCCAGCGCGCCGCACGCGAGGCCCGGCTGGAGGCCGAGGCCCGGGCCCAGCAGGTCGAGCGGGTGCGCAAGATGCTGCTGGCCTTCAGCCGCGACCTGCGCGTGGTGCTGCTGCGCCTGGCCAGCCGGCTGCAGACGCTGCGCTGGTACGCGGCCAGCAAGACCCCGTGCCCGCTGCTGCTGGCGCGCGAGACGCAGGAGGTGTTCGCGCCGCTGGCCAACCGCCTGGGCATCTGGCAGATCAAGTGGGAGCTGGAGGACCTCGCCTTCCGCTTCCTGCAGCCCGACGACTACAAGGCCGTGGCCCGCGCGCTGGCCGAGCGCCGCATCGAGCGCGAGAGCGGCATCGAGTCCACCCGCGCCGCGCTGGCCGCGCTGCTGGCCGAGGCCGACATCCCGGCCGAGGTGCAGGGCCGGCCCAAGCACCTCTACAGCATCTGGAAGAAGATGCGGGGCAAGAACCTGGGGCTGGAGCGCATCTTCGACGTGCGCGCCCTGCGCGTGATCGTCGCCGACGTGCCGGCCTGCTACGGCGTGCTGGCCACGCTGCACAGCCACTGGAACCCGCTGCCCGGCGAGTACGACGACTACATCGCCCGTCCCAAGCCCAACGGCTACCAGAGCCTGCACAGCGTGGTGGCCGGCCCCGACGGACGCCCGGTCGAGGTGCAGATCCGCACCGCCGCCATGCACGACCATGCCGAGCACGGCGTGGCCGCCCACTGGGCCTACAAGGAGGCGGGCACCCGTGGCTATGCCGGCGTCAGCGCCGCCGGCGAGTTCGAGGAGCGCGTGGCCGAGGCCCGCAAGGCCGTGCTGCGCCAGCTGCTGGCCTGGGAGCGGGACTATGTGCGCAGCGCCCGTGCCGGCGCGGGCACGGCCGAGGCCCCCGTGGCGGACGACGCGCCCGGTGGCGCGCCGTCGCCGGCGGCGTCCGTCGGTGCGCCCGGCGAGAGCGCGCCGCCGCGCCGTGCCGCAGCGGCCGCCGAGGATCCGCTCGGCACCTTCGACGACCGCATCTACGTCTTCACCCCGCAGTCCACCGTCATCGACCTGGTGGTCGACGCCACGCCGGTGGATTTCGCCTATGCGGTGCACACCGATCTGGGTCACCGCTGCCGCGGCGCCCGGATCGACGGCCAGATGGTGCCGCTCAACACGGTTCTGGCCAACGGCCAGACGGTGGAGATCATCAGCGTGCGCGAGGGCGGCCCCTCGCTGGACTGGCTCAACACCGAGCTCGGCTACCTGAACAGCCCGCGCGCACGGGCCAAGGTGCGCGCCTGGTTCAACGCCCGCGCCCAGCAGGCGACGATCGCCCGTGGCCGCGAGGCGGTGGAGAAGGTGCTGCAGCGCGAGGGCCGCACCGCCATGCGGCTGGAGGACCTGGCCGCGCAGCTGGGCTTCCGCAGTGCCGACGCGCTGTTCGAGATCGTCGGCAAGGACGAGTACCCGCTGCGCCCGATCGAGCTGCTGCTGCGTCCGCCCGCCGCGCCGGTCGCCGAGCCCGGCGATGTGGCCGGTGCCGACAGTCTGGCCGGCCGCGAGGCCGCGGCGATGGCGCTCAAGCGCGCGCGGGCCGGCGATGGCCGTGGCGGCGTGCTGGTGGTCGGTGTCGACTCGCTGCTGACGCAGCTGGCGCGCTGCTGCCGTCCGGCGCCGCCGGACGCCATCGGCGGCTATGTCACCCGCGGCAAGGGCGTGGCCGTGCACCGCTGCAACTGCCCGAACTTCGTCCACATGAGCTCCCAGCAGCCCGACCGCGTGATCGACGTGGCCTGGGGCGAGCGGCCCGCCGACCGTGACGCGGTCTATCCGGTGGACGTGCTGGTCGAGGCGGGCGACCGCACGGGCCTGCTGCGCGACATCAGCGAGCTGTTCAGCAAGGAGCGCATGAACGTCATCGCCGTGCACACCCAGTCGCTGCGCAGCGCCACCGGCCGCACCGCCTTCATGACCTTCACCGTCGAGCTCGCCGATGCGGCCCGGCTGCCGGCCGTGCTGCGCCATGTGCAGTCGGTGCCCGGCGTGCGCCAGGTGCGGCGCCGCTGAACCGGAGTCCCTGTTGATTTCTCGACGGGGACTGTTGCGTTCTTCAAAACACATGCTATAGTGCAAGGCTTCCCAGGCGCGTAGCTCAGCTGGTTAGAGCACCACCTTGACATGGTGGGGGTCGTTGGTTCGAGTCCAATCGCGCCTACCAAGCACCGCAGGACCCCGGTCCTGCCGTTCTGGATCCTGGGAAGGATCTCCGCAAGGAGATCATGAAGCTGGAGGCTGCATCGCGGGAGGGCAACACCCCGGGATGTCCGTCACGGGAGCATGACCAGTCCCCGTGTCCGGCAGATCCATCATGCTGCAACCGCAGCAATGAAGGGTTTGTCGATGGCTTGCAGGTTCGGGGCACACGCCGCGGCAGAAAAAATCTTCTGCATGTCGGTGAAGACCCTGAGTTTGCATGTTATAGTCCTGGCTTGACTTCAGGCGCGTAGCTCAGCTGGTTAGAGCACCACCTTGACATGGTGGGGGTCGTTGGTTCGAGTCCAATCGCGCCTACCAACGTAGTGGCGGCAAGCATCTTCAACAGGTGTTTCGTCGGCCCTGGAAATGCCCCGGTTGCGCAAGCGGCCGGGGTTTTTTCTTTTCCGCTTCGCCTTCACGGGGGCGTGATGGCGGGGGATGCGCTGCCGGGTGGGCGCGCGGGCGGTGCGTCTGCCGTGTGTCCGGGCCGATGTCCGCATGCCGTGCGGCCCGGGCGCAGAGTGCGCCCAAGCCCGGGCGTGCCACGGGTGCTTGGTCCTGCAGGCACACTGCGGGCCTTGCTGCGCCGGCTGCGCCCGTCTCGCCCACTGTCGGGCGTCCGGCGCGCAGCGCGCTGATCCAGGAGTTCCGCCCCATGCCGCTTGCGCCCCGTCCTCTGCCTGCCCCGGCCCCCGGCCGCCTCACCCTCGTGCCCGGCGCCGAGACGGCCGTGCTGGCCGGTGGCTGCTTCTGGGGCATGCAGGACCTGCTGCGCCGCCTGCCCGGCGTGCTGGCCACGCGCTGTGGCTACAGCGGTGGCGACGTGCCGCACGCCACCTACCGCCACCATGGGCGTCATGCCGAGGCGGTCGAGATCGTCTTCGATCCGGCGCGTCTGTCCTACCGCCGCCTGCTGGCGTTCTTCTTCCAGATCCACGATCCCAGCACGCCGGACCGCCAGGGCCATGACCGCGGGCCGGCCTACCGCTCGGCCATCTACACGCTCGACGACGCCCAGCGCCAGACGGCCCTGCAGGTGGTCGCCGCGGTCGACGCGTCGGGCCGCTGGCCGGGGCCGGTCGTCACCGAGCTGGCGCCGGCGGGTGATTTCTGGGAGGCCGAGCCCGAGCACCAGGACTATCTGTTGCGCGATCCCGGCGGCTACACCTGCCATTGGGTACGGCCGGACTGGGTGTTGGATGGGTCGGTGGCCGGCGGCTCGGATGTTCATCCCGCCGGTGGCGTCGCATGAGCGACACCGATCGCGTCCCTGATCGCGTCACCGATCGCGCCGCCATTGACGCCATCGCCTTCGAGCACCGCTATGCCGAGGCGCTGGAGGGGGCCTGGATCGCCGTCACGCCCGATGTGCCGCCGGCACCCGTGCTGCTGTGGCTCAACGACGGGCTGGCCGCCGAGCTGGGGCTGGATGCCGCCCTGCTGCGCCGGTCCGAAGGCCTGGCCATGCTGTCGGGGCAGCGTGTGCCGGCCGGTGCACGGCCGCTGGCCCAGGCCTATGCAGGCCATCAGTTCGGCGGTTTCTCGCCGCAGCTCGGGGATGGTCGCGCGCTGCTGCTGGGCGAGCGGATCGATGTCCATGGCCAGCGCCGGGATCTGGCCTTCAAGGGCTCCGGTCGCACACCGTTCTCGCGGGGCGGGGATGGCAAGGCCGCCGTCGGCCCGGTGCTGCGGGAGGTGATTTTCGGCGAGGCGCTGCATGCGCTCGGCATCCCGGCCACCCGTGTGCTGGCCGCCGTGGCCACCGGCGAGACGGTGCGCCGTGACCGCCCGTTGCCGGGCGCACTGCTCAGCCGTGTGGCGGCCAGTCATCTGCGGGTGGGCACGTTCCAGTTCTTCGCCGTGCGCGGCCAGACGGCGATGCTGCGCAAGCTGGTGCATCACGCGATCGAGTGCCACGATCCGGCGCTGCGCGGCGATGCGCGACCGGCGCTCGCCCTGTTGCGCGCGGTGCGCGACCGCCAGGCCCGCCTGCTGGCGCAATGGATGGGCGTGGGCTTCATCCACGGCGTGATGAACACCGACAACATGACGATCTCGGGCGAGACGATCGACTTCGGTCCCTGCGCCTTCATGGAGGTCCACGATCCCGATGCCGTCTTCAGCTCGATCGATCATCAAGGCCGTTATGCCTACGGCCGCCAGCCCGAGATCGCGCCGTGGAACCTGGCCCGCCTGGCCGAGGCGCTGCTGCCCTTGATCGCCGAAGAACTGGCGACGCCCACCGCTGCGGCGGCGATCGCGGCAGGCAATGCCGAGGACGCGGCCATCGCCGCCGCCACCGACATCGTCCAGGGTTGGACGGCGGTGTACGCGGCCGAATGGCTGGCCGTGCATCGTGCCAAGGCGGGTCTGATGCCGCCGAGTGTCACGGATGCCGCGGCCGAGGCGGCCGACGCTGTCGACCGTGCCTTGCTGCAGGATCTGGAGCAGCTGCTGACCCGCCACCGTGTCGATCACACGCTCGGCTGGCGCCGCCTGTCGGCGCTGCGCCGCGGTGATGCGCCAGCCTGGTGCGCGCTGTTCAGCGGGTCGGTTGATCCGTCCCGCCTCATCCCGGAGCCGCAGGCGGAGCCCGACGGCCTGCCGTCCGATGTGCGGGCCTGGCTCGTGCGCCTGCGCGTGCGTTGGGCCGATGCCGACGCCGGAACCGAGGCGACGGCCGCCGCCGCGGCCGCGATGGACCGCGTCAACCCGCTCTACATCGCCCGCCACCACCGCGTGGAGCCTGCGCTCGATGCGGCGGTGGAGCGGGCTGATCTGGCACCCTTGCTCGCCCTGTTGGCCGTGCTGCGCGATCCGTACACCGAGCGCGATGGCCTGCAGGACTGGGCCGAGCCGGCGCCGCCGCAGGCCACGGCGATGTACCGCACGTTCTGCGGCACCTGAGTCCGCCAACATCCCCTGATTCCGCCAGGAAGGAAACACACCATGGACGCGACAGGCGACCTCATCGACTGGAGCGAGGTGCTGCGCCTCGCACGTGACGGCAACCGGCCCCCCGCCCGCCGTGACGAGCGCAGCCCCGCCCAGTGGCAGCAGCAGCTCAGCCCGGCCCAGTACCAGGTGACCCGTCGCGCCGGCACCGAGCCGCCGTACAGCTCGCCGATGTGCGAGCGCTTCGAGCCCGGCCGCTACCACTGCGTGTGTTGCGGCAGCCTGCTGTTCGATGCCGACACCAAGTTCGACAGCGGCAGTGGCTGGCCGAGCTTCACCCAGCCGGCCGAGCCTGCGGCCATCGCCTACCACGCCGACCACAGCCACGGCATGGTGCGGGTGGAAACCACCTGCGCCGTCTGCGACGCGCACCTGGGCCATGTCTTTCCTGACGGTCCGCCGCCCAGTCGCCTGCGTTACTGCATCAACGCGCTGGCGCTGCGCAAGGCGCAGTCCACGGACTGAGCGACGGGCTACGGCGGCCTGCTGCGTGCTGCCTGCCTGCCGCCCTCCTGTGCGCCCCTCAGGTCGGCCGTTTCCGCCGGGCTTGACGCGGCGCAGGACGCTCCGTCGTCCGGGGGTTTGCCCGCGACCGTCGGTCCTCGGCCCGCTCCTTAGAATGGTGCTGCATTGCATCAGGAGAAGACCATGCCCAGCCGCCGTCGCGCTGCCCAGACCGATACTGCCAGCGCCAGCGCTGCCCACGACCCCGAACTCGCCGCGGCGCAGGCGCAAGCCGATGCCGAGAATGCCGAAGCGCCTGCTCCCGGCTCGCCCGCTGCCGACGAGGCGCCGGCCGGCGCGCGCGGCCGCGTGATCAAGAAGTATCCGAACCGTCGCCTCTACGACACCCGCACCAGCAGCTACATCACGCTGCAGGACGTCAAGCAGATGGTGCTCGACGGTGAGGTGTTCGAGGTGCGCGACGCCAAGACCACCGAGGACATCACCCGCAGCATCCTGCTGCAGATCATCCTCGAGGAAGAGACCGCCGGCATGCCGATGTTCAGCACCCAGATGCTGGCGCAGATCATCCGCTTCTACGGTCACGCGATGCAGGGCATGGCCGGCTCCTACCTGGAGAAGAACCTGCAGACCTTCGTCGATCTGCAGAACCGCTTCGCCGAGCAGGGCAAGGGCCTGTACGACCCCAAGGCCTACACGCCCGAGGCCTGGGCCCAGTTCATGGGAACCCAGAACCCGCTGATGCAGGGACTGATGGGCAGCTACGTCGAGCAGAGCAAGGCGCTCTTCACGCAGATGCAGGAGCAGTTCCAGAAGGGCGCGTTCTTCCCCGGCATGCCGGGTTTCGGGCCCAAGCGCTGAGGTCGTGAGGGCGGGGCGGCGGCATCGTTCGATCCGCCGCCCTGGCGCACGTCACCCGGAGATGATGTGTCCGCTGCTGCTGGCGGATGCCGTCGTCGGGCGTGCGCAAAACAAAAAGGCCTTGCATCGCTGCAAGGCCTTCGATGCCACCGCGAGGTGGCTGTTTGGCTCCCCGACCTGGGCTCGAACCAGGGACCTACGGATTAACAGTCCGGCGCTCTACCGACTGAGCTATCGGGGAAGGGATCTTGTGCAGATCTTGTATGTCGGACCGGCCATACGGTGGCGACCGGTCGTCTTGATCGCGCATCGCGCACCGTGAGGCGCTGCGTGCGTGTTCTGTTCTTGGCTCCCCGACCTGGGCTCGAACCAGGGACCTACGGATTAACAGTCCGGCGCTCTACCGACTGAGCTATCGGGGAACAGAAGCTAGCAGTATATGCTGGATTCTTCGGGGACGTCAACAGCCGCGGTGAAAAAATTCGACGGTCTGCAAACGGACGGCTTCAGGGGTTTCAGGCGCTTCAGGGATTCGGCGCGAAGCCGGTTCCGCGCCACGGCTCAGGCCTTGTCCGCCGTGACCTGCGGGCGCACGCCCAGCAGCTCGTGCAGACGCGGGCTGGTGGTCGTGTACTGCAGCAGGATGCGCTGGTCGGGCCGCAGGCGCTCGGCGATGGCGAAGGCCGCCAGCGTGGCTTCGTGGAAGCCGCACAGCAGCAGCTTGCGCTTGCCGGGGTAGGTGTTGATGTCGCCCACGGCATGGATGCCGGGATGGGCGGTCTCGTAGCGGGCGGTGTCGACCGGCAGCAGCTTGCGCTGCAGGGCCAGGCCCCAGTCGGCCAAGGGTCCCAGGCGGGGGCTCAGGCCCAGCAGCGGGATCAGGCGTTGGGCCTCCAGGCGGGTTTCCTGGTCATCGGCGTCGATCACCTGCAGGGCTTGCAGTCTGCGGCCGTCGTCGGTGGTGTGCAGGGCCAGTGGCTGGGCCGCGACGAAGTGCAGGCGGCCGGCACCGCGGGCGGCCGCGAGGCGGGCCTGCAGCGCATCGCTGGCGCGGAACTGGTCGCGCCGGTGCAGCAGGGTGACGCGGGCGCAGCGGCCGTCGTCGGCCAGGTCGCAGGCCTGGGTCAGCGCGTCGTCCTCGTCGCCCAGCACGATGACGTGCTGTCCGTCGAGGTCGTCGGGCAGGGGCTGCGGCAGGCGGCGCTGGTGCAACTGGCCAGGAGCCAGGTGCTCGATGCCGGTGAGCCTCAGTTCGCGTGGCAGGAAGGCGCCGGCGCCGGCGGCCAGCACGAGTGCACCTGCATCGAAGCGGGTGCCGGCCGACGTCTCGACATCGAAGCGGCCGTCCTCGCGGGGGCGCACCTGCGTGACCAGCTGGTCCAGGTGCAGCCCGGGCTTGAACGGTGCGCACTGGCGCAGCAGGCGCTGTGTCAGCTCCCGGCCGCTGACCTCGGCCAGGCCGGGAATGTCGTAGATCGGCTTCTCGGGATAGAGCTCGATGCACTGGCCGCCGGCTTGGGGCAGCGCATCGACGACATGGGCCTGCAGCTCCAGCAGGCCCAGCTCGAAGACCTGGAACAGGCCCACGGGGCCGGCGCCGACGATCAGGACATCGGTGGTGATCGGGGCGGGCGCCATCGCCGCGGGCTGCCGTCGGCTTACTTGATCAGCTCGGACAGCTTGCCCGTGCGGTCCTTCCACTCGGCGTGGTCGGGCAGGGGTTCCTTGCGCTTGGTGATGCTGGGCCAACCCTTGGCCAGTTCGGCGTTCAGCGCGATGTAGGCCTGCTGATCGCCGGGCACATCTTCCTCGGGCATGATCGCGTTCACCGGGCACTCGGGGATGCACACCGCGCAGTCGATGCATTCTTCGGGATCGATGGCGAGGAAGTTCGGGCCCTCGCGGAAGCAGTCGACGGGGCAGACGTCGACGCAGTCGGTGTACTTGCAGCGGATGCAGGCTTCGGTGACGACGTGGGTCATGATCGTGTGGTGTTGGGGTACTGGCAGTCTGAGGCCGACGGGCTGACCCTCTGGCGCGGTTGACCGCATCGCAAAGGGTCGGATTTTATGCGGGAGCACTGGGGCGGCTCCCGAGTCCGGTCTTGGGGCAAGGGCTTGCGCTGGCGCAAGCGCGGAAGAATCAGGCGTCCGACGGCGGATCGGTACCGTCGTCTGGCCCATCGACGGGCGCCGCGCACCGGCCGTCGGCCGCCCCGGCGCCGACCGTGACCACGGCCGGACGTCCCGCGTGCAGGCCGGCGGCGGTGGGCAGATCCGCGACCGTCAGCGTCGAGACCCGCGCATCGGGCCAGCCGGCGCGTGAGACGACGAGGGCCGGCGTGGCCGCGGGCCAGCCTGCGGCCAGCAACTGGGCGGCCAGCGCCGGCAACTGGCGCCCGGCCATGTAGAACACCTCGGTGTCGGCGCTGCGTCCGACCTGCAGGCGGCCCAACTGGGTCATGGCCGTGCTCAGGCTGACGCTGCGGCCGTGGCCGCGGCGGGTCAGCGGGCGGGCCGTCTGCGCGGCGGCCGCCTGGGCCGCGCTGATGCCGGGGATGACCTCGACCGCGTGGCCGGCGGCCTGCACCGCCTGCAGCTCTTCTTCGAGGCGGCCGAAGATCGACGGATCGCCGCCCTTGAGCCGCGCCACACGCGGGTGCAGACCGGCCTGTTCGACCAGCAGCGCATTGATCGCCGCCTGGCCGGTGGCATGGGCGAAGCCGCGTTTGCCGACGTCGATCCATTGCGCGTCCGGCGCCAGGGCACGCAGCGCGGGGTCGGTCAGCGCATCGACCAGCACGACCTGCGCACCCGCCAGGCGCTGTGCGCCGCGCATCGTGATCAGGTCGGCCTGACCGGGGCCGGCCCCGATGAAGGCCACGCGGGCCGGCCAGGCCGGCACGTCGGCACGCAGGGTGTCGACCAGCGGGGCGGTCAGCGGGTGATCCGGAGTGGCCGGAGCCGGGGGGGTGTGCGACGTCATCCTGAGGGGCTTCAGCCGGCCGGTCAGGCGGGGTCGGCCGGTGCGCGCACCAGCAGGGCGCCGCTGGTGCGGTTGCTGGCGGCATCGACCAGGATCATCGCGCCGGCCACGCGGTTGTCCGCATAGGCCTCCAGCGGCAGCGGCTGCTGCAGCTCGATGACGACCTCGCCGATGTCGTTGACCTGCAGCGATTCGGCCTCGGCCGGCACCAGGGTGTGGATGTCGAGCCGGTGGCGGATCTGCGCGATGCGGGCCTGCACCCAGCGGTGGCCGTGGCGCACCCAGTACTTGCGGCCGGGCACGGCGGGCTCGGTGTCCAGCCAGCACAGTGTGGCGCTGAAGCGCGGGTGCACGCCCAGGCTGGCCGGGCTGGCGATCCAGTCGCCGCGCGAGATGTCGAGTTGGCGGTCCAGCACGATGCCGGCGGATTCCCCGGCCTGCGCGCTGTCGACCTCGCGGCCGGCGCGCCGCAGCCCGGCGACGACCGCGCCCTGGCCGCTCGGGAACACCTGCACCGCCTGGCCGATCTGCACCGTGCCGTGGGCGATGCGGCCCCAGAACACGCGGGCCTGGTGGCCGGAGCCCTTGATGCCGGCGTCGCCGTCCTCGGCCTCGTCGCGGGTCACGTACTGCACCGGCTGCAGCAGCGCGCCGTCGGTGCGTTCCTGCGTGGTCGGCAGGTGCTCCAGCAGTTCCAGCAGCGAGGGGCCGTCGTACCAGGCGGCGTCCAGCCGGCGCGTCACGTTGTCGCCGCGCAGCGCGCTGACCGGCACCACGGCGGCCACGGCGATGCCGGCCTCCTGGGCGAACGCCCGCAGCGCCTGCTCGACGGCCGCGTAGGCGGCGCCGGCATCGTCACCGACGGCGTCGAGCTTGTTGACGGCGAAGACGATCGACGGCACGCGCAGCAGATGGGCCAGCAGCGCGTGGCGGCGGGTCTGCGGCAGCAGGGCCACCGGCGGGCGGCGCCAGTCCAGCTTGGTGATGTCGACCAGGACCACGGCGGCGTCGCTGCCGGCCGCGGCCGTCACCATGTTGCGGGTGTACTGCTCGTGGCCCGGGGCGTCGGCGATGATGAACTTGCGCCGGCGGGTGGCGAAGTAGCGGTAGGCGACGTCGATGGTGATGCCCTGCTCGCGCTCGGCCTCCAGGCCGTCGGTCAGCAGGCTGAGGTCGATCGCCTCGCCGGCGGCGCGCTGCTCCAGGTTCTCCAGCTGGTCGGCCAGGATGGCGCGGCTGTCGTAGAGCAGACGGCCGATCAGCGTGCTCTTGCCGTCGTCGACGCTGCCGGCCGTCAGGAAGCGCAGGGCGCGGTGGTCGGTGGTGGGCGCGGTGTCGCTCATGATCAGAAGTAGCCTTCCTTCTTGCGGCGTTCCATCGACGCGTCGCTGGTGCGGTCGTCCATGCGGGTGGCGCCGCGTTCGCTGACGGTCACCGTCAGCGTCTCGGCCACGATGTCGGCGGCGCTGGCGGCCGTGCTCTCGACCGGGCAGGTGCAGGTCATGTCGCCGACGGTGCGGAAGCGCACGGTGGCCGTCTCGACCGTCTCACCGGCCTCCGGTGGCGTGACGTCGGTCAGCGGCACCAGCAGGCCCTTGCGGCGGATGACCGGGCGCTCGTGGCGGTAGTACAGGCCGGGCAGCGGGATGTTCTCGCGGGCGATGTAGAGCCAGACGTCGAGTTCGGTCCAGTTGCTGATCGGGAAGGCGCGGAAGTGCTCGCCCGGGCGGATGCGGGTGTTGAACAGCGTCCACAGCTCGGGCCGCTGCTCCTTGGGCTGCCATTGGCCGAAGCTGTCGCGGTGGCTGAAGATGCGCTCCTTGGCGCGCGCCTTCTCCTCGTCGCGGCGGGCGCCACCGATCAGGCAGTCGAAGCGGTTCGCCTCGATGGTCTCCAGCAGCGTGACCGTCTGGTGGCCGTTGCGCGATTCCAGCGGATGGGCCAGGCGCACCGTGCCCTGGCGGATCGAGTCCTCCAGATGGCCGATCACCAGGCGCTCACCGATCTCCTCGACGCGCTGGTCGCGGAAGGCGATGACCTCGGGGAAGTTGTGGCCGGTGTCCACGTGCACCAGCGGGAAGGGCAGCTTGCCGGAGAACCGGGGCCGTTCACCGCGGGCGTTCAGCTGGCGCTTGAAGGCCTTCTCGGCCAGATGCAGCACGACGCAGCTGTCCTTGCCGCTGGAAAACAGCAGGCCCGGCCGCTCGAAGGAGGCCGCGACCTCGCGCAGGATGAAGATCGCCTCTTCCTCCAGCCAGTCGAGGTGGCGGTGGTCCAGCTCGGGCAGCAGGCGGTCGAGGTCGACCGGCGTGCTGACGGTCGGGCTGAGGTGCTGGCTCACGGACGGCCTCCGATCGGCGAGACGGCGCCGGCCGGCGGCAGCATCGAGACCTCGCCCGCGGCCTGGCTGTCGTCCGCTTCGTCGTCGGCCTTCACGTGCAGGCCGCATTCCTTGGCGCCGTCCTGCTCCCACCACCAGCGGCCCGAGCGGAAGTCCTCGCCGACGGCGATCGCCCGCGTGCACGGCGCGCAGCCGATCGAGGGCATGAACTGGTCGTGCAGCGGGTTGTAGGGCACCTGGTGGCGCTGGACGTAGGTCCAGACGTCGGCCCAGCTCCAGTCGGCCAGCGGGTTGAGCTTCTCGCGGCGGCTGCCGTCGGCCAGGGTCTCGGGCTCGACGAAGGGCACCTCACCCCGGGCGTTGCTCTGCTCGCGGCGCAGACCGGTCACCCAGGCGGTGCGGCCGGCCAGCATGCGGCCCAGCGGCTCCATCTTGCGCACGCCGCAGCAGGCCTTGCGCAGCTCCAGGCTGCGGTACATCGCGTCGGCGCCGTTGGCCTGCACGAAGGCCACCACCTGCTCCTGCACCGGGCGGAACACCTCGACCGGCAGGCCGTAGTGGGCGGTGATGCGGCCGATCAGCGCGACCGTCTCGTCGTGCAGTGCACCGGTCTCCAGCGTGGCCAGCGGGATGGCCAGGCCGTGGCGCGCGATCAGGTCGGTGATGACCATGTCCTCGACGCCCAGGCTGGTCGATTGCAGCGCGGTGCCGGGATGGCGGGCGGCGCCTTCGCGCAGCACGTTCAGGGCGTTGGCCACCCGGTCGTCGAAACCGGGGGTGGCACGGGCGTAGAGGTCGATCGCGCTCATGGGTGGGCTCCTCAGCGGATAACGGTGGAATTCAGGTGTCTCTGGCGGCGACGGACCGGGCCCGCCACCGCGCGCGGCACCCGGTGCGGTGCCGCGCGCGGTGCTGGCCTCAGATGCCCTGGCCGGCGGCCGCGTCGGCCGCGGCCTGGCGCTGGGCGGTCAGCTCGGCACCCAGATCGCGCGAGAAGGCGGGCCTGGGCTGGTTCACGTCGCCCTGGTAGTGGCCGGGGAAGAAGCCCAGCGCCCGCTCGGCGCTCTCGCGCTTCTGGTCGTGGCGCAGCACGACGGCGTCGAAGCCGGTGCGCTGCAGCAGCGGCATCATGTCGACCAGCACGTCGCCGGTGGCGCGGATCTCGCCGGCAAAGCGCCAGCGGGCGCGCAGCAGCCGGGCCTGGCTGTAGGCGCGGCCGTCGACCCACTTCGGGAACTGCAGCACCAGCAGCGACAGGCGCGGCAGATCGGCGGCCAGCGTCTCGATGTCGGTCGTGTTGGGCACGATCACGCCGACGGCCATGCCGGCCGGCCAGGTCTCGCGCACGGCGTGCCACTGCTCCAGCGTCAGCAGCAGGTGGGCGGCGGCCTGCGGATGCGGCTGCGGGCCGTCCTCGCCGAGTGCGGTGTGCCAGGCGTCGTGATGGGTGTCGATGAACTTCATGGGGTGTTCCTCGGGTCCGTTCGGTCCGGTGCCGCCTCAGTGGCGGGCGGTGGTCTGGCGCTGGGCGTCGGCGGCGGCCTTGAAGGGCGCGAGGCCCAGGCGCTTGACGCAGTCGATGAAGCGCTCGGCGCCGCTGTCGCGCTGGGCCCGGTAGGTGTCGATGATGGCTTCGACCGCGTCACCGACCTCGTCGGCCGCGAACGACGGGCCGATCACCTTGCCCGGAACGGCGTCGCCGCTCTGGGCCGAGCCGTCGGAGCCGCCGAGGGTGATCTGGTACCACTCGCTGCCGTCCTTGTCGACGCCGAGGATGCCGATGTGGCCGCTGTGGTGGTGGCCGCAGCTGTTGATGCAGCCGCTGATGTGCAGATCGATGTCGCCGATGTCGAAGGCCTCGTCGATCTCGGCGAAGCGCTCGGTCAGGTCGGCGGCGATCGGGATCGAGCGGGCGTTGGCCAGCGCGCAGAAGTCGCCGCCCGGGCAGTTGATCATGTCGGTGATCAGGCCGATGTTGGGCGTGGCGAAACCGCCGGCCTTGGCGGCTTCGTGGAGCGCCGGCAGGTCGGCCTGCTTCACGTAGGGCAGCACCAGGTTCTGGTCGTGGCTGACGCGCAGTTCGCCGCAGCTGAACTGCTCGGACAGCGCGGCCGCGCCGTCCATCTGCTCGGCGGTGACGTCGCCCGGCGCCTGGCCGGCGCGCTTGAGGCTGAGCTGGACGCCGACGTAACCGGGCACCTGATGCGCCATCACGTTGCGCTGCAGCCAGCGCTGGTAGGCGGGCGAGGCGTCGGCCGGCGCGGCCACGGCGGCGCAGGGCTGCACCGCGGCCGGGCGGGCGAAGCAGGCGGCGATGCGGTCGAATTCGGCCTGCGGGATCAGTTGCAGGCCGGCGCCGACGTCTTCCTTCAGGATGCGCTGGAACTCGGCCTCGACCTGGTCGAAGTACTTCTGGCCCTCGGCCTTGACCAGGATCTTGATGCGCGCCTTGTAGGCGTTGTCCCGGCGGCCGTAGCGGTTGTAGACCCGCACGATGGCTTCCAGGAAGCACAGGATCTGGTCCCAGGGCAGGAACTCGCGGATCACCGAGCCGGTGATCGGCGTGCGGCCCATGCCGCCGCCGACCAGCACCTTGAAGCCGACCTCGCCGGCCGCGTTCTTCAGCAGCTGCAGGCCGACGTCATGCCAGGCGATGGCCGCGCGGTCCTCGACGGCGCCGGAGACGGCGATCTTGAACTTGCGTGGCAGGAAGGCGAACTCGGGGTGCAGCGTGCTCCACTGGCGCATCACCTCGCAGTAGGGGCGCGGGTCGACGATCTCGTCGGCGGCCACGCCGGCCATTGCATCGGTGGTGATGTTGCGGATGCAGTTGCCGCTGGTCTGGATGCCGTGCATGTCGACCTCGGCCAGCAGGTCCATGGCGTCGGCGGCCTTGGGCAGCGGGATCCAGTTGTACTGCAGGTTCTGGCGCGTGGTGAAGTGGCCCCAGCCCTGGTCCAGCTCGCGGGCGATCTTCGCCAGCTGGCGCAGCTGGAAGGCGCCGAGCGCGCCGTAGGGCACGGCCACGCGCAGCATCGGGGCATGGCGCTGGATGTACCAGCCGTTCTGCAGGCGCAGCGGACGGAACTCCTCGTCGCCGAGCTCCCCGCTGAGGTTGCGCTGCAGCTGGTCGCGGAACTGGGCGGCGCGGGCGCGCACGAACTGGCGGTCGAAGTCGGTGTACTGGTACATACGCGGAGGCGAGGTTCGGTGGCGGGCTCGCGACCGGTCGCCTGAAGGGTCAGGCGGGCCGGTCAGCGGTCGCTGGCGTCGCGGGCCGCGACGGGCGCGGCCGTCGGCGGATCACAAGGGGCGAAATTATCGGCCATGCGCGGGCGCCGGCCTGGGGGGATGAGCGTGCGGACGTGCAGGTGTCTCAGGCCAGCGCGCGCCACAGGTTCCAGCAGCTGATGCCGGTGATCACCGTGCCGACCAGCACCAGCAGCACGCGGGTGTGCAGATGGCGGGTCAGCAGGGCGGCCAGCGGGGCGGCGAACAGCCCGCCGACGACCAGTCCGGCGACGGTGGGCCAGGGCGTCTCCTCGACCAGCAGCGTGAACACGCCGGCCGAGACGAAGGTCAGGAAGAACTCGGCCAGGTTGACCGAGCCGATGGTCGTGCGCGGGTCATGGCCGGTGCCCACCAGGGTGGTGGTCACGACCGGGCCCCAGCCGCCGCCGCCCACCGCGTCGACGAAGCCGCCGAACAGGCCGAGCTTGGCCACGTGGCGCGGCTCGCCGCGGTGCGGGCGGATCTTGCGGAAGACCTTGCTGATCACGTAGAGGCCCATCAGCGCCAGATAGGCCGAGATCCAGGGCTTGATCAGCGCCGCGTCGACCCAGGAGACGACCATCGCGCCGGTGATGGCGCCGGCCATGCCCGGCAGCAGCAGGCGCAGGAAGATCTGGCGGTTGACGTTGCCCAGCTTGATGTGGGAGATGCCCGAGACGCCGGTGGTGAAGACCTCGGCGATGTGCACGCTGGCCGAGGCCACGGCCGGGCTGGAGCCGGTGGCCAGCAGGAAGCTGGTGCTGGTGATGCCGTAGGCCATGCCGAGCGCGCCGTCGACGGTCTGGGCCAGCAGGCCGACGGCCACGGCCGACCAGAACACCCGGCTGTCCAGCGTCTCGCGGATCAGCGTCCAGCCGCTGGCACCGTCATCGCGGTTGAACAGCTGCAGGCCCAGCGTCAGGACGGCGCCGGCCACCAGCACCACCACCGCCCACATCGCGACGCGCAGCACCGGGTGGCGGGCGGCCTCGATCAGCTCATGTTCGACCGGCGGCAGACCGAGGCTGGCGTGCTCGGCATTGACGGCCGTGGGGGTGTGGTCGAGGTCGCGGATCTTCACGGCAGGGCTTCTTCGGGTCAGGCGCGCTGGACGGCGTCCGGCGCAGGCGCGACTGTAGTCAGCTCTTCTTAGACTTGGAACGAATCATTCATTGGATATCAATTCCATATGGTTATGAAAAGGACTGATCCCGCGAATGGCCGCCGGAAAAAAGAAAAAGCCCGATGGCGGAACCATCGGGCTCAAGGTACCCAGAGGGCGGTACCGAGGAGACAACCTGACACACACGACCGTCGCCGCCCGCGGGCCGGCACCGGTCAGGGTGATGGAGCGGGTGCGGTCCCCGGAGGTTCCGCGCCCGCGCCGGCCGATCAGGCCGCGCGCTTGGTCGCGGTCTTGCTGGCGGCCTGGCTGGCCTTGACCGCGGTGGTGGTCACGGCGTTGAAGTTGGCCTCGGCGATCTCGGCGGCCTGCTTGGCGGCCTTGTTGACGCTCTCGTAGGCGTTGTTGGCGGCGGTGATGGCCGACTTGACCAGGGTGACCGCGTTCTCGGTGCCGGCCGGGGCGTTCTTCAGCGCGCCGTCGACGGCCGAGACGAAGCTCTTCTGCAGCTCGGTCAGCTGGGCTTCGGCGGTCTTGGTGAATTCAGCGGACGTGGTCGAGGCGATGTCGTAGACATGGCGGCTGTAGGCGGCGGCCTTCTCGGCCGACGGCTGCAGCAGGCTGGCCTGGAGGGCCATCAGCTCTTGCGCATCCTTGACGGCCAGCATGGCCTTGGCGTTCTCGGCGCTCTCGCTGAGGGCGGCCTTGGCGACCTGCATGTTCAGCTCGACCAGCTTCTCCACGCCTTCGAAGGCCTTGCCGGTCAGGCCGACGAGGGTCTCGAGGTTGGCCTTGGCTGCAGCGCTCAGTTGCTCGGGGGTCAGATAGGACATGCTTTGCTCCTTGAATCAGTGGGGGGACCGGTGGGGTGCAAGGCGGCTCCGAGGGGACTGCTCCTGATCTTTCGACCAGCTCGTGCTGCACTGCAACATGGTCCCCAGTATACGGCCGCCGCGGCAGCTTGCAAGTGTTTTTGTTGCGCTGCAACAAAGACGTGTTGCCGGCCTGCCGCACCGATCGGGTGCCACACGCTGGCGCGCGCCCGTGCCGCGGTCCGGCACACCACGGCGACCGCCAGCATGGGCCCGCACAATGTCCGTGCGATGAAGATCTACAGCAACAGCCGCTGGTCGCTGGACCTGCCGGCCGGCCACCGCTTCCCGATGCCCAAGTACGAGCGCCTGCGCGAGCGGGTCGAGGCGCGGTGGCCGCAGTGGCCGGTCATCGAGGCGCCGCCGGCCAGCGACGGCGAGCTGGCCCTGGTCCACACGCCGGCCTACATCGCCCGCGTGCGCGACGGCACGCTGAGCGCGGCCGAGCAGCGCGAGATCGGCTTTCCCTGGAGCCCGCGCATGGTCGAGCGCAGCCGCCGCTCGGTGGGCGCGACCATCGCCGCCGCGCGGGCGGCGCTGGCCGAGGGCGTGGCCGTGCACCTGGCCGGCGGCACCCACCATGCCTCGGCCGACAAGGGCTCCGGCTACTGCGTCTTCAACGACTGTGCGGTGGCGGCGCGCCTGATGCAGGCCGAGCACGCGCGGCGCCGGCGCGATGCGCTGCGCATCTGGGTGATCGACCTCGACGTGCACCAGGGCAACGGCACGGCCGAGATCTTCCAGGGCGATCCGACGGTGCACACGCTGTCCCTGCACGGCGCGCGCAACTTCCCGTTCCGCAAGGTGGCCGGCGATGTGGACGTGGACCTGCCCGACGGCACCGGCGACGCCGACTACCTGGCCGCGCTCGATGCTGCGCTGCTGCAGTCCTGGGCGGCGCAGGCGCAGCAGGGGGCGCCCGGGCTGGCCTTCTACCTCGCCGGCGCCGATCCGCACGAGGGCGATCGCCTGGGCCGACTGAAGCTCAGCGCCGAGGGTCTGGCCGAGCGCGATCGCCGGGTGTTCGCCGCGCTGCAGGCCTGGCGGGTGCCGGTGGCCGTGACCATGGCCGGTGGCTACGGCCACGACATCGATGTCACCGTCGAGCTGCAGGTGGGCACCGTCGGCCTGGCGCTGACGGCCTGGTGGGGCGGGTCCGACCGGGCCGCGCACGTGCAGACCGGCCCCTAGAATCCGCCGCCGCCCGGGGATGCCACGCCGGCCGGCCGCGCCCGCGCGGCGCCGCTCCGGTCCTGCCCGGTCCTGTCCCGGGGTCGGGGTGCACCGGTCGCCGATGTGGGCGTCCCGCACGCCTTTCCGTGGTCCGCCTCCCGCCGTCGTCCGCCATGCCCCTGTCCGCCTCTTCCTCCGCCCGCCCGGGCCGCCGGCTGCGCCCGGCCCACCTGTGTGCCGTGCTCGGCCTGCTGCCGGTCTGGGCGCGGGCCGCCGAGATCGACGGCGCCGCCCTCGGCGTGGCCTGGGCCGTGCCCTTCATCGGCATGCTGCTGTCGATCGCGCTGATGCCCTTGCTGCTGCCCAAGGTCTGGCACCACCACTACGGCAAGATCGCCGCCGGCTGGGCGGCGGCCTTCGTGCTGCCGTATCTGCTGCAGGCCGGGCCCGCGTCCACCGCCGGCGTGCTCTGGCACATGGTGCTGGGCGAGTACCTGCCCTTCATCGTGCTGCTGACGGCGCTGTTCACCGTCTCCGGCGGCATCCTGCTGCGCGGCAATCTGCACGGCAGCCCGGGGCTGAACACCGGCATCCTGGCGCTCGGCGCCGTGCTGGCCAGCCTGATGGGCACCACCGGCGCGTCGATGCTGCTGATCCGCCCGCTGCTGCGGGCCAACGACGACCGGCGCCACACCACCCATGTCTGGGTCTTCTTCATCTTCATCGTCAGCAACATCGGCGGCTCGCTGACGCCGCTGGGTGATCCGCCGCTGTTCCTGGGCTTCCTGCAGGGCGTGCACTTCGGCTGGACCTTCAGCCACCTGCTGCCCGAGACCGGCTTCATGCTGGTCGTGCTGCTGGCGCTGTTCTGGCTGATCGACCGCCACTGGTACGCGAAGGAAGGTGTGCTGCCGGTCGATCCGACCCCGGACAGCCCGCAGGGCCTGTCGATCGAGGGCCGGCTGAACTTCCTGCTGCTCGGCGCCATCGTCGGCCTGGTGCTGATGTCGGGCACCTGGAAGCCGGGCATCGAGGTGACGCTGGGCGGCGTCGCGGTGGCGCTGCCCAGCCTGCTGCGCGATGCCGGACTGGTGGCCGTGACCCTCGCCTCGCTGGTGCTGACGTCGCGTGCCGTGCGCGAGGACAACCAGTTCGGCTGGGCGCCGATGCAGGAGGTGGCCAAGCTGTTCGTCGGCATCTTCGTGACCATGCTGCCGGTGCTGGCCATGCTCAAGGCGGGCGAGGCCGGGGCCTTCGGTGCGGTGGTGCGTGCCGTCACCGGGCCCGACGGCCAGCCGCTGCCCTGGGCCTATTTCTGGGCGTCGGGCCTGCTGTCGTCCTTCCTCGACAACGCGCCGACCTACCTGGTGTTCTTCAACCTGGCCGGTGGCGATCCGGTGCAGCTGATGGGCCCGCTGGCCTCGACGCTGGCGGCGATCTCGGCCGGCTCGGTCTTCATGGGCGCCAACAGCTACATCGGCAACGCCCCCAACTTCATGGTCAAGGCCATCGTCGAGGACCGCGGTCAGACCATGCCCAGCTTCTTCGGCTACATGGCCTGGTCCTTCGGCATCCTGGTGCCGCTGTTCGCGCTCGTGACCTGGATCTGGATGCGCTGAGGCGCACCGCCGGACCCGGACCCGGACCCGGATCCGGGTCTGCCCCTGATCGTTCCCGTCATTCCGAGGAGCTTCCGATGACCGTCGCCCCCGCGGCCTGTACCACCCGCAGCCAGCGTCCCCGCATCTTCGTCGGCGTGCCGATCTTCGCCGAGGTGCTGCAGGCGCTGGCGGCGGACTTCGAGGTCGTCGCGCCCTGCGGCACCGACACGCCGGCCGACTGGAGCGGCCCGGCGCTGGCCGCCGCGATGGCCGGCTGCGACGGCGCCTTCGTCGCCGGCACGGTGCCGGTCGATGCCGCGCTGATCGCCGCCTGCCCGACGCTGCGCGCCGTCTGCACGATGGCGGTGGGCTACAACAACATCGACGTGGCGGCCTGCACGGCCGCCGGCGTGCTGGTCAGCAACGCGCCCGACGTGCTGACCGAGACCACCGCCGACTTCGGCTTCGCGCTGATGATGGCCGCCGCGCGCCGCATCGCCGAGGGCGAGCACTACCTGCGCGCCGGCCGCTGGAAGCACTGGCGCTACGACCTGCTGGCCGGTGCCGACGTGCACGGCGCCACGCTCGGCATCCTGGGCATGGGCCGCATCGGCCAGGCGATCGCCCGGCGCGGGGCGGCCGGCTTCGGCATGCCGGTGGTCTATCACAACCGCAGCCGCCTGCCCGAGGCCACCGAGGCCGCGCTCGGTGCGCGCTGGGTCGACAAGGACACGCTGCTGCGCACGGCCGACCACCTGGTCATCGTCGTGCCCTACAGCGCGTCCAGCCATCACCTGATCGGCGCGGCCGAGCTGGCCTGCATGAAGCCCACCGCTACGCTGACCAATGTCGCGCGCGGCGGCGTGGTCGACGATGCGGCGCTGGCCGATGCACTGGCACGCGGCGTGATCGCCTCGGCCGGGCTCGACGTGTTCGAGGGCGAGCCGGCCGTCCATCCGGCGCTGCTGCAGGTGCCCAATGTCGTGCTGACGCCGCACATCGCCAGCGCCAGCCTGCGCACGCGGCGCGCGATGGCCGATCTGGCCGTGCGCAACCTGCGCGCGGTCTTCGGCCTCGGCGAGGAGGCCGGCCGGCCTCCGACGGCCCTCAATCCCGAGGTGCTGGCGCGCGTCGGCTGAGGGCGTCCGCGGCCCCGGGGCTGCGGACGCGGACGTCCGGGCGTATCGGCCCACGGCCGTGCGGCACCGGCGTGGCCCGCGTGACAATGCGCCGATGCCCGACTCCGTCCTCTCGACGCTGGCGGTGGCACTGCTGATCGGCGTGCTGCTGCTGCTGGCGCTCCTCATCTTTCTCGTCTGGCGGCTGGCGGAGCGTCCGGCCGCCGGCATCGATGCCGCCGCGCTGCAGGCGCTCGCCGCCGCCCAGCGCCAGGAGCTGGTGCGGCTGCAGCAGGCGCAGACCCAGGCCCAGGCCGAGGCCGAACGCGCCACGCGCCAGGAGCTGCAGGCCACGCTCGGCCTGTTCCAGCGCGCGCTGCAGGCCCAGTACGGCGACCAGGCGCGCACGCTCAACGACCAGATCGACAGCCTGCGCACCCAGCAGGCGCTGCTGCAGCAGCAGCTCGACCACGGCCAGCAGCAGGCCCTGGCCCAGCAGCTGCAGCAGTCGCGCGAGGCTCGCGAGGCGCAGGACGGCGCCAGCCGCCTGCTGGCCCAGGCCCAGGCCGAGGCCCTGCAGCGCTTCGGCCAGCTGCTGGGCAGCCAGTTGCAGGCGCTCAGCGAGGGCCAGGCCCAGCGCGCGACCGAGCTGCGCACCGAGCTGCAGACCCAGCTGGGCCAGATCCGCGGCGGCCTGGCCAGCGCGCTCGACGGCCTGCGCCAGGACAACACGCGCCAGCTCGAGCAGATGCGCGCGACGGTCGACGAGAAGCTGCAGGCCACGCTGGAGGCGCGGCTGGGCGAGAGCTTCCGTCAGGTCGCCGAGCGGCTGGAGCAGGTGCACCGCGGGCTCGGCGAGATGCAGCTGCTGGCGCGCGACGTCGGCGCGCTGCAGCGCGTGCTCAGCAACGTCAAGACGCGCGGCGTCTTCGGCGAGGTGCAGCTGGCCGCCCTGCTGGAGCAGGTGCTGACGCCGCAGCAGTACGGCGTCAATGTCGAGACCGTGCCGGGCAGCGGCGCGCGGGTCGAGTTCGCGATCCGGCTGCCGGGGCGCGGCGGTGCCGAGGCCGCGGGGGCCGGTGCCGCGGCCGGAGCGCCGGCCGCCGACGGCGCGCTGTGGCTGCCGATCGACGCCAAGTTCCCGCGCGAGGACCACGAGCGCCTGCTCGATGCCCGCGAGCGCGGCGACACGCCGGCCATCGAGGTCGCCGCCCGCGCGCTGGAGCAGCGCCTGCGCCAGGAGGCGCGGCGCATCCGCGACAAGTATCTGGCGGCGCCCTGGACCACCGACTTCGCCATCCTCTTCCTGCCGACCGAGGGCCTGTATGCCGAGGCGCTGCAGCGCCCGGGCCTGGGCGAGGCCCTGCAGCGCGAGCACCGTGTGCTGCTGGCCGGCCCGACCACGCTGCTGGCCCTGCTCAACAGCCTGCAGATGGGCTTTCGCACGCTGGCGCTCGAGCAGCGCAGCGCCGAGGTCTGGGAGGTGCTGGGCGCCGTCAAGACCGAGTTCGCCAAGTTCGGCGACGTGCTGGCGCGCACCCGCCGCAAGCTGGAGGAGGCGGGCAACAGCATCGGCGCGGCCGAGGTGCGCACGCGGGCGATGGCGCGCCGGCTGCGGGCGGTCGAGGCGCTACCGGAGGCGCGCGTGGCCCAGTTGCTGCCCCCTGACGAGGCCGCGGCCGACGCGCTGCCGGCCCCGGCCGGGCCGCTGTCGGCGGGGACCGACGGATCGGGTGCCGGCGCGTGAGGTCGCCCGGCCATGCCGGCCCGGCCCTGGGCGCGGTCGTCGTCTGGATGATCGCGGCCCAGGTCGCGCTGCATGCGCAGATGGCCGGCGTGCGCCTGCTGCTGCCGCTGCAGGTGCTCGACGACGGGGGCGGCGCGCTGGGGGCCGGTCTGCTGCAGGGCTTGTTCGCGGTGCTGCCGGTGCTGCTGGCCCTGCCGGCCGGGCGCCTGGCCGATCGCCACGGCTACCACCGGCCGCAGCGGGCGGCGATCGCGTGCGCGCTGCTGGGCTCGGCCTGCGCCTGGGCGGCCACCGTCTGGGCCGAGGCGCGCGCCCCGCTGCAGGCGCTGGCCGCGCTGGCCAGCGGTGCCGGCGCCAACATCGGCCTGATCGCGCTGATGCGCAGCGCCGGCCGCCTGAGCGACGATCCGGCGCGCCGGCTGCGCCTGTTCGGCTGGGTCGGCGTGGCGCCGGCGCTGGCCAATGTGCTGGGACCGGTCGGCATCGGTCAGCTGATCGACCATGCCGGCTGGGCCTGGGCCGCGGCCAGCACGCTGGCGCTGCCGGTGCTGGCCGCGCTGGTGGTGACCCGGGTGCCGCCCGAGCCGCGGCCGGCGCCGCCCGCCTGTCCGGCCGCGCGAGATCCGGCCGGCGGCCGTTTCGCGCTGCTGCGCCGGCCCGGCATGCCGGCCTTGCTGGCGGTCAACGCGCTGCTGTCGGCGACCTGGGACGTCCACACTTTCGCCGTGCCGCTGCTCGGCCATGCGCGGGGGCTGTCGGCCGGCACCATCGGCCTGGTGCTGGGCTGCTTCACCGCGACGGTGACGCTGGTGCGGCCGGTCGCGCCGCTGCTGGCCGACCATGTGCGGCCGCTGACGGTGCTGCGCACGGCGATGGTGGCCGCCGGTGGCGTGTGCCTGGTCTATCCGTGGAGCCAGGGCGCGCTGTCGATGGCGGCCTGCGCGATGGCGCTCGGGCTGGCCCTGGGCGCGGTGCAGCCGATGGTGATGGCCACGCTGCACCAGCTGACGCCGGCCGCGCGCCATGGCGAGGCGATCGCGCTGCGCTCGATGACGATCAATGCCTCGGCCGCCGTGCTGCCCTTGATCTTCGGCCTGGCCGGGGCCGGCTTCGGCGTCGGCATGCTGTTCTCGATCATGGGGCTGGCGGTGGGGGCGGGCAGCCAGATCGTGCCGCGGCTGGTGCGGGTGCTGGCGGCGCGGTCCTGAGGCGCGGTCCTGCCGAGGCGCTCTGCACGGACGTGGCGCGGGCGCGCGGTGCCGGGCGTGACAGCGAGCGGGGTGCGGTGTCGGGGTGCGCCTCGGGTGCCGTCGTGGGGGCCGTCGTGGAGCTTGCCGCTGACGCTCCGGCGCCGGCCGCCGCTCAGCGCAGCAGCGGGCCCAGCGTGGATTCGGGCAGATCGACGCGGCTGGGGGGCCGCGCGGCGGGCGGCGCCTCGGTGTCCGGCGCCAGGCCGCTGGACAGGGGCAGGGGGCTGGCCGGCGTCCAGCGCGCGCTCAGCCGCGACTGCCGCGGGTAGCCGGCCTGGTCCAGCAGCCGCTGCCAGTCCTCGGCCAGCCAGCCCAGCTGCCACAGCTGGCCGACCCGCAGCACCGGCAGGTCGGTGGCCGCGGTCAGCTGCTCCAGGCGCTGCACGTCCTCCTGGTAGAGCACCAGGCGCTCGGCATAGGGAATGCCGCGGGCCTGCAGCAGCCGGCGACCGGCGTCGCAGGGCTGGCAGTCGGGGGCGGTGATCAGCAGGACCGGATGGCTGAGCGCCAGCGGCTGAAGCTCGGCGGGCAGCGCCTGGCGGTCGTGGATCTCGACCCGATCGCGGCGGGTCTGGCCGGGCCTGGGCTGGGCGCCCAGCGGCGGCAGATCGCCATAGCTGATGCGCCCGTTCTCGTCGACCTGCTTGTACTGCGCGTCGGCCGGCAGCGCCGTGCCGGCCAGCGCGAGGGTGCACAGCAGCGCGGCCACCGATGTCCGGCGGGACGGCCGGACCTGGGCGGCCGGACGCGTCGACGGGGCAGGGGGGGCGCACCGGCCCGTCAGGCCGTGCCGCGGACAGGGTGGACGGGGCGGGCGCAGCGGAGGGCGGGGCAGACAGCGGTGGGCGTGGAACACGGGGCAGCTCGGCACGGGCGCGCGGATGACGCCTGCACTCTAGCGCCTGCCGTGCAGGGGCGCCGCGGGCCGCCGCGGGCCGCGTGAGCCTTTGCTCACGGAGCGGACCGCCCCCCGGTCTCAGCCGGCCATGCCCTGGTGGCGCAGCAGCGCGTCGATGCGGGGCTCGCGGCCGCGGAAGGCCTTGAAGTTGTCCAGCGCCGGGCGGCTGGCGCCGGCCTCCAGGATCTCGCGCCGGAAGCGTTCGCCGACGGCCGGGTTGAACACGCCTTCCTCCTCGAAGGCGGCATAGGCGTCGGCCGACAGCACCTCGGCCCACTTGTAGCTGTAGTAGCCGGCCGAGTAGCCGCCGGCGAAGATGTGGCCGAAGCTGTGGGCGAAGCGGTTGTAGGCCGGCGGGCGCACGACGGAGACCTCGGCACGCACCTCGTCCATCACCGCCAGGATGCGACCGGCGGCGTCGGCCTCGCTGTGGATGCGCATGTCGAACAGCGCGAACTCGATCTGGCGCAGCGTCTGCAGCCCGCTCTGGAAGTTCTTGGCCGCCAGCATGCGCTCGTAGAGGGCGCGCGGCAGCGGCTCACCGGTGTCGACATGGGCGGTCATGCGCGACAGCACCTCCCACTCCCAGCAGAAGTTCTCCATGAACTGGCTGGGCAGCTCGACCGCGTCCCATTCCACGCCCGAGATGCCGGCCACCGACAGCTCGTCGACCTGGGTCAGCATGTGGTGCAGACCGTGGCCGAACTCGTGGAACATCGTGATCACGTCGTCATGGCTGAGCAGCGGCGGCTTGCCGTCGCCCGGGCCCGCGAAGTTGCACACCAGATGGGCGACCGGCGTCTGCAGCGTGCCGTCCGGGCGACGCCAGCGGCCGACCACGTCGGCCATCCAGGCACCCGAGCGCTTGCCCGGCCGTGCCGCCAGATCGAGGTAGAAGCGGCCGACCAACTGCGGCGCGCCGTCGCCCTGGGTGCCCGGGGCGGCATCGCGCTCGATGCGCCACAGTTGCACCGACTCGTGCCAGACCGAGGCGCCGGTTTCCTGGCGGATGCGCACGCCGAACAGCGTCTCGACGATGCCGAACAGCCCCTGCAGCACGCGCGGCTGGGTGAAGTACTGGCGCACCTCCTGCTCGCTGAACGCGTAGCGCGCCTCCTTGAGCTTCTCCGACACCCAGGCCTGGTCCCAGGACTGCAGGTCGTCCAGGCCCAGCGTGCGGGCGTGGGCCTTGAGCTCGTCCAGATCGCGCTCGGCGTGCGGGCGGGCGCGGGTGGCCAGGTCCCGCAGGAAACCCGTCACCTGCGCGGGCGAGTCGGCCATCTTGGGCAGCAGCGACAGCGTCGCGTAGTCGCCCAGGCCCAGCAGCACGGCCTCCTCGGTGCGCAGGGCCAGCAGTTCGCCCATCAGCGCGCTGTTGTCGCGTTCGGCGGGGCCGAACTCGCTGGCGCGGGTGACGTAGGCGCGGTAGAGCTCCTCGCGCAGCGCACGGTCGTCGGCGTACTGCATGACCGGCAGATAGACCGGCATGTGCAGGGTCAGCTTGTGGCCGGCCTTGCCCTCGGCCTCGGCGGCGGCGCGGGTGGACTGGCGCACGTCATCGGGGACGCCGGCCAGCCGCTCGCCTTCGACGTACAGCGCATAGCCATCGGTGGCGTCCAGCACGTGCTCGGAGAACTGCTGGGCCAGCTCGGCGTGGCGCTCCTGGATCTGCGCGAAGCGGGTCTTGGCCTCGCCCTGCAGTTCGGCGCCGGACAGGCGGAAGTCGCGCAGCGCCAGCGTCAGGGCCTGGCGGCGCGGCGCGGCGAGCGCGGCCGCGGAGGGCGTGGCCGCCAGCGCCTTGTAGCGGGCGTACAGGCGCTCGTCGGCGCCCAGCCGGGTGTGGAACTCGGTGATGCGGCCGAGGTTGGCGTTGTAGGCATCGCGCAGCTCGGGCGTGTTGGCGACGGCGTTGAGGTGACCGACGGCGTTCCAGGCGCGGTTCAGCCGCTCCAGCGGCACGTCGAGCACGGCCGACAGCCGCTCGTAGTCGGCCTGCGCATCGTCGCTGGCCGCTGCGGCACCGGCGCCGACGGCCTGCTCGAGCGCGGCCTCGGCGGCCGGCAGCAGCACGTCGAGAGCCGGGCCCACGTGCTCGGGCCGGATGGCGGCGAAGTCCGGCAGGTCGGTCGGCGAGGCGGTGCTGTCGAGCAGGGGGTTGGCGGTGCGCATGGGCGAGGAGGGCTCCCGGGTTGAGGTGACGGCGCGCGAATCGCGCCCGACGCTGCAGTGTGCGTCAGGCGCCATCGGTGCGCATCATCGTGCCGAGGATGCGCGCGGCGCGTTCAGGGGATATCGGGCGGTTTCCGCGGTCTGCAAGAGCCGCCGGAGTCGACCGCCGCACGCCATGCCCGAGCCGTCGGGCCCGGATCGCCCGCCCCTGACTCCGTCCGTCAGGTGGCGGGTCCGGGGCCGGTCAGGCCGCCGTGCCGGCGGCGCGTTCGGCCGCTTCCAGCGTGTTGACGAGCAGCATCGCGCGCGTCATCGGGCCGACGCCGCCGGGCACCGGGGTGATCCAGCCGGCGACCTCGCTGACACCGTCGAAATCGACGTCGCCGCACAGCCGGCCCTGCTCGTCGCGGTTCATGCCGACGTCGATGACGATGGCGCCGGGCTTGACCATGTCGGCCGTCAGCACCTTGCGCTTGCCGACGGCGGCGACCACCACGTCGGCCTGGCGCGTCATCGCGGCCAGGTCGGGCGTCGCGCTGTGGCAGACGGTGACGGTGGCGTTGGCCGCCAGCAGCAGCAGGGCCATCGGCTTGCCGACGATGTTGCTGCGGCCGATCACCACCGCGTGCTTGCCCTTGAGGTCGTAGCCGATCGACTCCAGCATCTTCATGCAGCCATAGGGCGTGCAGGCCTTGAAGCCGGGGCGGCCGATCAGCAGCGCGCCGGCCGAGGCGACGTGGAAGCCGTCGACGTCCTTGGCCGGGTCGATGGTCTCGATGACCTTCTGCGCGTCGATGTGGCGCGGCAGCGGCAGCTGCACCAGGATGCCGTGGATGGCCGGATCGGCATTCAGCGCACGGATGCGCGCCAGCAGCGCGTCCTCGGCCAGATCCGCCGGGTGGCGCTCCAGCAGGCTCTTCATGCCCACGCCCTCGCAGTCGGCGACCTTGTGCTTGACGTAGACCTGCGAGGCCGGATCCTCCCCGACCAGCAGCACGGCCAGGCCGGGCTGGCAGCCCTGGGCGGCGAGCTCGGCGACGCGGGCGGCCACGCGCTCGCGGGTCTGGCGGGCCAGGGCGTTGCCGTCGATCAGTTGTGCGGTCATGAGGGGTCTCGTGTTGTCGTGAAAGCACACAGGCCGCTGGTTCACAGCGGCCTGCTCGGGAGAGGGGCGTCAGCGGCCGGTACGGCGCGGGCCTGCGTGAGCAGGGCCGGCGGCGTCCGTCCGGAACGCTGGGGGGACGCGAAGGATGCGCGTTGGGGGCGATCCCTGGTCAGGCCTTGGCGGCGCCGGTGGAGTTCGCACCGAGTGCGATCTTCAGCAGGTCGGCCACCGTGTTGGCATTGAGCTTTTCCATGATGTTGGCGCGGTGCGCCTCCACCGTCTTGATGCTGATGCCCAGGTCGTCGGCGATCTGCTTGTTCAGCCGGCCGGCGACGATGCGCTCGAGCACCTGGGCCTCACGCGTGGTCAGGCGCGACAGCAGCGCGTCGCGGCTGGCCTGTTCCTGGTGGTGGCTGAAGGCGCTGCGGGCCTGGTCGAGCATGCGCTCGACGAGGGCGATCAGCTCGTCTTCCTTGAACGGCTTCTCGATGAAGTCCATCGCGCCCTTCTTCATCGTCGTCACCGCCATCGGCACGTCGCCGTGGCCGGTGATGAAGACGATGGGCAGCGGGCTCTTGCGCTCCATCAGGCGGTCCTGCAGGTCGAGGCCGCTCATTCCGTCCATGCGGATGTCGGCGATCAGGCAGGCCACCTCACGCGGGTCGAAGCGGGACAGGAAGCTCTCGGCCGAGTCGAAGCACTTGACGCGGTAATCCTTGCCTTCGAGCAGCCACTGCAGGGAGTCGCGAACGGCCTCGTCGTCATCGACGACGTAGACCGTGCCTTTCTTGGGAATCAGGCTCATGAGGAAGGTCGGTGCGTGATGGACGCGGCGCGTGAAGACGGCACGTGCGCCGCCGGGCCTGGTCGACTCCGGTCGGCAGCGTCTGTCTCCTCATGCCGTTGGAGAGTTTCCGACCGGCAGCGTGAAGGTGAACTGGCAGCCGGAAACCTGGTCGCCATTGTAGAGGTTCCGTGCCCGGATGCGCCCCTGGTGCGACTCGATGATGGAGCGGCACAGCGACAGCCCGATGCCCATGCCCTCGGCCTTGGTCGAGAAGAAGGCCTCGTAGAGCCGGTTGATCACGTCCTCGGCGATGCCGGGGCCCTTGTCGGTGACCGAGAACTCGATGACGTTGCCGTCCTCGGAGTCCGGCCGCGGCACCACGCGCAGCTCGATCTGGCGGCGCGGCGGCGGCATCTGGCCGGTGTCGATCGCCTCGGCCGCGTTCTTCAGCAGGTTCATCAGCACCTGCTCGATCAGGATCGGGTCGCAGCGCAGCATCGGCAGTCGCTGGGCGACGTAGGTCTGGATCTGCACGCTGCGCCGGCGCAGCTCGATCGAGGCCAGTTCGACCGCGTCCTCGACGATGTCGGCGGCCTGGGCGTCCTGGCGCTGCGGCTCGCTCTTCTTCACGAAGTTGCGGATGCGGTGGATGATCTGGCCGGCCCGCTGGGCCTGCTTGGAGGTCTTCTCGAGGGCGGCGATCAGGCCGTCGTTGTCGATCGTGCCCGCCTGCACGCGCGAGACCATGCCGTTGCAGTAGTTGCTGATGGCCGTCAGCGGCTGGTTGAGCTCGTGGGCCACGCTGGAGGCCATCTCGCCCATGGTGATCAGGCGGCTGGAGACCTGGGCCTTCTCGGCCTGCTGGGCGGCCTGCTCCTCGGCGCGGCGGCGGGCCGTCACGTCTGTGGCGATCAGCATCTGGGCCAGGCGGCCGTCGGTCCACTGCAGGTAGCGGCTGCGCACGTCGAACCACTTGTCGAGCGACTCGACGTAGACCTCGCGCGGATTGGCGCCCAGGTTGGCCAGCTCCTGCGTCGGCAGGCCGCCATAACCGTCGACATCATCCGCCTCGCCGGCCATCGCGAGGTTGGGCTGGCTGCCGGTGGCCAGCTGTCCGTGGCCGCGGGCATCCGCGCCGAACCACAGCCGGTAGCTGCGGTTGGCGAACAGCAGCTCGCCCTGCTGCACGCTGAGCACCGAGACCGCCGCGTCCAGGCCTTCGAGCACGGTGGTGAAGCGCTCGTGGCTGGCCGAGAGCTGGTCGCGGATGCGCTTGGCCTCGGTGATGTTGGTCATCGAGGTCATCCAGCCGGTCTGCTGGCCCTTGGCATCGACCAGCGGCGAGACGTACATGCGGGCGTCGAAGATCGAGCCGTTCTTGCGCTGGACCTTGACCTCGATGCCGCCGGCCGGGCTGCGGCCCTGCAGCTCCTGCTGGAACAGGCGCGAGTTCTCCTCGATGCGGTCGGCCGGCCAGTAGGGGAAGGGCGGCAGGCCGCCGATCATCTCGTGCTCGCCGTAGCCGGTCATCGCGCAGAAGGCCGGGTTGACGTAGGTGACGCGGCCTTCCATGTCCATCGCGCGCATGCCGGTGAGCATGGAGTTCTCCATGGCGCGGCGGAAGTTGGTCTCCTGCACCAGCGCGCCCTGGATCTGGCTGCGGCGGCGCAGATGGCGCCAGCTGCCCAGCAGCGTCCAGACCGTCAGGCCGGACAGCGCGACCACCATCCAGAACAGCGTGTTGCCGACCAGACCGACCGAGCTGCGCCAGCCGGTGCCGCGCAGCACCAGGCCGTTGGCCGTGGGCGCCAGCGGCACCTCGTGCAGGATCTGCGGCGGCGTGCGCACCTGGCCGGGCAGGCTCAGCAGGGCGCCGGCCAGCGTGCGGCCCTCGGCATCGAGCACCAGCACCGGGTGGCGCTGCATGACCTCGGTCGGCACGACATGGCGCACCAGGGCGTCGACGCCGTAGGTGACCGTCAGCGCGCCCGCGTACAGCCCGCGGGCGAGCAGCGGCACCTGCAGCTGGAAGGACCACCCGCCCTGCGGCGTCTGCCAGGCCTCGGTGTAGACCGGCTGACGCAGGTCGCGCAGGCTGCGCAGGCCGCGCCGCACCGCCTCCGGCGGCGGGCTGTCGGGGAGCGCGGCGACGACCCCGTGCGAGGCGCCGGCCGCCGGCGAGGCGGCGGCACCGGGCTGCGCCGCGGCCGGGGTCAGGGCGTTGGAGGCGGTGCTGGATGCGGCACTGGAGGGCGCGCCGGCCGGTCGGCTGGCGGCCGGGCCGGGCGCGCTTGCCGCGCCGTCCTCGCGGGACTCCAGCGGGGGCTGCTGGGCCCGTGCCCGGCCCCGGCCGTCCAGCCAGGCCAGGGCCTGCACCTCGGGCCGGCGGCGCAGGAAGTCGGCGGCCAGCGTGTCGAATTCCTGCGCGCTGACCTCGCGCGCGGCCAGTTCCTGCGCCAGACGCACCAGCTGCTCCTGGTGCTCGATCAGGCGCAGGCGGATCTGCTGCTGGGCGATCTCGGTGTCGCGCTGCACCGATTCGCTGGCGCGCTCGATCTCCTCGTTCCGCAGGTACCAGAAGGCCGTGATGATGGCCGCCAGGAACAGCAGCACCGAGGCCAGCGGGGCCAGGGTGACGAAGCGGTCCTGACGTGCCGGCGACTGCTGGCGCCACCAGCGGCCGAACGGCCGGCGGCGCATGGGGGGTGGCGCCGATGGGTGCGCGGCGGGTCCGGGAGCGGGGGCGATCATCCGCTGATTATCCCGACACCTAGGGGGGGCACGCTGCAGTCTCGCCGTGCGCGATGGCAGGGCCGCGCAGGGGGCCGACGGGCCGGCCGCTGTGATGCCTTGTTATGGGGCGTGAATCCCCGGAAATAAAGGGTAAACCCTGGTCTTGCACTGCTGCGGCGCACCAATATTCCATATTGCAAAATCAAGTCGCGCCATTTGGAAAATGCCCGGTTCCGTGTCACACTGCGCGCCGCAAACATCGCCCCACACCCGTTCTGGAACGAGGAGACCCCTGCATGTCCGCCAAGCCCGAATCGGCCCCGGGTCAGCTGCCCGCCGACATCGATGCCCAGGAAACCCGCGAATGGATCGACGCGCTCGAAGCCGTCATCGCCAAGGAAGGTCCTGAGCGCGCGCACTACCTGCTCGAGCAACTGCTGGCCGAGGCGCGCCAGCACAGCGTCGACATGCCGTTCTCGGCGAACACGGCCTACGTGAACACGATCGAGCCGGACCAGGAAGCCCGCTGCCCCGGCAACATCGAGATCGAGGAGCGTCTGCGCGCCTACATGCGCTGGAACGCGATGGCGATGGTCGTCAAGGCCAACCGCCACAACCCCGAGGATGGCGGTGATCTGGGCGGCCACATCGGCTCCTTCGCCTCGCTGGCCCACATGTTCGGCGCCGGCTTCAACCACTTCTGGCACGCCGAGGGCGAGAACCATGGTGGCGACTGCGTGTACTTCCAGGGCCATGTGTCGCCCGGGGTCTACGCCCGCGCCTACCTGGAAGGCCGCCTGACCGAGGAACAGCTGCTGCACTTCCGCCAGGAAGTCGATGGCAAGGGCCTGTCCAGCTACCCGCATCCGAAGCTGATGCCCGGCTTCTGGCAGTTCCCGACCGTCTCGATGGGCCTGGGCCCCTTGATGGCGATCTACCAGGCGCGCTTCCTGAAGTACCTGCATGCCCGTGGCATCGCCGACACCAGCAACCGCAAGGTCTGGGTGTTCTGCGGCGACGGCGAGATGGACGAGCCGGAATCGCTGGGCGCGATCGGCCTGGCCGCGCGTGAAGGTCTGGACAACCTGATCTTCGTCATCAACTGCAATCTGCAGCGTCTGGACGGCCCGGTGCGCGGCAACGGCAAGATCGTCCAGGAACTCGAAGGCGAGTTCCGCGGCGCCGGCTGGAACGTCATCAAGCTGCTGTGGGGCAGCGAGTGGGACAAGCTGCTGGCCCGCGACAAGGACGGTGCGCTGCGCAAGCTGATGATGGACACCGTCGACGGCGACTACCAGGCCTTCAAGGCCAACGACGGCGCCTACGTCCGCAAGCACTTCTTCGGCAAGGATCCGCGCACGCTCGAGATGGTCGCCCACATGAGCGACGACGAGATCTGGGCGCTCAAGCGTGGCGGCCATGACCCGCAGAAGGTCTACGCGGCCTACGACAAGGCGGTCCACCACAAGGGCCAGCCGACGCTGCTGCTGATCAAGACCGTCAAGGGCTTCGGCATGGGCAAGGTCGGTGAGGGCAAGAACACCGTCCACCAGACCAAGAAGCTGACGGACGACGACATCCGCGCCTTCCGCGACCGCTTCAACATCCCCGTCTCGGACGCCGATCTGCCCAGGATCCCGTTCTACAAGCCGGCCGACGACACGCCGGAGATGAAGTACCTGCACGAGCGCCGCAAGGCCCTCGGCGGCTACCTGCCGCATCGCCGCACCAAGGCCGAGGAGAGCTTCACCGTCCCGTCGCTGGAGACCTTCAAGGCCGTGCTCGAGCCGACCGCCGAAGGCCGTGAGATCTCGACCACCCAGGCCTACGTGCGCTTCCTGACGCAGCTGCTGCGTGACCAGGCGCTGGGCCCGCGCGTCGTGCCCATCCTGGTCGACGAGGCCCGCACCTTCGGCATGGAAGGCCTGTTCCGCCAGGTCGGCATCTACAACCCGCTGGGTCAGCAGTACACGCCGGTCGACAAGGACCAGGTCATGTACTACCGCGAGGACAAGGCCGGCCAGATCCTGCAGGAAGGCATCAACGAGGCCGGCGGCATGAGCAGCTGGATCGCGGCAGCCACGAGCTACAGCACGTCGAACCGGATCATGATCCCGTTCTACGTCTACTACTCGATGTTCGGCTTCCAGCGCATCGGTGACCTGGCCTGGGCGGCCGGCGACATGCAGGCCCGCGGCTTCCTGCTGGGCGGCACGTCCGGCCGGACCACGCTGAACGGCGAAGGCCTGCAGCACGAGGACGGCCACAGCCACATCCTGGCCGGCACGATCCCCAACTGCATCAGCTACGACCCGACCTTCGCCCATGAAGTGGCGGTGATCATGCAGGCGGGCTTGAAGCGCATGGTGGAGAAGCAGGAGAACGTCTTCTACTACATCACCCTGCTCAACGAGAACTACGCCATGCCGGGCCTGAAGGCCGGCACCGAGGAGCAGATCCTCAAGGGCATGTACCTGCTGGAAGAGGCCGCGGCCGGCGCCGGCCCGCGCGTCAACCTGCTGGGCTCGGGCACCATCCTGCGCGAGAGCATGGCCGCCCGCCAGCTGCTGGCGGCCGACTGGGGTGTCTCGGCCAACGTCTGGAGCTGCCCGAGCTTCAACGAGCTGGCCCGCGACGGCCAGGACTGCGAGCGCTTCAACCTGCTGCACCCGACCGAGGCGCCCCGCACCTCGTTCATCGCGCAGCAGCTGGCCGGCCACGCCGGTCCGGTCATCGCCTCGACCGACTACATGAAGAGCTACGCCGACCAGGTGCGCGCCTTCATCCCCAAGGACCGCACCTTCAAGGTGCTGGGCACCGACGGCTTCGGTCGCAGCGACTTCCGCAAGAAGCTGCGCGAGCACTTCGAGATCAACCGTCACTACATCGTCGTGGCCGCGCTCAAGGCGCTGGCCGATGACGGCGTGGTGCCGGTGGCCACGGTGGCCGAGGCCATCGCCAAGTACGGCCTGAACGTCGACAAGATCAACCCGCTGTACGCCTGACGACGCACGGAGACACGATCCATGGCACTGGTTGAAGTGAAGGTCCCTGACATCGGGGACTTCAAGGAAGTGGCGATCATCGAGGTCCTGGTCAAGCCGGGCGACACCATCAAGGCCGAGCAGAGCCTGATCACCGTCGAGTCCGACAAGGCCTCGATGGAGATCCCCTCGTCGCATGCCGGCGTGGTCAAGGAGCTCAAGGTCGGCCTGGGTGACAAGATCAGCGAAGGCACCCTGCTGCTGGTGCTGGAGGTCGCGGGTGCGGCCGCCGCAGCGCCGGCTCCGGCGCCTGCCGCCGCGGTGCCGGCCCCGGCACCGGCTGCCGCCGCCGTCGCGGCGCCGGCCCCGGTGGCCGCCGCTGCGCCGGTCGCGGCGGCCGGGCCGCTGACCATCGTCGTGCCCGACATCGGGGACTTCGATGCGGTGGCGGTCATCGAGCTGCTGGTCAAGCCGGGCGACACCGTCAAGGCCGACCAGAGCCTGATCACGGTCGAGTCGGACAAGGCGTCGATGGAGATCCCGTCGTCGCATGCCGGCGTGATCGAGACGCTGCTGGTCAAGCTGGGCGACAAGGTCAGCAAGGGCACGCCGCTGGCGGTGCTGCAGGGCGCTGCCGGCGCCGTGGCGGCCCCGGCCCCGGTCGCTGCTGCGCCGGTGGCCGCTGCCGCCGCACCGGTCGCCGCGGCTGCGGCCCCGGTGGCCGCGGCTGCCGCACCGGTGGCGGCCGCAGCCGCCGTGCCGGCCCACCAGCCGGGCACGCCGACGCCGGGTCTGCCGCACGCCTCGCCGTCGATCCGCAAGTTCGCCCGCGAACTCGGCGTGCCGCTGGCCGAGGTGCCGGGTTCCGGCGCCAAGGGCCGCATCACGCAGGCCGACATCGAGACCTTCGTCAAGGCCGTGATGGCCGGTGCGACCCAGACCGTGGCCCAGAAGGCCAAGGCTCCGGCCGCCGCCCCCGCGGCCGCCGGTGGCGCCTTCCCGGGTCTGCTGCCCTGGCCGCAGGTCGACTTCGCCAAGTTCGGCCCGGTCGAGCGCAAGGACCTGTCGCGCATCAAGAAGATCAGCGGCGCCAACCTGCACCGCAACTGGGTCGTCATCCCCCACGTCACCAACCATGACGAGGCGGACATCACCGACCTGGAGGCCTTCCGCGTCGCCCTGAACAAGGAAAACGAGAAGTCCGGCGTCAAGGTCACGATGCTGGCCTTCATGATCAAGGCCGCCGTGGCCGCGCTCAGGAAGTTCCCGGAGTTCAACGCGTCGCTGGATGGCGACACGCTGGTGCTGAAGAACTACTTCCACATCGGCTTCGCCGCCGACACGCCCAACGGCCTGGTCGTGCCGGTGATCAAGGATGCCGACAAGAAGGGCATCCTGCAGATCAGCCAGGAGATGAGCGAGCTGGCCAAGAAGGCGCGCGACGGCAAGCTGGGCCCGGCCGACATGAGCGGTGGCTGCTTCTCGATCTCGTCGCTGGGCGGCATCGGTGGCAAGTACTTCACGCCGATCATCAACGCGCCGGAAGTCGCGATCATGGGCGTGTGCAAGAGCTCGATCGAGCCGAAGTGGGACGGCAAGGCCTTCCAGCCGCGCCTGACGCTGCCGCTGTCGCTGTCGTGGGACCACCGCGTCATCGACGGCGCGGCCGCTGCCCGCTTCAACGTGTACTTCGCGTCGCTGCTGGCGGACTTCCGCCGCATCGCGCTCTGATCGGAGGCCCGCGGAGATGGCAACGATCAATGTGCAGGTGCCCGACATCGGCGACTTCAAGGACGTCGGCATCATCGAGATCCTGGTCAAGCCGGGCGACACCATCAAGGTCGACCAGAGCCTGATCACGGTCGAGTCGGACAAGGCGTCGATGGAGATCCCGTCGACCACGGCCGGCCTCGTCAAGGAGATCAAGGTCGCCCTCGGCGACAAGGTCAACCAGGGCAGCGTGATCCTGGTGGTCGAAGGCGAGGGCGCGGCGGCCACGCCGGCTCCGGCTCCGGCCGCGGCTCCCGCACCGGTGGCGGCTGCGGCCGCTCCCGCCGTGGTGGCGGCCCCGGCCGGCCCGGCCGGCAGCTATGCCGGCGCGGCCGATCTGGAGTGCGACCTGCTGGTGCTGGGCGCGGGCCCCGGCGGCTACTCGGCCGCCTTCCGCGCCGCCGATCTCGGCCTGAAGGTCGTCATCGTCGAGCGTTATGCGGCGCTGGGCGGTGTCTGCCTGAACGTGGGCTGCATCCCGTCGAAGGCGCTGCTGCACGTGGCCGCCGTGATGGACGAGGTCTCGCACCTGGGCGACCTGGGCGTGGACTTCGGTGCGCCGAAGCTCGACATCGACAAGCTGCGTGGCCACAAGGAAAAGGTCATCGGCAAGCTGACCGGCGGCCTGGCGGCGATGGCCAAGATGCGCAAGGTCACGACCGTGCGCGGCTACGGCGCCTTCATCGACCCGTACCACGTGCAGGTCGAGGAGACCACCGGCACGGCGCAGGACAAGACCGGCACCACGAAGGTGGTGAAGTTCAAGCACGCCATCATCGCCGCCGGCTCGCAGGCCGTGCGTCTGCCGTTCTTCCCCGATGACGAGCGCATCGTCGACTCGACCGGCGCGCTGGCGCTCAAGGCCGTGCCGAAGAAGATGCTGATCGTCGGCGGCGGCATCATCGGCCTGGAGATGGGCACCGTCTACTCGACGCTGGGCGCCCGCCTGGACGTGGTCGAGATGATGGACGGCCTGATGCAGGGCGCGGACCGTGATCTGGTCAAGGTGTGGCAGAAGATGAATGCCCACCGCTTCGACAACATCCTGTTGAAGACCAAGACGGTCGGCGCCGAGGCGACCCCGGAAGGCATCAAGGTGCAGTTCGAGGGCCTGGACGGCACGAAGAGCGAAGGCACCTACGACCTGGTGCTGCAGGCGGTGGGCCGCACGCCCAACGGCAGGAAGATCGCCGCCGACAAGGCCGGCGTGGCGGTGACCGACCGCGGCTTCATCCCGGTCGACATCCAGATGCGCACCAACGTCGCGCACATCTTCGCCATCGGCGATCTGGTCGGCCAGCCCATGCTCGCCCACAAGGCGGTGCACGAGGCCCATGTGGCCGCCGAGGTCATCGCAGGAACCCTGCTGGGCGACGACAAGCTGGCGAAGTCGGCCTTCAACGCCCGCGTGATCCCGTCGGTGGCCTACACCGATCCGGAAGTGGCGTGGGTCGGTCTGACCGAGGACCAGGCCAAGGCCCAGGGCATCAAGGTCAAGAAGGGCCTGTTCCCGTGGACCGCCTCGGGCCGCGCGATCGCCAACGGCCGCGACGAGGGCTTCACCAAGCTGCTGTTCGACGATTCGCCCGAGGCCCATGGCCACGGCAGGATCCTGGGCGGCGGCATCGTCGGCACGCATGCCGGCGACATGATCGGCGAGATCGCGCTGGCCATCGAGATGGGTGCCGACGCGGTGGACATCGGCAAGACCATCCACCCGCACCCGACGCTGGGCGAGTCGATCGGCATGGCCGCGGAAGTGGCCCACGGTTCCTGCACGGATCTGCCGCCGCAGAAGAAGTGAGGCATCGAGGCGCCGGAGGGGAGGGCTGAACGGCCATCGCCTCCGCGCCATGCCCGGCGTGCGGTCCGCACGCACGGGCGCCCGCACAGGGCCCGGACCGGCAACGGTCCGGGCCCTTGTCGTTTCCGGACGGCGCCGGGGCCGGGATGGGCTCGGTCGGGGGCGGACATGACGTCCTGTCGGGAGTTGCCCACGGGCGCTGATTCGTGACGTACGACTCAAGTCGGAGCCCGCGGCGGCCGACAACCACAGCACGGACAGGGCGCAGGTCAGGGATCTGCGGCCCGCCGAGCCTGTCCTTGCCTGTCGTCCGTTCCGAGCCTGTCGTCCGCATGTTCCAGCTGCCCTCGTCCGCCACCGAATCGCCGGCCCGCGCCGCCGTCGCCTCCGTGCCCCCCTCCGGGTCGCTGGAGGCCGGTGAGGTGGGGGCCGGTGATGTGGGTGCCGGTCGGGCGACGATCGGCGAGGCGTCGCGTGCGCTGGCCCTGGCCTGTACCGCGCCGCGTCTGGCCTGCGTGGCCGCGGCCGTGCTGCTGGCTCTGCCGTGGGGCGTGGGCCGGCATCTGCTGGCCGAGCAGCAGGCGCTGCGTGACGGCGCCCTGCTGCAGCAGATGGCCTTCGGTCTGGCGGCGGCGCCGGGTGATCTGCCGCAGCGTCTGGCCCTGGCGCCCTTGCTGGCGGGGCCGGGCGCCCGCTGGTGGGTCATCCGCGATGCCGAGGGCACGGTGCTCGCCCAGGGCGGGCAGGAGCAGGTCCCGCGGCTGGCGCCGGCCTGGGTCGCGCACTGGATCGGCCCGTCGTCGTCGTCCGGAACGGTCCTCGGCGCGGCCGCCCTGGCCCGGGCCGAGCCAGGGGACGGTGCCGGTGCTGCCGCGGCCGCGGCCGCCTCCCGCGCCCTCGGCGCGCCGCGGCCATTCCTGTCCGCGGCGCCGGGCTGGTCCGCGGTGCCGGACTGGGCGCTGGCGGCCGCGCGCGGGGTGGGGGACTCGATGAGCGGGGCGCTTTCCGCCGCCCTCGGGCCGGCCACCGGTCAGATGGACGCGGGGCAGACGGTGCCGGCGAACGAGCGCCGCCTGCCCGCGACCGACCGGACCGATCTGCAGCTGGCTGGCGCGCCGGTGCAGCTGCAGGTCCAGGCGGCCAGCCATGACCTGGTCGACCAGTGGTGGAGCCACTGGCTGCTGCTGGCGGTGACCGTGGCCGGTGCCGGCGTCGTCAGCGGCCTGCTGTTGCGCCTGCAGCAGCGGCGTGACCTGGCCGACGCCTCCCGCCAGCGCGCGCAGTTGCTGCAGCGCCAGCAGGAGCTGTTCGATGGTCAGGCGGCCCAGCTGGAGCTGCTGCGCCGTCAGATCCACACCGACGAGGTCACCGGCCTGCCCAACCGGCGCCATTTCGTCGCCGTGCTGCAGGAGCAGCTGCTGGCGCAGGGCGAGGCGGCACAGGCGGGCCTGCTGCTGCTGCGGGTGCGCGATCTGGCCGGGCTGAACCAGCGCATCGGCCATGCGCAGACCGATCAGGCCCTGCAACTGGTCGCACGCACCCTGCAGAGCTACCCGCAGCGCATCCCGCGCTGTGCGGCCGGACGGCTGAACGGCGCGGACTTCGGGCTGCTGCTGCCCGTGGCCGGCCTGGCGGCGGAGACCGCCGACAGCCTGCTGCAGGGCCTGCGTGCCGCGCTGGCGCCCCTCGCGCTGCAGACCCAGGTCGTGATCGGTGCGGTCGAGCTCGAACGCTGCCAGGGGGCGACCGCGGCCCTGGCGGCCGCCGATGCGGCCCTGGCCGAGGCCGAGTTGATGGGCGGTTATGTGCTGGCCTCCAGCCGCGAGCGGCCGGTGATGGGGGAGCTGGTGGGCGAGGTCGCCTGGCAGCGCCGCATCCGCCGCGCGCTGATGCAGGGCCGGGTCGGCCTGGGCGAGTTCCCGGTGTGCACGCCCGATGGGCGCGTGCTGCACCTGGACTGCCCGCTGCGGGTGCAGCTGATGCCGGGCGGTCCGTTCGAGCCGGCCCAGCGCTGGCTGGCGCTGGCCGTGCGCAGCCGCCTGGCCACCGTGGTCGACGACAAGGCCGTGGCGCTGGCGCTGGAGGCCATCGCCCGTGACGGCATCGCCCGCTGCGTGAACATCTCGGCCCAGGCCCTGGCCTTTCCCGAGTTCGTGGCCGGCATCTGTCGCCGCCTGGAGCAGGCCCCGGACGCCGCCTGCCGGCTGTGGCTGGACGTGCCCGAAGCGCTGGCGATGGAGCGCCCGCTGCTGTTGCGCGAGGTCGCCCGGCGCTGGCGGCCGCTGGGGGCCATGCTGGCCCTCGAACATGCCGGTGAGGATCTGGCGCGCATCCCGCGGCTGATGGACCTGGGCCTGGACTGCATCCGCATCGATGCCCGCTTCGTCAACGGCATCGCCGAGCCGCAGGCCGACGACCGGCGCCGCTACCTGCAGGGCCTGGTGCGCCTGGTGCAGAGCGTGGGCCTGCAGATCACCGCCGAGGGCGTGCGCCAGCTGGCCGATCTGGAGCAGCTCTGGGCCCTGGGTTTCGATGCGGCCACCGGCCCGGCGCTGCGTCCTCCGGCCGACGATGCCTTGCCGACCGAGGAGCCGCCGCGGGCTGGGCGGCTGCGTCCCGCGGCCGAGCCCTCGGTGGGCCGGCCGGCCGACGGGCGTGCGCTCACCCCGGCATCGCGCGCGAGCTCGACCGAGGACGAGCCGGTGGCGCTGGCCTGAGGCTCAGCGCATCACGCGCAGGGCCTCGGGGTTGATGATGTTGGCCGGCTCGCCGCGGATGAAGCTCAGCACGTTGTCGAAGGCCGCGCTGAAGTAGTGCTCGTAGCTGTCCTGCTCGACGTAGCCGATGTGCGGCGTGCAGATCGCGTTCTCCAGCCGCAGCAGCGGGTGGCCCTGCAGGATGGGCTCGCTCTCGAACACGTCGACCGCGGCCATGCCGGGGCGGCACTTGTTCAGCGCCGACACCAGCGCGCCGTCCTCGACCAGCTCGGCCCGCGAGGTGTTGACGAACAGCGCCGTCGACTTCATCCGGGACAGGTCCTCCAGCCGCACCAGGCCGTGGTTGGACTCGCACAGGCGCAGGTGCAGGCTGAGCACGTCGGACTGCTCGAACAGGGATTCACGCGAGGGCGCGGCCAGCAGGCCGTCGGCCACCGCACGGCTGCGCGAGGCCTCGCTGCCCCAGACCACCACCTGCATGCCGAAGGCCCGGGCATAGCCGGCCACCAGCGTGCCGATGCGGCCGTAGCCCCAGATGCCCATGGTCTTGCCACGCAGCACCATGCCGAGTCCGAAGTTGGTCGGCATCGCCGCCGCCTTCAGGCCGCTCTGCTGCCAGGCGCCATGCTTGAGGTTGCCGATGTACTGCGGCAGCCGACGCATGGCGGCCATGATGAGGGCCCAGGTCAGTTCGGCCGGTGCCACCGGCGAGCCCACGCCCTCGGCCACCGCGATGCCCAGCCGTGTGCAGGCCTCGACATCGATGTGGCTGCCGACACGGCCGGTCTGCGCGATCAGGCGCAGGCGCGGCAGCTTTTCCAGCAGCGCCCGCGGAAACTGGGTGCGTTCACGGATCAGCACCAGCACTTCGGCATCGCGCAGGCGGACCGACAGCTGGCCGGTGCCCTTGACCGTGTTGGTGTAGACCTTGGCCGCCCAGGGTTCCAGGCGTTGGGCGCAGGCGAGCTTGCGCACCGCGTCCTGATAGTCGTCGAGGATGATGATGTTCATGATCTGCGCCCCGGATTGTGCCGTGCGCTGAGCGGCCTGCCGGAACCGCCTGCCGCCAGGGCGACGCGGACGCTGCCACGGCGGCCGTGCCCGCGCCCGCGCCCGCGGGGGGCGACCTGCCGCCGTGCCGGTGGCGCCTCAGGCCATCGGCGGTGCGTGCTGGGAGACGCTGCGGGCGATGCTGTGTTCGAGCTGCCAGATCGCGCGCTCGGCACAGCTGCCCAGGGCCTGCAGGGGCGGCAACACCGAGCGCCGCAGCAGCCACAGGTCCGCGGGATCGCGGGCCAGATCCACCTGGCGCTGCAGCTGGCGCCGGTAGGGCAGGCCATCGAGCAGGCCGATGGCCTGGCGGAAGGCCTGCTGCAGCTCGATCAGCGCGCGCGCCGCCGCGACCCGGGCCTGGCGGTCCTGGGGCAGGCCGCAGGCCGTCCACGGCGAGGGAGACGTTGCGGACGCCGGATCTGACCGGCCGTCGTGCGGCAGCGCGGAGGGGGGCATCGGCGTCGGCCGCGCCACCAGGGCCTCGTGCAGCGTGGCGGGGGCGTCGGGCCAGGGGTGGATGAGCGGCCCGACCTGCGCCGCCCGTGCCGGGCTTGCCGCGTCTGCCAGGCCTGACAGGCCTGACAGGCCTTGCCGGTCGGATGCGCGGCGCGCCGGGGTCGGCGTCCGGGTCGGCGTGCGCGCCGGGGAGGGGCGCCGGGTGCGCACCGGCACCGTCATCGCGGCGTGTCCTGTCCGGTGCCGCGGGTCGCGCGCACCGGGAAATGAAGGTTCAGCCGCTGCAGTCGCCGCTCGGCCTCGGCCTGGGTGTCCAGGCGCGCGACCATGGCGTAGACCGCGCTGCGCAGGTGCCAGAGCTCGCGCAGCGAGCCGGCGGCCGTCACCCGTCGGCGCAGCGTGGCGGCCGCCGGATCGTCCAGGTCGAACAGCGTGTCGAGGAAGGCCTGGCGCACGCCCGGCAGCCGTTGACGCGGATGGCTGGGCAGTTGCAGCCAGTCGTGGCGGGCGATCAGCCGCTGCCAGCGGCCGCGCCAGCTCAGCGTCGAGGCCCAGCCCTCGGGCGGGCAGACCTCCAGGCGCGAGGCCGCCAAGGTGCTCGGCGCAGCCGGCCACGCCGGCTCCGCATCGCGGCGGGTGAACCAGCGCAACATGCGGTACGGCAGACGGGGCGGCAGGGCGTTCATGGCGGCGGGGCGTCGGTCATGGGCAGCGTTGACCCATTGTTCGCCGAGGCCTCCATGGCCGAAGAGCCGAACAGGCGGCGGGTTGCCGCCCACTCCGGTGCGCGGTGGGCGCCGCGCCGCTGTCGCCGCCCGCGCAGGCTCAGGCGTTGAAATCCTTGCGGATCAGGCCGACGGCGATGCCCTCGAGCGCGAAACCGCTGGACTCGTCGACGGTGATCGGCTCGAAGTCGGGATTGGCGGGCAACAGGCGCAGGCGGCGGCCCTGCTGCTCCCAGCGCTTGACGGTGACCTCCTCGCCGAGCCGGGCCACGACGATCTGGCCGTTGCGGGCGGTCGGCAGCCGGCGCACGGCCAGCAGGTCGCCGTCGAGGATGCCGGCGTCTCGCATGCTCAGGCCGCGCACGCGCAGCAGGTAATCGGGCGTGCCGCTGAACAGGGCCGGGCTGACCGCGTAGTGCTCCTCGATGTGCTGCTCGGCCAGGATCGGATGGCCGGCGGCCACGCGTCCGACCAGCGGCAGGCTCAGCGAGGCGAGCACCGCCGGCGGGGCGGCCGGCAGGGTGCGCGCGGCCGGAGCCGGGCGGGTGCGGGCCTTGGCCTCCCGGGCATCGTTGATGCGCGCGAGGGTCGGCTGCGGCAGGCGGATGCCGCGCGAGGTGCCGCCGACCAGCTCGATCACGCCCTTGCGGGCCAGCGCCTGCAGGTGCTCTTCGGCCGCGTTGGCCGAACGGTAGCCGAGGGTGGCGGCGATCTCGGCGCGGGTCGGCGGGGCGCCGGTGCGCTCGATGGCCTCGCGCACGAGGTCGAGGATCTGCTGCTGGCGAGCGGTGAGCTTGGGCGCGTCGGTCATGTGGGGGCCACGTGCGAGGGGCGTTGGAAGGGACGGGCGGCTGGATCGGCGACCGGATGGACCCTGGACGGCGTCAGGTGCGCCACCCCGGATGGGCGTTGCGGCCCGGGCGGGAGCCCGGGGCGACAATCGGCGCGGCACGCACCGGCCGGTGTCGGTCCGGGGCGGCCGCCGCGGGCGGCGGACCCGTGGCGCCAGGCTGGCGGTCCATCCAGCCTGTTCACGTATCCAGTCACTGTATTTTCATCCAGAGGCTCATCGATGCCAAGCACCGATCCCGTCATCCTGCCGATCCTGGGGACCGGCGGCACCATCGCCGGTGCGTCGACGCAGGCTCTCGACAATGTCGGTTATACGGCCGCGCAGATCAGCGTCGCGCAGCTGCTGGCGGCGGTGCCGGCGCTCGGTGCCGAGCCGGGGGTGGCGTTCGAGGCCGAACAGGTGGCCCAGCTCGACAGCAAGGACATGGACCCGGCGACCTGGCAGGCGCTCGGCCGCAGGGTGGCCGCCCATCTGGCGCGGCCCGAGGTGCCCGGCCTGGTCATCACGCACGGCACCGACACGCTGGAGGAGACCGCGATCTGGCTGCAGGCCGTGTTGGCGCCGACCAAGCCGGTGGTGCTGACCGCGGCGATGCGCCCGGCCACCGCCCTGGCGCCGGACGGCCCGCAGAACCTGCTCGATGCGGTGCGGCTGGCGCGCACACCGGGCGCGTGTGGCGTGCTGGTCGTGGCCGGTGGGCGGGTGATGGCGGCGGCCGACGTGCGCAAGCGCCATCCGTACCGGCTCGATGCGCTGGCCGCCGGTGATGCGGGCGTGCTGGCCTGGATCGAGGAGGGGAACGTCCGCCTGCTGCGGCCCTGGCCGGTGGCCACGGCCCTGCCGGTCGGGCCGTGTGCGGCGGCGCTGCAGGTGCCGGTCACCGACTGGCCCTGGGTCGAGGTGGTGGGCAGCCATGCGGGGGCCGACGCGCGCCAGGTCGATGCGCTGCGGGCTGCCGGCGTGCAGGGGCTGGTCGTGGCCACCACGGGCAACGGCACGGTGCACCGGGCCTTGCAGGCGGCGCTGGAGCGGGCGCAGGCCGGCGGCTGCCCGGTCTGGCTGGCCAGCCGCTGTGGCGATGGCGTGATCGTCGGGCCGGCGGCCGGGCCGGCGGCCGCGTTCTCGCCCTGGCAGGCGCGCGCGCTGCTGCAGCTGTGGCTGCTGCAGCAGCGCGTGGCGGGCCCGCAAGGCCCCGCCGCCGCCGGACTCAGACGACCGTCAGCGTGACGTCGACGTTGCCACGGGTGGCGTTGCTGTACGGGCAGACCTCGTGCGCCTGGGCGACCAGGGCTTCCAGCGCGGCGCGCTCCATGCCCGGCACGCTGATGCGCATCGCCACCGAGATGCCGAAGCAGCCTTCCTTGCCGACCAGCGGGCCGATGCCCACATCGCTGGTGATGCTCACTTCGGCCGGCAGCTGGAGCTTCTGGCGGCCGGCGACGGCCTTCATCGCGCCGATGAAGCAGGCCGAGTAGCCGGCGGCGAACAGCTGCTCGGGATTGGTGCCGGCGCCGTCATCGCCGCCCAGCGCCTTGGGCGTGGACAGGGCGGCCTTCAGGCGGCCGTCGTTCGATTCGATGGTGCCGGCGCGGCCTCCGGTGGCGGTGGCGGTGGCGGTGTAGGCGGTGGGGTGGATGGCCATCAGGGTCTCCTGTGAGGGTGGCGCGGGGGAAGAGGCGGCCGGCGGGCGTGCCGGCCGCAGGGAAGGAAAGCGGTGGGCTCGCGTGTCAGCGGCCGGGGGACGGTGGGGCGGCGCGGCGCACGGAACCACCGGCGCCGCGCGTCGGCGCGCCTCGGGTCGGCGGCGCTGGCGGCGCTGGTGGCTCGGCACCCGCGGCCTGCAGCAGCCGGGCGCGCAGGCCGCCGAGTTCCTGCGTCAGGCGGGACACGGTGTCGATGTCGCAGGCGGTCGCGCACAGCACGGCCTGCGGGATGTCCTGCGCGCGTTGCCGCAGGGCCCGGCCCTCGGCGCTCAGGCGCAGGTTCAGGCGCCGTTCGTCGCCCGTGTCACGGTCGCGCTGCAGCAGGCCCTGGGCCGCCAGGCGCTTGAGCAGCGGTGTCAGCGTGCCGCTGTCCAGGTTCAGCCGGGCGCCGAGCTCGCGCACGCCCAGGCCGTCCTGCTCCCACAGCACCAGCATCACCAGGTACTGCGGATAGGTCAGGCCCAGCGGTGCCAGCAGGGGCTTGTAGACCTTGGTCATCGCCAGCGAGGTCGCGTAGAGCGCGAAGCAGAGCTGGTGATCGAGCTGCAGCCAGCGGGCATCGGCGCCTGGCGCGGGATCGGCCGCCGCGGCGGTGGTGGCCGTGGTGGCCGTGGTGGTCGCCGCGGTTGTGCCCGTGGTGGCGAGGGGAGAGCGTGACGGTCCGCGCGGCATGGCGTGGACTGTCGTCTGCAATTGAATTGCGTGCAATCGGATGACGGGACAGGCCCGCTGACGTCAGGGGCTTGTGGGGCGAGCCGCCGATACTCCGGAGCTCCCATGCACCGCTGGCGCTGGCGTCACCGGTGCCACCCTCCCCAGGCAGGCCCGCTCCATGTCCGATCCGACACCCGCGTTCACGTCCTCGTCCTCGTCCTCGTCCTTGCACGCCGCCACGCCGGCCGCCGCGGGCCCGGAGCGCACCGTGCCGGAGGCCGGCGCCGGCCCGCGCGCCATCGGCCCCGGCGAGCGCATGCGCCGCCAGGTGATGGGCGATGTCTTCGTCGACCGGGCACTCGGCTCGGCCGATGCGTTCAGCCAGCCGCTGCAGGACTGGGTCAACCAGCACGCCTGGGGATCGAGCTGGCAGCGCGACGGGCTGGCGCTCAAGCAGCGCAGCCTGTGCACGGTGGCCATGCTGGCCGCGCTCGGCCGCAGCCAGGAGCTCAAGGGCCATCTGCGGGGCGCGCTCAACAACGGCGCCACGCTGGCCGAGCTGCGCGAGGTGCTGCTGCACGTCGCGCCCTATGCCGGCGCGCCAGCGGCGATCGAGGCCTTCCGTGCCGCGCGCGAGTTCATGGCCGACAACGGCCTGGTGTTCGAGGAGCCCGGGCCGGGCGCCTGAGGGCGGTGGCCGGTGGCCAGGCCGCCCGGCTTGGCCGGGGCCGGCCCGCAGCCGCAGTCGCAGTCGCAGTCGCAGTCGCAGTCGCAGTCGCAGTCGCGGCCGCAGCGCCCGGGCCTCAGCCGCCCGCTTCGGACGTCAGCTGCTCGATCTGCTCGTTGAGCGTCAGCCAGCGCTCCTCCAGCATCTCGATCTCGGCGCAGACATGGTTCAGCCGTCGACCGGCGTCGGCAATCTCGGCGCCCGACAGGCCGGCCGTCGACAACTGGGCTTCGAGCTCGCCCTTCTCGGCGTTGAGCTTGTCCATCCGGCTGTCGATCTGCGCGATCTCGTGGCGCAGCGGACGGGTGCGGTTGGCCAGCTCGGTGCGGGCCTGGGCCGCGCGCTTGCGGTCGTCCTTGGGGTTGGCAGCGGCCGCGGGTGCGGTCGCCGGGGCGGCCGACGGCTTGCCGCCGGCCTTGCCGGTGGCGGTCGCGGCGCTCACCGTCTCGCTGGCCAGCACCGGGCGCGGGGCCGGCGGGGGCGGCAGGCCGCGGGCCTGGGCGCGGCTGACCTCGAGCAGCCACTGCTGGTAGTCGTCGAGGTCGCCGTCGAAGGGCTCGACGCCGCCGGTGGACACCAGCCAGAACTCGTCGCAGGTCTCGCGCAGCAGGGCCCGGTCGTGGCTGACCAGCATCACCGTGCCCTCGAACTCGTTGAGGGCGATCGACAGCGCCTCGCGGGTGGTCAGGTCCAGGTGGTTGGTCGGCTCGTCGAGCAGCAGCAGGTTGGGCCGCTGCCAGACGATGGTGGCCATCACCAGCCGCGCGCGCTCGCCGCCCGACAGCGTGCCCACGCTCTGGTTGACCATGTCGCCGGTGAAGCGGAACTGGCCGAGGAAGTTGCGCAGCTCCTGTTCCCGGGCGTTGGGTGAGACCTCGCGTGCCAGCCGGATCATGCGCTGCAGCGGGGTGTCGTCCTCGCTCAGCAGATCGAGTTCCTGCTGGGCGAAGTAGCCGATGGCCAGACCCTTGCCCTCGATCAGCGTGCCGCCCTGCGGCGCCAGCGCGTGGGCAATGGTCTTGACCAGCGTGGACTTGCCCTGGCCGTTGGCGCCCAGGATGCCGATGCGCTGGCCGGCCAGCACGGTGCGGTTGACATGACGGACGATGACCTTGGCGCCGGGTTCGTCACCGGGCTGGGCCTGCGGATCGCTCTCGCCGGCCGGCAGCGGATAGCCGCAGCGCAGCTCCCGCATCGTCAGCATCGGGTTGGGCAGGCTCACCGGCTCGCGGAAGCTGAAGTCGAAGTCGCTGGCGGTCAGCACCGGGGCGAGCTTCTCCATCCGCGCCAGCGCCTTGACCCGGCTCTGCGCCTGCTTGGCCTTGGTGGCCTGGGCCTTGAAGCGGTCGATGAAGCGCTGCAGGTGGGCGATCTTGTCCTGCTGCTTCGCGAACGCGGCCTGCTGCTGCTCCATGCGCTCGGCGCGCATCATCTCGAAGGTGCTGTAGTTGCCGCCGTAACGCGTCAACTGCGCATCCTCCAGGTGCAGGGTGACGGTGGTGATCGCGTCCAGGAACTCGCGGTCGTGGCTGATCACCAGCAGCGTGCCCGGATAGCGCTTGAGCCAGTTCTCCAGCCAGACGAGCGCGTCGAGGTCCAGGTGGTTGGTCGGCTCGTCGAGCAGCAGCAGGTCCGACGGGCACATCAGCGCGCGCGCCAGCTGCAGGCGCATGCGCCAGCCGCCGGAGAAGCTGTCGACCGGTGCATCGAGCTGCTCGCCGCGGAAGCCCAGGCCCAGCAGCAGCGCCTGCGCACGGGCGCGGGCGTCGAAGGCGCCGGCGTTCTCGAGCGCCACGTGGGCATCGGCCATCGCGTGGCCATCGCCGCTGGCCTCGGCCGCGGCCAGCTGCTCGCGCGCGGCCACCAGGGGCAGATCACCGTCCAGCACGAAGTCGCTGGCCGGCTGCCCGGTCTCGGGCATGTGCTGGGCGACCTCGCCGATGCGCCAGCCCGGCGGGATCTCGACGTCGCCCTGGTCGGCCTGCAGCCGCTCGGTCAGCAGCGCGAACAGGCTGGACTTGCCGGCGCCGTTGCGGCCGATCAGCGAGGCCTTCTCGCCCGGGTTGAGGGTGACGGTGGCGCCTTCGAGCACCACCTTGACGCCGCGGCGCAGCGTGACGTTGCGCAGCGTGATCATCGGGCGTCTCCCTGGGCCGTGGCCGGCACCGCGACATCGACGCCGGCGTCCACCAGCATCGACCGCGTCAGCAGCAGCACCTGGTCATCCCCGGCGCTGGTCGGCAGCCAGACCGGCGCCAGGGCCGGGAAGGCGGCCTCGAAATGCGCGCGCTCGTGGCCGATCTCCAGCACCAGCACCGCCTCGGCGCTCATGCGGCCGGCGGCGGCCTGCAGCAGCGGACGGATGAAGTCCATGCCGTCGTCGGCGCCACCCACGTTGCCGTCGAGGGCCAGTGCCGGTTCGGCGCGGAACTCCGGCGGCAGCGCGTCCATGCCGGCGCGGCAGACATAGGGCGGGTTGCACAGGATGAGGTCGAACGGCGGCTCGCCGTCCACGGCCTGCAGGCCGTCGCCCTGGTGCAGCGTGATGCGTGCGGCCAGGCCGTGGCGCTCGACGTTCAGCCGCGCGACGGCCAGCGCGTCGGCGCTCAGATCGGCCGCGTGCACGGCGACCTCGGGCCAGGCCAGTGCGGCGAGCACGGCCAGGCTGCCGTTGCCGGTGCACAGGTCCAGCACGCGGCGGGTGTGCGCGCCCAGCCAGACGTCGATGGCGCCGTCGGCCAGCGGCTCGGCGATCAGCGAGCGCGGGATGATGACCCGCTCGTCGACGGTGAAGGGCACGCCCTGCAGCCAGGCCTCGCCGGTCAGGTAGGCGGCCGGCCGGCGGCTGGCGATGCGCTCGTCCACCAGGGCATCGATGCGCGCGGTGGCGGCGGCGTCGACCGCGTCGTCGGCATGGTCGTCGAGCGCGTCCAGCGGCAGGCCCAGGCGCCACAGCACCAGCCAGGCGGCCTCGTCGAAGGCGTTGGTCGTGCCATGGCCATAGGCGACGCCGGCGGCGTCCAGGCGCGCGGCGGCGGCCTCGATCAGGGCCAGCACGCAGCCGGGTCGGGCCGGCGAGGGGGTATCGGTCATCGGATGCGGGTTCAGGCCAGCAGCGTGAGCAGCGTGCGGCGGTAGATGGCGGTCAGCGGCACCAGGTCGGCCACACGCACGTGCTCGTCGACCTTGTGGATGCTGGCGTTGCAGGGGCCGAACTCGACCACCTGCGGGCAGATGCGGGCGATGAAGCGGCCGTCGCTGGTGCCGCCGGTGGTCGACAGCTCGGGCGCGGCGCCGGTCTCGGCCTGGATGGCGGCGGCCAGCGCGTCGACCAGGCTGCCGGGGCGGGTCAGGAAGGGCAGGCCGCCCAGCGTCCAGTCGCAGCGGTACTCCAGGCCGTGGCGCTCCAGCAGTTCGGCCACGCGGGCCTTCAGGCCGTCGGGGGTGCTCTCGGTGCTGTAGCGGAAGTTGAAGTCGATGATGACCTCGCCCGGGATCACGTTGGTGGCGCCGGTGCCGCCGTGGATGTTGCTGACCTGGAAGGTGGTCGGCGGGAAGTGGTCGTTGCCGGCGTCCCAGTGGGCCGTGGCCAGCTCGGCCAGCGCCGGGGCGGCCAGGTGGATCGGGTTGCGCGCCAGTTGCGGGTAGGCGACGTGGCCCTGCACGCCCTTGACCGTCAGCTTGCCGCTGAGCGAGCCGCGGCGGCCGTTCTTCACGCAGTCGCCCAGGCGCTGCACCGAGGTCGGCTCGCCGACGATGCAGCAGTCCAGGCGCTCGCCGCGGGCGGCCAGGGCCTCGACCACCCGCACCGTGCCGTCGACCGACGGGCCTTCCTCGTCGCTGGTGATCAGCAGCGCGATGGCGCCGGCGACGTCGGGCTGCGCCTGCAGCAGCTGCTCGACGGCGACGACGAAGGCCGCGATCGACGACTTCATGTCGGCCGCGCCGCGGCCGTACAGCAGGCCGTTGCGGTGGCTGGGCACGAAGGGGTCGCTGGTCCAGGCGGCCAGCGGCCCCGGCGGCACGACATCGGTGTGGCCCGCGAAGACCACCGTCGGCCCCGGCCGCGTGCCACGGCGGATGGCCCACAGATTGCGCACGCGGAAGCTGTCGGGGCCGCAGTCCAGCGTCTCGCACTGGAAGCCCAGCGGCGCCAGGCGGGCGGTGATCAGGTCCTGGCAGCCGGCGTCGTCGGGCGTCACCGAGGGGCGGGCGATCAGCGCCTCGAGCAGGCGCAGGGTGGACAGGTCGTCGGCGGACATCGTCGTCGGAGGAGGGGGGAAGGCAGGGGCGTCGGTCGCGCCGCCGCGGCACGGGCGCACCGTGTGCGGCGGGCCGGCCGGGTGGGCGGCCGATCAGCCGATCGGCGGCAGGTTCAGCATCGAGCGGCTGGTCATGTAGCCGTCGGGCACGACGTCCACGGTGAAGTCGGTGTAGTGGGCCTGGTCGCTGCCCGGGTCCTCGCGCTTGGGCGGTGTGCGTGAGGCCGGCGTGGCCTGGTTCTGCAGCCGCCACACCAGGTTGGTCGGCGAGTCGGCATGGGCCATGCCTTCCTCGCGCGTGACCAGACCGGTGTTGATCATGCGGGCGATGTCTTCCTCGAAGCTGCGCGAGCCCTCGGCCATCGAACGCTCGAGCGCTTCCTTGATGCCGGGGAAGTCGCCCTTCTCGATCAGTTCGGCGACCAGGTTGTTGTTGAACAGCAGCTCGGCGGCCGGCAGCCGGCCGCCGCCCTCGGCGCGCAGCAGGCGCTGCGAGACGATGGCCCGCAGGCCGGCGGCCAGGTCCGACAGCAGCACCGGCCGCGCCTCCGGCGTGTAGAACGACAGGATGCGGCCGAGGGCGTGGTGGCTGTTGTTGGCATGCATCGAGGCCACCACCAGATGGCCCGACAGCGCATAGCTGAGCGCGGCCGTCATCGTCTCGCGGTCGCGGATCTCGCCGATCATGATGCAGTCCGGCGCCTGGCGCAGCGCGTTGCGCAGCGCGACCTGCAGCGACTGCGTGTCACGGCCGATCTCGCGCTGGTTGACCACGCACTTCTTGCTCTGGAACAGGAACTCGATCGGGTCCTCGATCGTCAGGATGTGGCCCGGCAGCGTGCGGTTGCGCAGCTCCAGCATGGCCGCCAGCGTCGTGCTCTTGCCCGAACCGGTGGCGCCGACCATCAGGATCAGGCCGCGTTTTTCCAGCACCAGCTGGGCCAGCGCGTCGGGCAGGTTCAGCGTCTCCAGCGGCGGGATCTGGTGCGGGATGTGGCGGATGACGACCGCGATCGAGCCCCGCTGGCGGAAGGCCGAGATGCGGAAGCTGCCGGTCTTCTCCAGCGCGATGGCCAGGTTCAGCTCGCCGGTGTCGTCGAGCTCTTCGAGCTGGTGCGGCGTCAGCACCTCGGCGATCAGCAGCCGTGGCTGCTGCGGCGTCAGCACCTGGTCCGACAGCTGCAGCATCTGGCCGTGGATCTTGACCAGGATCGGCATCGCCGCCGAGAGGTAGACGTCCGAGGCGTTGCGCTCGGCCATCAGCCGCATGACGCGCTCCATGCGTCCCGTCGTCATCGTGCTCACTCCAACATCAGGGCGGCCGCCGGGGGGGCGGCCGTGGCGCTCGGGGCGTCGCGCCGCGGTCCGCAGGCACGCTCGACTCCGGCGGGCGGACGGGCCGGGACCGCGCTCAGGCGCCGCGTCCCGGCCGGTCCATCACGGACGCAGCAGGTCGTTGATGCTGGTCTTGCTGCGGGTCTGGGCGTCCACGCGCTTGACGATGATGGCCGCGTACATGCTGTAGTCCTGGCCGGCGGCCGTCTTCTTCGGCAGGTTGCCCGAGACCACGACCGAGCCCGAGGGCACGCGGCCGTAGCTGATCTCGCCGGTGGCGCGGTCGAAGATCGGGGTCGACTGGCCGAGGTAGACGCCCATGCCCAGCACCGAGTGCTCCTCGACGATCACGCCCTCGACGACCTCGGAGCGGGCGCCGATGAAGCAGTTGTCCTCGATGATGGTCGGGTTGGCCTGCAGCGGCTCCAGCACGCCGCCGATGCCCACGCCGCCCGACAGGTGCACGTTCTTGCCGATCTGCGCGCAGGAGCCGACGGTGGCCCAGGTGTCGACCATCGCGCCCTCATCGACGTAGGCGCCGATGTTCACGTAGCTGGGCATCAGCACCACGCCCTTGGCCTGGAAGCTGCCGCGACGGGCGACGGCCGGCGGCACGACGCGCACGCCGGTGGCGGCCAGGGCGGCGGCGTCCAGGCCGCTGTACTTGGTCGGCACCTTGTCGAAGAAGGTCAGCGCGCCGGCTTCCTGCGGCACGTTGTCGTTCAGGCGGAAGCTCAGCAGCACCGCCTTCTTCACCCACTGGTTGACCTGCCACTGGCCGACGCCCAGGCGCTCGGCCACGCGCAGGCGGCCGCTGTCCAGTTCGGCGATGACGGTCTCGACGGCCTCGCGCACGGCGGCGTCGGCGGCGGTCGGGCTGAGGGCGGCGCGGTTCTCCCAGGCCTGTTCGATGACGGATTGCAGCTGAGCGGTCATGGTCGTCCTTCGTTCGTGGTGATCGCGGGGCCGGCGCCGCCGGGGCGCCGTGCGGAAAGGGGAGGGTGGATTGTGCGTGAGGGCGGCCTCGGAGCGCTGGCCGGCGGCCGATGGCCGGTCGCGGGGCGCCGCCGAGGGCCGGGTCGGGGGCCGGGGCGGGACCTCCGTCGGCCGCTCAGTCGGCAGCCCGGAGGGCGCAACGCACCGGGCCGGTCCCGGCGAGCCACCGGGTACCGGTGAGCGCCGTCGTCGCGGTCCGGCTCAGCCGGCGCACTCAGGCGCCCGAACGGCCGGCACGCCAGTCGCGCGTGAACGCGGCGATGCGGTGCGCGGCCTCCAGGCATTCGGCGGTCTCGGCCACCAGGGCCATGCGCACGCGGCCGGCGCCCGGGTTCACGCCGTGGGCCGTGCGCGCCAGCAGGCTGCCCGGCAGCACGGCGACGTTGGCCTGCGCCAGCAGCTGCTGGCCGAAGGCGATGTCGTCGCCCGGGCCGGTGCCGCCACCGGCGGCCGGCACCGCCGCCCACAGGTAGAAGCCGGCGTCGGGCAGCGCGACGTCGAGCTCGGTGGCCAGCACCGGTGTGACCTCGGCGAACTTGCGCCGGTAGAGCTCGCGGTTGGCCACCACGTGGTCCTCGTCGGCCCAGGCCGCGACGCTGGCGGCCTGCACCAGCGGGCCCATCGCCGAGCCGTGGTAGGTGCGGTAGAGCAGGAAGGCCTTGATCAGCGCCGCGTCACCGGCGACGAAGCCCGCGCGCAGGCCCGGCACGTTGCTGCGCTTGGACAGCGAGGTGAACATGATCAGGTTGCGGAAATCGCTGCGGCCCAGGCGCATCGCGGCTTCCAGGCCGCCCAGCGGCGCCTCGTCGCGGAAGTAGATCTCCGAATAGCACTCGTCGCTGGCGATGACGAAGCCGTGGCGGTCGCTGAGCGCGAACAGCGCCTCCCACTCCGACAGCGGCATCACCGCGCCCGTCGGGTTGCCCGGCGAGCAGACGTAGAGCAGCTGGGTGCGCGACCAGGTGGCCTCGTCGATCTGGCGCCAGTCGGCGGCGAAGTTGCGCGCCGGATCGCTGTTGGCGTAGACGACCTGGGCGCCGGCCAGCAGCGCCGCACCCTCGTAGATCTGGTAGAACGGATTCGGACAGACGACGGTGGCGCCGGGCCGGCCGGCGTCGATCACGGTCTGCGCGATCGCGAACAGCGCCTCGCGCGAGCCACCGACCGGCAGCACTTGGCGCGCCGGATCGACGCTCACGCCGTAGCGCCGGCGCAGCCAGGCCGCGCAGGTCTCGCGCAGCGCCGGGCTGCCGAGGGTCGGCGGATAGGTGGCCAGACTGCGCGCGGCGATCGAGGTGCGCAGCGCGTCCTCGACCAGGGCTGGCGTCGCGTGACGCGGCTCGCCGATGCCCAGGCTGATCGGGCGCAGGGCCGGATTCGGGGTGATGCCGGCGGTCAGTTCGCGCCAGCGTTCGAACGGATAGGGGTGCAGCTTGCCCAGCAGCGGATTCATGGGGCGCGATTGTCGCCGATCGCCGTCCGGGGGCGCGCGGCCGTCTGCGGGCCCGCGCACCGTCAGGGTGCAGCGGGTGCCGGCGCGGCGGATCGCCGTGCGCGTCAGCCTTTGGTGGCGGCGGTCGGGCGCTCGGCCGGCGCCTTCAACCAGGGGCCCAGCACGCGCCAGATCGTCTCCAGGATGCGCGGATGGGCGCTGGCCAGCGGGTGGATGCGGTCGCTCTGGAAGTTCCGGTCGGCGTCGGGCGTGTCGGCCACACCGGCCAGCATGAAGGGCACCAGCGCGGCCTGCTCCTCGCGCGCGACCTGGGCGAACAGCGCCTGGAAGTCCTGCGCATAGCGTGCCCCGTAGTTCGGCGGGACCTGCATGCCCACCAGCAGCACCCGGGCACCGGCCCCGCGTGCCGCGCGCACCATCGCGCGCAGGTTGTCGCGGCTCATGTCCAGCGGCAGGCCGCGCAGCGCGTCATTGCCGCCGAGCTCGATCACCACGTGCGTGGGCTGGTGCTGGCGCAGCAGCCGCGGCAGGTTGCTGCGCCCGCCGGCCGTGGTCTCGCCGGAGATGCTGGCGTTGACCACCTCGGCCGCGAGGTGCTCGCGTGCCAGGCGCTGCTGCAGCAAGGCTACCCAGCCGCTGTCGCGGGCCAGGCCGTACTCGGCCGACAGGCTGTCGCCGAGCACCAGCAGGCGGCGCGCGGGGCGGCCGCTCGTCGCCGTTGGCGTGGCGTTGGGGGCCGGGGTGCCGGGGGCGCCGGATGCCTGGTTGCCGCTGCCCGCCGGCGCGGCCGATGCCGGCCCCCAGGGCACGGCGAACGCGGCCCCGGCCGCCAGCAGGGAACCGAGCGCCGTGCGTCGGCTCTGCCCAGGCGTGTCGCCCGCGCGCGGCCACCGTGCGGCCGGCCGCACCGGCGCCGCGCTACAGTGGGCCGCAGCCGCAGGGGCCGACCGTGGTCGGTGGTCTGTTTCGGAGGGCGCCGAATCCGCCCGTTTGCCAAGTTCATTCATGCGCAGTGATCCCCTGATCGCCGTCGAGCACGTCAGCCGCGAGGTGACCGACTCCACAGGCACGCTGACGATACTGCACGACATCGATGTCGCCTTGCCGGCCCGTCAATCCACGGCCATCGTCGGGGCCTCGGGCTCGGGCAAGAGCACGCTGCTGGCCATCATCGCCGGCCTCGACCGGCCCACCCGCGGCACGGTGCGTCTGGACGGCGTCGATCTGTTCGCGCTCGACGAGGATGCGCGGGCCGCGGTGCGGGCCCAGCGCCTGGGTTTCGTCTTCCAGAGCTTCCAGCTGCTGGGCCACCTGAGCGCGCTCGAGAACGTGATGCTGCCGCTCGAACTGCTGGGCCGTGGCGATGCGCGTGCCCGCGCCACCGAGATGCTGGGCCGGGTCGGTCTGGGCGCGCGGCTGCACCACCATCCGCGCACGCTGTCGGGCGGCGAGCAGCAGCGCGTGGCGCTGGCGCGGGCCTTCGTCGTCGAGCCGCAGGTGCTGCTGGCCGACGAGCCCACCGGCAGCCTGGACCATGCTACCGGCGAGACGGTGATGGCCCTCATGTTCGAGATGAACCGCGAGGCCGGCACCACGCTGCTGCTCGTCACGCACGACCGCGGCATCGCCGCTCGCTGCGACCGCCAGCTGCACATCGAGGCCGGGCGCCTGAAGCCGGCGGCCTGATCGGCCGGCCCGGCGCCATCGCTGCAGAAAGCACAACGGGGCACCTGAGGGTGCCCCGTTCGGGTCTGCCGGCAGGCGCGCCGGCCGGGCCTGACCCGCCGTCGGGCCGGGTCGGGCCTGGATCAGTGGGCGTGACCGCCGTCGGCGAACTTGTAGTCGGTCTTGGCCGAGGTGCGCAGCTTTTCCTGGTAGTCCTGCAGCTTCTGCTGCTCGATGCGCTGCTTGATCTGGCCCTTGACCTCGGCGAACGGCGGGAACTGCGCCTCGCGGGTGTCGTCGAGCTGGATGATGTGCCAGCCGAACTGGCTCTTGACCGGGGCCTCGGTCAGCTCACCCTTCTTCAGTGCGGTCATCGCCTTGCTGAATTCGGGGACGTAGTTCTCGGCGCGGGCGAAGTCCAGATCGCCGCCGTTCTGGCCCGAGCCCGGATCCTTGCTCTTCTCCTTGGCCAGGTCCTCGAACTTGGCGCCACCCTTGATCTGCGCGATCAGGGCCTTGGCCTCTTCCTCGGACTCGACCAGGATGTGGCGCGCACGGTATTCGGTGCCGCCGTTGGCCGCCTTGACCTTGTCGTACTCGGCCTGGGCATCGGCGTCGGAGACCGGGTTCTTGGTCCGGTAGTCCTCGAACAGCTGGCGGATCAGGATGGACTGGCGGGCCAGTTCCATCTGCGCCTTGTACTCGGCACCGGCGGCCACGCCGCGGCGCTCTGCTTCCTGGGCGAAGATCTCGCGCAGCACGGCCTGCTCACGGGCCTGGCCCTGCATCTCGGGCGTGACCTGCTGGCCGGCGCGCTCGGCCTGCTTGAGCAGCACGTCGACGCGCGACTTCGGCACCGCCTTGCCGTTGACGATGGCGATGTTCTGCGCCTGGGCGGCGATGGGCACGAGCAGTGCGATCACGGCCGAAGCGAGGGCCGCGCGGGCGGCCTGCGAGGTACGGTTCATGGGGGTCGGAAGAGCCGGTTGCGGGCCGTGTGTTGCGCGCCGTGCCGCCGCGGAGCATGCGCCGTGGCGGATGTCTCGGGCGCGCCGGCCCGGGCAGGGTGGAGGACGGTGGAACGTTGCAGGGCGCCGGCCTCGCGGCCGGTGCGGCAGGCGGTGCGGCCGGGCGCGGCGGTCAGCCCGCCTCGTCCGGCGCCCGGGCCTCGATGGCCAGGGCGTGGATCCCCTGGGGGATCACCGAGCGCAGGGCATCATACACAAGGCGATGGCGGCCCACGCGGGACTGCCCGGCCATGCAGCCGGCGACCACCCGCACCCGCCAGTGCGAGCCCTCGCCCGCGCCGGCATGACCGGCATGGTGATGGCTCTCATCGATGACCTCGAGGGCGACCGGGTTCAGGGCCGCGCGCAGCGCGGACTCGATCAGCGCTGGCGTGACAGCCTGGGCAGACGGGGGCAGGGCGGACATCGGCGGACTCCAGGACGGGGGCGGTCGGGTTCGGTCGGGATCGGCACGTGGCGGGATTCAGCGCGGTCCGGCCGCGTCGTCCACGGGTTGGGCGTGGCGGCCGAGGTAGAGCGCCTGGCCGACGACGAAGACCAGCATCAGCCCCAGCGTGCCGAAGGCCTTGAAGTTGACCCAGACGTCGGTGGAGAAGTGGTAGGCCACCCACAGGTTGACCAGCCCCATCACCGCGAAGAACAGGACCCAGGCGGTGTTCAGCCGGCGCCAGATGCCTTCGGGCAGGCTGAGCTGCGCGCCCATCATCGAGCGCAGCAGGTTGCGCCCGGCCAAGTGCTGCGAGCCCCACAGGCCGACGGCCATCAGCCAGTACACGCCGGTGGGCTTCCACTTGATGAAGGTCTCGCTGCGCAACCAGATGGTCAGGCCGCCCAGCACCACGATCAGGCCCAGGCTGATCCACAGCATCAGATCGACCTTGCGTCCGCGCAGCTTGAGAAACAGCACCTGGGCCAGCGTGGCCACGATGACCACCAGCGTCGCCAGCATCATCGGCGCCTCGGTGGTGCCCACCGGGCCGCCTCCGACGAGGACGCCGAAGTGGCGGGAGGCGAAATCGGCCGCCCATTCCTTGTGGCCTTCGGCGTACTTGAAGGTCCCGAAGAACAGGAGGATGGGCAGGAAGTCGAGCAGCATCTTCATGGGGCCGGCAGTGTAGCGGCGAGGGCGGTCGAGGGCGTGGCCCAGAATCATGGCCCTGGCCCGCCCGGCCCGGGGTTCCGGGATCGGCGGGCCGAGGTGCGGCGGCGGGTGCCGTGCGCGCCTGTTTTCTGCTGGGCTGCCGTTCGTGTCCGATCCTCTGCTGATCTCCCTGCTCAACGCCTTGTCCGTCGGTCTGCTGCTGTTCATGCTGGCCGCGGGGCTGAGCCTGATCCTCGGCCTGATGGGGGTGCTCAACATGGCCCACGCCGGCTTCTACCTGCTGGGCGCCTATGCCGGCCATGCGCTGACGGCGCCGCTGGGGTATGTCGGTGCGTTGATGGTGGCGCCGGTGCTGGTCGGCCTGCTGGGCGCCGCCCTGCACGGGCCGCTGCTGCGCCCGCGGCGTGCGGCGGCAGGGCCGCGGGCGCACGCGGCGGACCTGCTGGTGACCTGGGGGCTGGGGCTGCTGCTGGTCGAGGCGGTGCAGCTGATCTGGGGCCGCAGTCCGCTGGCCACGCCCTTGCCCGAGCTGCTGCAGGCGCCGGCGTTCACCCTGCTGCGCGATGCGCCCGGTCATCGCCAGATCTGGGCCGGTGCGGCGCCGGCGGCCGCCTGTGGGGCGGGGGGCTGCATCGCGTTTCCGGCCAGCCGGATCCTCGTGATGGGCGTGGCGCTGACCCTGGCGGCGGCCCTGTGGCTGTTCCTGCGCCACACCCGCAGCGGCCTGATCGTGCAGGCCGCGCTGACCCATCCGCAGATGGTGGCGGCGCTGGGTCATGACGTGACGGCCGTCCAGCGGCGGGTCTTCGGCCTGGGTTGCGCGATGGCCGCGCTGGCCGGGGCGATCAGCGGCAGCCTGTTCACCGTCGAGCCCTCGCTGGCCACCCAGCTCGGTCCGCTGCTGTTCGTGGTGCTGGTCATCGGCGGCAGCGGTTCGCTCGCCGGCGCGCTGCTGGGGTCGTTGCTGGTCGGGGCGCTGCAGACCCTGCCGCTGGCCTTCGACCTGCGCCTGGCCGATCTGCTGGCCTGGCTGCCGGGGATGCCGCCCATCGGTCCGCAGACGCCGCTGTGGTCGGTCTGGCGCCTGGGCCTGCCGCAGCTGGCCGGGGTGATGCCCTATCTGATGATGATCGCGGTGCTGGTCTGGCGGCCCCACGGCCTGCTGGCGGCCACCGGCCTGAAGACCGGCGAGGACGGCACGCGATGAGGGTGGCCCTGCGAGGCCGGTGGCGGGCGGCCGTGGCGCGAAGGATCGGCGCGCGAGGGCCGGGCCTGGGCTGGGCCCTGGTCCTGACCCTGTTGCTGGGCGCGGCACTGCTGCTGGATGGAGACCAGCGCCATCTGCTGGGCCTGGCCTCGCAGTTCGCGGTCGCCCTTCTGGCGTGCGCGGCCTATCAACTGCTGTCGCACGACGGCGGCATGCTCAGTTTCGGGCATGCGATCCATGCGGGCTTCGGTGGCTACGCGGCCGTGCACCTGATGCGGTGGCTGCCGGCGCTCGCGGCATCCGGCTCGCCCGGGCTGGCGACGGCGGCGGTGGCGGTCCTGCCGCTGGCCGGAGGGCTGGCCGGCCTGCTCTGCGCCTGGGGGCCGGGCTGGTTGGCCACCCGGCACGGCGGCACGGCACTGGCCATGATCACCCTGGCCCTGGCCGAACTGATGGCCACGGCCGCGCTGATGCTGCCGGTCTTCTTCGGTGGCGAGTCCGGGCTGGGGGGCGACCGCGTGCCGGCGCCCGGGGGCTGGACCTGGGGTCCGGATCGCGCGGTCCATCTGCTGGTGGTCGTCTGGGCCCTGGCCGGCCTGGCCCTGGTGCTGGCCTGGCGCGGCACGCCCGCCGGGCGCCTGTTGCAGGCCGTGCGCGAGCAGCCGCAGCGCGTGGCGGCGCTCGGTTTCGATCCGGCCGCGCTGCGGTGGCGTGCGCTGTGGGTGGCCGGTCTGTGCAGTGGCATCGCCGGTGCGCTGCTGGCCCTGCTGCACGAGCGGGTGACACCGCAGGCCTTCGGCCTGGAGCGGTCCGGCCAGCTGGTGCTGGCGGCGACCGTGGGCGGCGGCGGTGGGCTGCTGGGCGCGGTCTGTGCCGCGGCGGTCAGCGTGCTGGCGTTCGGGCCGCTGGCGGCCTGGTCGCGGGCCTGGCCGGCCTTGCTGGGGCTGTCCTTCATCGGGGTGGTGTTGTGGGCGCCGGAGGGCCTGGCCGGCGCCTGGCGGCGTGCACCGGGCCGCTGGCGCGCGCTGTGCCAGCGGCCCGCGGCGCAGCGCCGGCACGCGCTGACCGGCGCGCTGCTGCGCATGTCCGGCCTCGCGCTGATGCTGCCGGGCGGGGTGCTGCTGGCCGAGCTGGCCTACCACCACCGGCTCGATGCGGCGCTGGGGCCGTGGATGGTGCGCGGCCCGCTGCGACTGGACAGCGGCGCCGCCTGGAGCTGGATGCTGCTGTGCGCGATGGTGGCCACCGGTCTGCTGCTGTGGCGATGGGGCGGTGTGGGGCGGGGGGCCTTGTGGTGTGGCTCCGATGCGGCTCCTGCCGGACGGGCATGCACCGAGGACCGGCCCGCCGGCCCGGGCTGCGCCGGCTCGATGTCGCGCCTGACGGCGCCCTTGGCGCCTCCTGCGGTGGCGAAGGCGGCAGCGGTGGCGGCGGAGTCCGCGGATTCGGAGCCCCAACCCCAGCCACAGCCCCAGCCACAGCCGGAGCCGGAGCCGGAGGCCGCCGCAGTGGCCGTGCGTTCGCCCGCCGCGCCCGGTCTGGTGCTGGCCGGTGTCGGCCTGCACATCGGCCGCAGCCGCATCCTGGACGGCATCGATCTGGTGCTGCCGGCCGGGCAGTGCCTGGCCCTGATCGGGCCGAACGGGGCCGGCAAGTCCAGTCTGCTGCAGCTGGTCTCGGGGGGGCGGGCCGCCACCGCGGGTTCGGTGCGTTGGGCCGGTCGGCGGCTGGATGGCCGTGGTCCGGTGAGGGCTGCGCGGGCCGGGGTCGCGCGCAGCTTCCAGCGCAGCCAGCTCTGGCCCGCCTTGAGCGTGCGCGACCACCTGCGGTGCGCGTTGCTGCGCCCCTGCGGCGTCGGTGCGTCGATGGTCCGCTCCTTGTCGTCCTGCGACGCGCTCACGCGCGAGACCGATGCCTGGATGCACCGCCTCGGCCTGGCCGAGGACGCGGACACCGCCATCGCGCAGCTCGGCTATGCCCGCCAGCGTCTGGTCGAGCTGGCCCTGGCGGTGGTCGGTGGCCAGCCCCTGGTGTTGCTGGACGAGCCGACCGCCGGCATGAACCTGGACGAGGCGCGCCAGGCCGTGGCGCTGATCCGGCAGCTGACCGCCGGCCGCACCGTGTTGCTGGTCGAGCACGATCTGGGCGTGGTGTTCGAGCTCGCTGACCGCATCGCGGTGCTGGACCAGGGGCGCTTGCTGTGCTGCGATCGGCCCGCCGTCGTGCGCGAGGACCCCGCCGTGCGCGCGGTCTACCCCGGGCTGGACCGCTGGCCGCTGAGCGCCGCGGGGGGCAAGCCGTGACGGCGGGCGGTGTTCGGGGCTCGCCCGGCGCGGGCCGGTCCGATCCGTCCGCGGGGCTGCTGGTGCAGCGCCTGGGGCTGGTCCGCGACGGTGTGCCGGTGCTCGACGACGTGTCGCTGCAGCTCGCGCCCGGAGAGGTGCTGGTGCTGCTCGGTCGCAACGGTGCCGGGCGCAGCAGCCTGTTGCAGGCCTTGGCCGGCTGGCTGCCCGCCGGCGGCCGCTGGTCCTGGCAGGGTCAGGCCTTGCAGGGGTTGCCGACGCACCAGGTGGCGCGGCGCGGCATCGGCTTCGTGCCGCAGACGCGCGACATCTTCCCGCGGCTGACGGTGCGCCAGAACCTGCTGCTCGGCCTGCCGGATCGCGTCCGGCCGGGGGATGGGGCACCGGCCGCGGCCGGCGGCCCCTTGCCCTGGACCGTCGAGCGGGTCTGGGACCGCCTGCCGGCCCTCGCGCGCCGTGCCGATGCGCCCGCGGCCGCCTTGTCCGGTGGCGAACAGCAGTTGCTGGCCCTGATGCGCGCCTTGCTGGGCCGACCCCGTCTGCTGCTGCTCGACGAGCCGACCGAAGGGCTGGCTCCGGCCTGGGTCGAGACCGTCGCCGGCCTGCTCCAGGAGCAGCGCGCGGCGGGTGTGGCCGTGCTGATGGTCGAGCATCTGCGCGGGGGGCTGTGGCCGCTGGCTGACCGTGCGCTGCTGCTCGGACGGGGCCGGGTCATCGTCGAAGGCCGGGCCGCCGAGGTCGCGGCCGAGCACGCACGGCTGGCACGTTGGATGGCCGGCTGAGCGAGCTGCGGGCATCCCCTCCTCAAAGGAAGGGATTGCGCGGTCACGGGGCCAACCGCCGCTGGGCCGTGGCACGCTGACGAGCCAGTCGGGGGCAGGGTCATCGCGCCCCCACCATCCAGGAGGATCGACGTCATGGCGCGTTCCCGCAGCTCGGCCTTGCCGGTACCGATCGAGGACTCCACGTTGTCCACCGGCCCGGCGCCCGATGCCGAGCAGGGGCCCCCGCCCGGCCGCTGGGGCTGGCTGGAGGCGCTGGTGTGGGCGCTGATCTACGCCGGCGGCCTGCTGATGAGCCTGAGCCTCTTCATCGACGCCCCCCACGGGGCCCTGGCGCTGGACCTGCAGTGGATCGGGGCGGTCGGGGTCGGTGCCGGTGTGGGGCTGATCGGCGTGCGCGCCGCGCTGGCCGACTGAGCCGGCCGCTGCGGCGGCGGATGCAGCGGAAGGTGCGGCGGCAGGGCGCGCGCAGCCCGCGGCATCATCCGGGCATGCCTGATGCATCACCTGCCTCATCTGCCGCTTCTGCCGCCGCTTCCGCCGCTTCTGCCGGCGCTTCCTTGCCGGCCCCGGACTGGCCCGTGCCGTGTGTCCCCAGCCCGGTGCCCCGGCCCTGGCCGGTGCCCTTGCCCTGGGCCGAGACGCTCGGGGCGACCCTGCACTTGTGGCAGGACGGCCATGCCGAGGTGCGGCTGGCCCTGCAGGCCGGGCAGCACAACAGCTGGCAGGTCGCCCACGGCGGCGTGCTGATGAGTCTGCTGGACATCGCGATGGCCCAGGCCGCGCGCAGCCGCCATCCGCTCAGCCCGGGGGTGGTCACGCTCGAGATGAAGACCAGTTTCCTGCAGGCGGCTCGCGGGGGGCTGCGGGCCCAGGCACGGGTGCTGCACGCCACGGCCACACTCGATTTCTGCGAGGCCCGTCTGCTCGATGCGGATGGCCGCCTGTGTGCCAGCGCCAGCGGCACCTTCCAGCACCTGCGTGCCCTGCCGCCACGGCGGCAGCGAGCGGGCGATCCCCCGTCCTGAGCGCCACGGGCCCCGATGGCGGTGTGGCACACTCGCGCGTTTTGTCACACCTACCCCCTGAAGCAAGGGGGTCCGAGCCCCTTGGACAAGATCCTGCTGCAGATCGCGGCCGAACTGAAGGTCGCGCCCCGTCAAGTCAATGCCGCCGTCGAACTGCTGGATGGCGGGGCCACGGTCCCGTTCATCGCGCGTTACCGCAAGGAGGCCACCGAGGGCCTGGACGACGTGCAGCTGCGCGAGCTCGACGCCCGGCTGGGCTATCTGCGCGAGCTGGAAGACCGCCGCGTGGCCGTGCTCAAGAGCATCGACGAGCAGGGCAAGCTGACGCCCGCACTGCGCGCCGCGATCGAGGCCGCGCCGACCAAGCAGGAGCTGGAAGACCTCTACCTGCCCTACAAGCCCCGGCGCCGCACCAAGGGCATGATCGCCCGCGAGGCCGGCATCGAGCCGCTGGCCGAGCGGCTGTTCGCCGATCCGGCGCTCGATCCGCTGACCGAGGCCCAGGCCTTCGTCGACGCGTACGAGGGCGGGCTGGCCCGGCTCACCGAGGCCGGATTCGCCGACGCCCATGCGGTGCTCGACGGCGTGCGCGACATCCTGTCCGAGCGCTGGGCCGAGGATGCCGGGCTGGTCGGCGGCCTGCGCGAGTGGCTCTGGGCCGAGGGCCTGTTCGTCAGCAAGCTGGCCGACGGCAAGGACCCGAACCACGCCGACCACGCCAAGTTCCGCGACTACTTCGACTACGACGAGCCGATCCGCACCGTGCCCAGCCACCGCGCGCTGGCCGTCTTCCGCGGCCGCACGCAGGAGATCCTGGACGCCAAGCTGCAGCTCGACGAGGAGGTCGTCACCGGGCAGCCGACGCTGGCCGAGGGCCGCATCGCGCTGCACCTGGGCTGGCGCAACGCCCAGCGACCGGGCGACGCGCTGATCCGCCGCACCATCGCCTGGACCTGGAAGGTCAAGCTCAGCCTGAGCCTGGAGCGCGACCTGTTCACCCGCCTGCGCGAGGCCGCCGAGGCCACCGCGATCAAGGTCTTCGGCGAGAACCTGCGTGACCTGCTGCTGGCCGCGCCGGCCGGCAAGAAGGTCGTCATGGGCCTGGATCCGGGCATCCGCACCGGCGTCAAGGTGGCCGTGGTCAGCGACACCGGCAAGGTGCTGGCCACCTCCACCGTCTACCCGCACGAACCGAAGCGCGACTGGGAAGGCAGCCTGCACACGCTGGGCAGGCTGGTGGCCACGCACGGCGTCAACCTGATCGCCATTGGCAACGGCACGGCCAGCCGCGAGACCGACAAGCTGGCCGCCGACCTGATCCAGCGCGTGCAGCAGCTGGCGCCTGACGTGGCCATCGAGAAGGTGGTCGTCAGCGAGGCCGGCGCCTCGGTCTATTCGGCCAGCGAGTACGCGAGCAAGGAGCTGCCCGAGCTCGACGTCAGCCTGCGCGGCGCCGTCTCGATCGCCCGCCGGCTGCAGGACCCGCTGGCCGAGCTGGTCAAGATCGATCCGAAGTCCATCGGCGTCGGCCAGTACCAGCACGACGTCAACCAGAGCGAGCTGGCCCGCACGCTGGATGCCGTGGTCGAGGACTGCGTGAACAAGATCGGCGTCGATCTGAACACCGCGTCCGCGCCGCTGCTGACCCGGGTTTCGGGTCTGAGCGCCGGGCAGGCCGCGTCCATCGTGCGCTGGCGCGACGCCCACGGCGCCTTCCGCAACCGCCAGCAGCTGCTGGACGTGAGCGGCCTCGGCCCCAAGACCTTCGAGCAGGCCGCGGGCTTCCTGCGCATCCGCGACGGCGACAACCCGCTGGACCTGACCGGCGTGCACCCCGAGACCTATCCGGTGGTGCAGCGCGTGCTGGAGCGGCTGGCACGTCCGGTGGTCGAGGTGATGGGCAAGAGCGACGTCATCCGCGCGCTCAAGCCCGAGGCCTTCGCCGACGAGCGTTTCGGCGCCATCACGGTCAAGGACATCTTCACCGAGCTGGAGAAGCCCGGCCGTGACCCGCGACCGGACTTCAAGGTCGCCCGCTTCAACGACGGTGTCGAGGACATCAAGGACCTGCAGGAAGGCATGGTGCTGGAGGGCACGGTCTCCAACGTCGCGCAGTTCGGTGCCTTCGTCGATCTGGGCGTGCACCAGGACGGGCTGGTCCACGTCAGCCAGCTGGCCAACAAGTTCGTCAACGATGCGCGCGAGGTGGTCAAGACCGGCGACATCGTCAAGGTGCGGGTGCTGGAGGTCGATCTGGCCCGCGGCCGCATCAGCCTGACGATGAAGCTCGATGCGAAGCCGGCCGGTGGCACGGGCGGCGCACGCGATGCCCGCGGCGACAACCGCTACACGCCGCCGGCGCGTGACCAGCGCGCGGCCGGCGCGCGCGGTGGTGCCCGTGCACCGGCGGCGGCCGCGCCGCAGGGCGCGATGGCCGCGGCCTTCGCCAAGCTCAAGGGCGGTTGAGGCGGCCGATGGTGGCGTCTGCCATCGTGGCCGGCCGCCGGTGCGCGCCTCGGGTGGGGTTCCGCTCAGGGCGTCGGGCGCGGCCATCGTCATGTCACCGGCTGCCCAGGGCATGAGCCGCGATGTGCTGGTGCTGCGCGCCGGGCCCCGCGCCCGGGCCGTGCTGCGCGAACGCGGCCTGCGGTCGCAGGACGTGCGGGTGATCCCCGCGGCCGCCGGCGGCCCCAAGGGCTTGGTGCTGATGCCGCTGGACCGTTTCCTGTTCGGTCACTGGCTGCCCTCCGCCGGGCCGCAGGCCGCGCCGGTGCATCTGGTGGGCGCCAGCATCGGCGCCTGGCGCCTGATCAACGGCGCGATGGCCGATCCGCTGGCCGCGCTCGACCGCCTGGCCGATGACTACATCCACCAGAGCTACGACGTGCCGCCGGGCGACTGGCCGACGCCGGCCGAGGTCAGCCGCGTGTTCCGCCAGTTGCTGGGTGCGCAGATCGCTGGCCACGAGGCGGCCCTGCTGCAGCACCCCCGCTGGCGCCTGCACCTGGTGACCAGCCGCGGCATCGGCCCGGGGCTGGGCGGGCGCGACGACAGTCCGGCCTGCAAGGCGGGGCTGGGCCTGGCCTGGGCCGCGAATGCGCTGAGCCGCCGGGCGCTGGGGCGCTGTCTGCAGCGGGTGCTGTTCTCGGATCCACGCACGCCGCTGCCGCTGGCTTTCGACGACCTGTCGACCGCCCGTGTGCCCTTGCGGCCGGACAACCTGGCCGACGCGGCGGTGGCCAGCGGCTCGATCCCGCTGGTGCTGCAGGCCGTGACCGACATCGCCGGTGCGCCACCGGGCCTCTACTGGGACGGCGGGCTCACCGACTACCACCTGCACTGGCCCTGGTCGCAGATCGATGACGGGCTGGTGCTGTATCCGCATTTCCAGCGTGCGGTGGTTCCCGGCTGGTTCGACAAGCCCTGGGCCTCGCGCAGCCGGCCCGGTCCGGGGCTGGACAACCTGGTGCTGCTGCACCCGCATCCGGACTGGGTGGCGCGGCTGCCCGGCGGCCAACTGCCCGATCGTCGGGATTTCCGTCGCTTCGGTGCCGACGTGGCCGCGCGGCAACGCGGCTGGCGCGAAGCCCTGGCCGCCAGCCAGGCGCTGGCCGAGGCCTTCGCGCAGCTGTGCACACGCTCCAGCCTGGACGCCCTGCCGCTGTGAGCAGGGCGCGGGTGCGGCCTGTCCTACAATGCGCGCCATCATGCACCCAGGCAAGAGCGAGAAAGGCAATCCGGTTGTGACACCGCGAACTACGACGTTCGCCGTGCTGCCCGGGGTCGCCGCGTCGTTCGCCCCCGGGGGCCGGATGCCGCGTTGACGCGCGACGCGATCCGCCCCCCGAACCCGATCGAAGCGCGGCTCCCCCCCGCGCTTTTTTCTTGCCCGTCATCCGTTCAACCCCCGGGCCGGCCGCTGGCGATGTCCAGCACCGCGTCCCGCCCGTCTCCGGCCCGAGTGCCGGAACGCCAGCGCCGCCGAACCGGCGGCCGGAGTCTCCACCGATGGTCACGATCACGCTTCCCGACGGTTCGAAACGCGAATATCCCCAGCCGGTCACCGTGGCCGAGGTGGCCGCCTCCATCGGCACCGGTCTGGCCAAGGCCGCCCTCGGCGGCAAGGTGGGCACGGGTGAGGCCGCGCGTCTGGTCGACACCAGCCACCTGATCGAGCACGACGAGTCGCTGGCCATCATCACCGACAAGCAGGCCGAAGGTCTGGAGCTGATCCGCCACTCGACCGCCCACCTGCTGGCCTATGCGGTCAAGACGCTGTTCCCGGAGGCCCAGGTCACCATCGGCCCGGTGATCGAACACGGCTTCTATTACGACTTCAGCTACAAGCGCCCGTTCACTCCCGACGACCTGGCGGCCATCGAGAAGAAGATGGTCGAGCTGGCCAAGAAGGACGAGCCCGTCGTGCGCCGGGTGTTGCCGCGCGACGAGGCCGTCGCCCACTTCAAGTCCATCGGCGAGGCCTACAAGGCCGAGATCATCGGCTCGATTCCGGCCGGCGAGGACGTCAGCCTGTACCGCGAAGGCGGCTTCGAGGACCTGTGCCGCGGCCCGCACGTGCCGTCCACCGGCAAGCTCAAGCACTTCAAGCTGATGAAGGTGGCCGGTGCCTACTGGCGCGGCGACCACCGCAACGAGATGCTGCAGCGCGTCTACGGCACCGCCTGGGCGACCAAGGAGGATCTGCAGCAGTACCTGACCATGCTGGAGGAGGCCGAGAAGCGCGACCACCGCAGGCTCGGCCGTGAGCTGGATCTGTTCCACATCGACGAGCACTCGCCCGGCACCGTGTTCTGGCACCCGAAGGGCTGGACCGTGTGGCAGGAGGTCGAGCAGTACATGCGCCGCGTCTACCGCGACAACGGCTACCTCGAGGTCAAGGGCCCGCAGATCCTGGACCAGGGCCTGTGGGAGAAGACCGGCCACTGGGACAAGTACCGCGAGAACATGTTCGTGACCGAGTCGGAGAAGCGCGACTACGCGCTCAAGCCGATGAACTGCCCCGGCCACATCCTGATCTACAAGCAGGGCATCAAGAGCTACCGCGACCTGCCGCTGCGCTACGGCGAGTTCGGCCAGTGCCATCGCAACGAGCCCACCGGTGGCCTGCACGGCATCATGCGCGTGCGCGGATTCACCCAGGACGACGGCCACATCTTCTGCACCGAGGACATGATCCAGGTCGAGGTGCAGGCCTTCACCACGCTGCTGCAGAAGGTCTACCGCGACTTCGGCTTCACCGACATCATCTACAAGCTGTCGACCCGGCCCGAGAAGCGCATCGGCACCGAGGAGAGCTGGGACAAGGCCGAAGCCGCGCTGGCCGAGGGCCTGAAGGCCTCCGGTTGCGACTTCGAGTACCTGCCGGGCGAGGGCGCCTTCTACGGCCCGAAGATCGAGTACACGCTCAAGGACGCGCTGGGTCGCCCCTGGCAGTGCGGCACGATCCAGGTCGATCCGAACCTGCCGGGCCGGCTCGACGCCGAGTTCGTCGGTGAGGACGGTGCCCGCCATCGGCCGATCATGCTGCATCGCGCGATCGTGGGCAGCCTGGAGCGTTTCATCGGCATCCTGATCGAGCAGCACGCCGGCGCGCTGCCCGCCTGGCTGGCGCCGGTGCAGGTCGTCGTGGCCTCGATCACCGACGCTCAGGCCGATTACGTCCAGGACGTCGTGAAATCGCTGCAAAAACAAGGGCTTAGGGTCCAGGCAGATTTGCGCAACGAGAAAATCACGTATAAAATCCGCGAGCATTCATTGCAGAAGGTCCCGTACATCCTTGTCGCAGGCGACAAGGAGAAGGCAAGCGGGGCCGTTGCCGTGCGCGCACGAGGCAATCAGGATCTGGGCGTGATGCCGCTGCAGAGCTTCATCGAGAAGCTGCAGGGCGACATCGCGGACAAGCGCTGAGGCTGTCGTGCCGTTGTCGGCCGGTCGTCCTGACGGACGTTTCCGGCCGTCGCTGTCACGGCGTCCTCCGGACACATCCGCCCGTTGCTTGCCTTGGGGCCATTGACCTTCAACACAGGTCGTAAGGGGTTTGCACCATCGCTACTTATCTTGATCGCCGGATGCCCAATGTCGAGCGCAAGCATCGGCTCAACCGCGAGATCCAGGCGCCCATGGTGCGTCTGAACGGCGTCGAAAACGAGCCGCTGGGCATCGTCAGCATCCAGGATGCACTGCGCCTTTCGGGCGAGCACGATGTTGACCTGGTCGAGATCGCGCCCACCGCCGATCCGCCGGTGTGCCGCCTGATGGACTACGGCAAGTTCAAGTACCAGGAGCAGAAGAAGGCCGCCGAGGCCAAGTCGAAGCAGAAGATCATCGAGGTCAAGGAAGTCAAGTTCCGTCCCGGCACCGATGACAACGACTACGACATCAAGCTGCGCAACCTGCGCCGCTTCATCGGCGAGGATGGCGACAAGGGCAAGATCACGCTGCGCTTTCGCGGTCGCGAGATCACCCACCAGGAACTCGGCATGCGCATGCTCGAGCGCATCCGCGAGGAACTGGCCGACATCGCTGTCGTCGAGCACATGCCCAAGCTCGAAGGCCGTCAGATGATCATGGTCCTGGCCCCCAGGAAAAAATGATGCTGCGTCCGCCCCGCACCACGTGCGCATCGCACGTGACGCACCGGGGCGGAATCGGCGACAATCGTGGGCTGTCCTGACCTCGTCCAACCCCACGTCACCGCGTTTCGCGGGGCCGTGCAGGGAAGGTGATGTCAGGGCGGACGACGACAGCCCCGCACCGGTCGGTCACCGGTGCATCCGGGGCTCAGCTGTTGCAGGCCATACAAGCACCACCGCTTCCCGGGTGGTGCGCCTGCAAGGCAACTTATAAGGAGCTCTCATGCCCAAGATGAAGACCAAGAGCAGCGCCAAGAAGCGCTTCCGCGTCCGTCCGGGTGGTACCGTCAAGCGCGGTCAGGCGTTCAAGCGCCACATCCTCACGAAGAAGTCCACCACGCGCAAGCGCCAGCTCCGCGGCGCCGTGAACGTGCACGAGACCAACATGGGCCACATGGCACAGATGCTCCCGTTCGCGGGCCTGTGATCCTGTAGCTGACGGACAGAAAGGAAAAACAGCATGCCTCGCGTCAAACGTGGTGTTACCGCCCGCGCGCGTCACAAGAAGGTCCTGGCTCTGGCCAAGGGCTTCCGTGGCCGCCGCAAGAACGTCTTCCGCATCGCCAAGCAGGCGGTGATGAAGGCGGGCCAGTACGCCTACCGTGACCGCCGCACCCGCAAGCGGGTGTTCCGCCAGCTGTGGATCGCCCGTATCAACGCCGCTTCGCGTGGTCTGGGTCTGACCTACAGCAAGTTCATGGCTGGCCTGAAGAAGGCCTCGATCGACATCGACCGCAAGGTCCTGGCCGATCTGGCAGTGAACGATCCGGCGGCCTTTGGCAGCATCGTTGCCAAGGTGAAGGCCCAGCTCGCCTGATTGGATTCGTCGCATGGCCGGCCCGCGTGCCGGCTCTCGCGAGTCCCAGCTTTGAAGGCCGTCACCCGTGGACGGCCTTTTTCATTTCCCGTCCGCCCGCCTGATCCCGGGCGACCTCCGCGATGAACGATCTCGACTCCCTGGTGGCTGAGGCCGAAGGTGCCTTCGCTGGTGCCGCGACGCCGGCTGCGCTCGAAGACGCCAAGGCCCGCTACACCGGCAAGGCTGGCCGCCTGACCGAACTCCTCAAGGGCCTGGGCGCCCTGTCGCACGAGGAGAAGAAGACCCGCGGGGCCGAGATCAACCAGGCCAAGCAGCGCATCGAGGCGCTGCTGGCCGCGCGCCGTGCCGCGCTGGCCGAGGCCGAACTCGCCGCGCAACTCAAGGCCGAGGCGCTCGACGTGACGCTGCCCGGCCGGCGCCGTGGCGCCGGTGCGCTGCACCCGGTGTCGCGCACGCAGGAGCGCATCGAGGCCATCTTCGGCTCCATGGGCTTCGATGTCGCCCAGGGTCCGGAGATCGAGACCGACTGGATGAGCTTCACCGCGCTGAACAACCCGGAGAACCATCCGGCGCGTTCGATGCAGGACACCTTCTACGTCGACATGAAGGACGAGGGTGGTCGCTGGTACAACCTGCGCCCGCACACCAGCCCGATGCAGGTGCGCTATGCCCGTGCCCATGCCGAGAGGCATGCCGCGCAGATCGCCGCCGGCGAGCCGGTGCCCGAGATCCGCGTCATCGCCCCGGGCCGCACCTACCGTGTCGACAGCGACGCGACGCATTCGCCGATGTTCCACCAGTGCGAAGGCCTGTGGATCGGCGAGAACGTCAGCTTCAAGGATCTGAAGGTCGTCTTCACCGACTTCTGCCGTCGATTCTTCGAGAGCGACGACCTGGTGCTGCGCTTCCGCCCCAGCTTCTTCCCCTTCACCGAGCCTTCGGCCGAGATCGACATCGCCTTCGCCAGCGGGCCGCTGAAGGGACGTTGGCTGGAGGTGGGCGGTTCAGGCCAGGTGCATCCGAACGTGGTGCGCAACTACGGGCTGGATCCGGAACGCTTCCTTGGCTTCGCCTTCGGCATGGGCATGGATCGCCTGACCATGCTGCGCTACGGCGTCAACGACCTGCGCCAGTTCTTTGACGGCGATCTGCGCTTTCTCGCGCAGTTCGAGTGATTCCGGCCGACTCCTGCATCCCCCATCGTCATGCAATTCCCTGAATCCTGGTTGCGCAGCTTCTGCAACCCGTCGATCAGCACCGCCGAACTGGCCGATGTGCTGACCATGGCCGGTCTCGAGGTCGAGGAGACCCGTCCGGCCGCGCCGTCGTTCTCCGGCATCGTCATCGGCGAGATCGTCGAGGCCGAACAACATCCCGATGCCGACCGCCTGCGCATCTGCCGCGTCGAGGCCGGCGCCCACAGCAAGGACGGTCCGCTGCAGATCGTCTGCGGCGCGCCCAATGCCCGCGTGGGCATCAAGGTGCCGCTGGCCACCGTCGGCGCCGAACTGCCGCCGGGCGAGGACGGCAAGCCTTTCCTGATCAAGATCGGCAAGCTGCGCGGCGTGGCCAGCCACGGCATGCTGTGCTCGGCCCGTGAGCTCAAGCTCAGCGAGGATCACGGCGGCCTGCTGGAGCTGCCGGCCGACGCGCCCGTCGGCCAGGACATCCGCCAGTACCTGGACCTCGACGACACGCTGTTCACGCTGAAGCTGACGCCCAATCTGGCGCACTGCCTGAGCGTGCACGGCATCGCGCGCGAGGTCTCGGCGCTGACCGGCTCGCCCCTGCTGACGCCGGCCATCGAGCCGGTGCGTCCCGCCCTCGATGACCGTCTGCCGGTGCAGGTGCAGGCGCCTGACCTGTGCGGCCGCTTCTCCGGCCGCATCATCCGCCACGTGAACACCCGTGCGCGGACGCCGGCGTGGATGGTCGAGCGCCTGGCGCGCTGCGGCCAGCGTCCGGTCAGCCCGCTGGTCGACATCTCGAACTACGTGATGTTCGAGTACGGCCGGCCGTCGCACATCTTCGACCTCGACAAGATCCACGGTGCGCTGCAGGTGCGCTGGGGCCGCGAGGGCGAGCAGCTCAAGCTGCTCAACGGCAACACCATCACCGTCGACGCGCAGGTCGGCGTGATCGCCGATGACCAGGGCCTGGAATCGCTGGCCGGCATCATGGGCGGTGACGCCACCGCCGTCAGCGACGACACCCGGCACGTCTACGTCGAGGCCGCCTTCTGGTGGCCCGAGGCTGTCGCCGGCCGTTCGCGCCGCTACGCGTTCTCGACCGATGCCGGTCACCGCTTCGAGCGCGGCGTCGATCCGGCGCTGACCGTCGAGCACATCGAGCGCATCAGCCAGCTGATCATCGAGATCTGCGGCACGCCCGAGACGGTGTGCGGCCCGGTCGATGACCAGGTGCTGGGCCTGCCCGAGCGCGCCCCGGTCACGCTGCGCGTGGCCCGCGCGGCCAAGGTGATCGGCATGCCGCTGAGCCAGGCGCAGTGCGCGGATGTCTTCCGCCGTCTGGGCCTGCAGTTCAGTGAAGGCGAGGGCGTGCTGCACGTCACCCCGCCGAGCTGGCGCTTCGACATCGCGATCGAGGAGGACCTGATCGAGGAGGTCGCCCGCATCATCGGCTACGAGAACCTGCCTGATGAGCTGCCGCTGGCCCCGGTCAGCCCGCGCGTGCGGGTCGAGGCGCAGCGCGGTGGTTTCGCCGTGCGCCATGCGTTGGCCGCGCTCGGCTACTTCGAGACCATCAACTTCAGCTTCGTCGAGCAGCGCTGGGAGTCCGAGCTGCACGGCAACGACGACCCGATCCGGGTGCTGAACCCGATCGCCGCGCCGCTGTCGGTGATGCGCTCCAGCCTCATCGGCAGCCTGGTGCAGGTGCTGCGCCACAACCTGTCGCGCAAGACCACGCGCGTGCGGGTGGCCGAGCTGGGTCGCGTCTCGCGGCGCGATGCGGGCGTCGGCCACAGCCACACCAGCGTGGCGGGCATCTGCCAGACGCTGCGCGTCGCCGGTCTGGCCTACGGCCCGGCCGAGGCGCTGCAGTGGGGCGAGCGTGAGCGTGCGGTCGACTTCCACGACGTCAAGGGCGATGTCGAGGCCTTGCTGGCACCGCGCACCGTGCGCTTCGAAGCGGCCGAGCATCCGGCCCTGCATCCGGGCCGCAGCGCCCGCGTGATCGTCGATGGTCAGGACATCGGCGTCATCGGCGAGCTGCATCCGCGCTGGCGCCAGGGCTACGAGCTGCCGCAGGCGCCGGTGCTCTTCGAGCTGGATCTGGAGGCGGTGCAGGCCCGTCCGGTCCCGGTTGCCCAGCCGCTGCCGCGCCACCAGTCCAGCGTCCGGGATCTGGCGCTGGTGCTGCCGGAGGGCGTCGCCGCGCAGGCGCTGCTCGATGCCCTGAGGGCCGATGCGTCGGGCCTCGTGCGCGATGTCCTGCTGTTCGACGTCTACAAGCCGCAGGCCGCCAACGGCGACATGGCCACAGGCGAGCGCAGTCTGGCCGTGCGCCTGGAGCTGCTCGACCCGGCCGCGACCTTGACGGAAGATCGCATCGACGCGACGGTGCAGGCCGCGATCGAGCGGGCCCGGGCCGTCGGTGCCCGTCTGCGCGCCTGAGATGCCGTTGTCGGACACCGTGGCGCGGGTCGTCGCGGTGTCCCGTCCCGAACCCTGAAGACCCACAAGGACACGGATGAACCAGACCGTCATCAAGCCGGGCGAGCCGGTGCCGGAAGACGATGAGCGCGTCGGCGGCCGCGCGGTGCTCAGCGCGATGGAGACCCCGACGCTGACCAAGGCCGAGCTCTCCGAGCTGCTGTTCGAGCGCCTGGGCCTGAACAAGCGCGAGTCCAAGGACATGGTCGAGGCCTTCTTCGACATCGTCCACGGCACGCTGGTCAGCGGGGAGGACGTCAAGCTCTCGGGCTTCGGCAACTTCAACATCCGTCGCAAGGCGCCGCGTCCGGGCCGCAACCCGCGCACCGGCGAGTCGATCCCGATCAAGGCGCGCAACGTCGTCACCTTCCACGCCAGCCACAAGCTCAAGGCGCTCGTGCAGGGCGAGCCGGGTGACGAGGAGGACATCGGGTAAAGTCCCGCGCACCCCAGCTCGCCCCTCGAGATCATGGAGAAGACGCTGCCGCCCATCCCAGCCAAGCGCTACTTCACGATCGGCGAGGTCTCCGAGCTGTGCCAGGTCAAGCCCTATGTGTTGCGCTACTGGGAGCAGGAGTTCTCCCAGCTGCGCCCGATGAAGCGACGCGGCAACCGCCGCTATTACCAGCATCACGAGGTGTTGCTGGTGCGCCGCATCCGTGAGCTGCTCTATGACCAGGGCTTCACCATCAGCGGCGCTCGCAACCAGCTCGGCGACGCGGGGATCGCGCCGTCGGCTTCCGATGCCGGCGTGGCCGCGGCCGAGCGGGCTCTGCTGGGCGGGGGCTGGGCCCAGGGAGGGCCTGGCCGGGAGGACGCCTCGCCCGTGTCGGACGTCCGGTCTGCCGCGGTCGTCCCCGCAAGTCGGCCGTCGGTGCGGTCCGCGGACGAGACCGATGCAGCCGTCGGCGGCCGTTCGTCGGCCGTGGGGTCCGGATCCGGCGACCTTGGTGTCATGGCTGCGACCCACGAGGCGGGCCATCTGCTTCAGCAAGCCGCTGCATGGCCGCCGTCAGCTGTGCCGGAAGGGCTGTTTCTGCCCGATGGCCACGTGGATCGCGTGCTGCTTCTGCGGGAGTTGATCTCCATTCGAGAAATGCTTGCGGACTTCTGAAGAACTGGTATATACTTCTAGCTTCAGTCGGGGTGTAGCGCAGCCTGGTAGCGCACTTGCATGGGGTGCAAGGGGTCGCGAGTTCGAATCCCGCCACCCCGACCAAAAAAGCTGAGCCCGGTGTCCACAAGACACCGGGCTTTTTGCTTTTCTGGCGTTTCACGCCGGAGGCGTCAGGGCGGCGATGGTGGGGCAGCGCTCAGGACCTTGAGCGTGCCGGCCAAAGAAAAACCCCAGCTGCCTGACGGCAGCTGGGGTTTTCGGTTTGGCGGAGAGAGCGGGATTCGAACCCGCGGTGGGCTGTTAACCCACACACGCTTTCCAGGCGTGCGACTTAAACCACTCATCCATCTCTCCTGAGGTGGAAGCCTATGAGTATAGCCTGAATTCAGCTGTTGTCACTTGCAGGCTGCGTGATGGATGCGCGAGCGGTCATCACGAAGACGTGTAGCGGCCCTACACTTCGGCCCTCGCGTCGACTGCCGGCGGCCTGTGGGCCGGGCACCGGACGACGCGCAGCCACCGCTGACGCCTGGCGTCCAGCCGGATTCCTCGACCCCACCCGCGCACCCCGGACACCACCGCCCGCGGGGCATCCGCACGCCGTCGATGCAACATTTCCGCTTCCCCATCGTCATCATCGACGAGGACTACCGCTCGGACAACACCTCCGGTCTGGGCATCCGTGCGCTGGCCCAGGCCATCGAGCACGAGGGCTTCGAGGTGCTGGGTGTCACCAGCTACGGCGATCTGAGCCAGTTCGCGCAGCAGCAAAGCCGCGCCAGTGCCTTCATCCTGTCGATCGACGACGAGGAATTCACCCCCGGCCCCGAGCTGGATCCGGCGGTGCTGAACCTGCGCAAGTTCATCGAGGAGATCCGGTTCAAGAACCGCGACATCCCGATCTACCTGTACGGCGAGACGCGCACCTCGCAGCACATCCCGAACGACATCCTGCGCGAGCTGCACGGCTTCATCCACATGTTCGAGGACACGCCCGAGTTCGTGGCGCGTCACATCATCCGCGAGGCCAAGAGCTATCTGGACGGCGTCGCGCCGCCGTTCTTCAAGGCGCTGATCGACTACGCGCAGGACGGCAGCTATTCCTGGCACTGTCCGGGGCACTCCGGCGGCGTGGCGTTCCTGAAGAGCCCGGTCGGCCAGATGTTCCACCAGTTCTTCGGTGAGAACATGCTGCGCGCCGACGTCTGCAACGCGGTGGAGGAGCTGGGTCAGCTGCTGGACCACACCGGCCCGGTGGCCGAGAGCGAGAAGAACGCGGCGCGCATCTTCAACGCCGACCACTGCTTCTTCGTCACCAACGGCACGTCGACGTCGAACAAGATGGTGTGGCACCACACGGTGGCGCCGGGCGACGTGGTGGTGGTGGACCGCAACTGCCACAAGTCCATCCTGCACTCGATCATCATGACCGGCGCGGTGCCGGTCTTCATGACGCCGACGCGCAACCACTACGGCATCATCGGTCCGATCCCGCAGAGCGAGTTCAGCCGCGAGGCCATCGAGCGCAAGATCGCGAAGAACCCGCTGCTGGCTGGCGTCGATCCGAAGACCACGCGCCCGCGCATCATGACGCTGACGCAGAGCACCTACGACGGCGTGCTCTACAACACCGAGACCATCAAGGGCATGGTCGACGGCTACATCGACAACCTGCATTTCGACGAGGCCTGGCTGCCGCACGCGGCCTTCCACCCGTTCTACGGCAGCTACCACGCGATGGGCAAGAACCGCCCGCGACCGAAGCAGGCGGTGGTCTATGCCACGCAGTCCACGCACAAGCTGCTGGCCGGCCTGAGCCAGGCCAGCCAGGTGCTGGTGCAGGACAGCCAGACGGTGCCGCTGGACCGCAACCTCTTCAACGAGGCCTACCTGATGCACACCAGCACCTCGCCGCAGTACGCGATCATCGCGTCCTGCGACGTGGCGGCGGCCATGATGGAGCCGCCCGGCGGCACCGCGCTGGTCGAGGAAAGCATCAACGAGGCGCTGGAGTTCCGCCGTGCGATGCGCAAGGTCGAAGCCGACTTCGGTGCCGACTGGTGGTTCAAGGTCTGGGGCCCGGACGCGCTGGTCGACGAGGGCATCGGCCAGAGCAAGGAGTGGATGCTCAAGGCGAAGGCCAAGTGGCATGGCTTCGGTGATCTGGCCACGGGCTTCAACATGCTCGACCCGATCAAGAGCACGATCATCACCCCGGGGCTGGATGTCTCCGGCAAGTTCGCCAAGGCCGGCATTCCGGCGGCCATCGTCACCAAGTTCCTGGCCGAGCACGGCGTGGTGGTCGAGAAGACGGGCCTGTACTCGTTCTTCATCATGTTCACCATCGGCATCACCAAGGGCCGCTGGAACACGCTGGTCACCGCGCTGCAGCAGTTCAAGGACGACTACGACAAGAACGCGCCGATGTGGCGCATCCTGCCGGAGTTCTGCCGCGCCCATCCGCGCTACGAGCGCATGGGCCTGCGCGACCTCTGCCAGGCCATGCACGAGGCCTACGCCAAGGGCGACATCGCGCGTCTGACGACCGAGATGTACCTGAGCGACCTGCAGCCGGCGATGAAGCCCAGCGATGCCTACGCGCAGATCGCCCGCCGCGCGACCGAGCGGGTGGACATCGACGCGCTGGAGGGCCGCATCACGACCAGCCTGCTGACGCCGTATCCGCCGGGCATTCCGCTGCTGATCCCGGGCGAGCGCTTCAACGCCAAGATCGTCCAGTACCTGAAGTTCACGCGCTCGTTCAACACGCAGTTCCCGGGCTTCGCCACCGACGTGCACGGGCTGGTGGAGGAGGGCGACAGCGTGGGTGGTTCGCGCTACTACGTCGACTGCGTGCGTGAGGCGGTGGATGTCGGGGTCGCCGATGCTGCTGGCGTCGCTGCCGTGAAGGCCGGGCGGCCGGCACGCAGGACGGGTGCGAAGACGGCGGCGGCGTCGGGTCCGGTGCAGAAGGCGCCGAAAGCGCGGACTGCAAAGGCGGCACAGACGGCACAGACCGCAGAAATGGCGCAGACGGCGGCCGCCCCGGCGGCTCCCAAGTCGGCCGGCAAGCGCGCCCGCAAGACGGCGTGAAAAAGGCCGGCAGCCGCTGACGCGTCGATGACGCGCAGCCGCTGCCGGCCCGTGAGGTCCGGCGGCCGCCCATGCCGACAGGCGCGGGCGGCCCGAACGGAGTCGATCAGCCCGCGCTGGAGTCGACCATCGCCGTGTGGCTGAAGCCACCGTCGACGTACATGATCTCGGCACTGACGCCGCCCGCCAGGTCCGACAGCAGGAAGGCTGCGGCATTGCCGACGTCGTCGATGGTGATCGTGCGGCGGATCGGCGTGGTCGCGGCGAACTCGGTCAGCAGCTTGCCGAAGTCCTTGATGCCCGAGGCCGCCAGCGTCTTGATCGGGCCGGCCGAGATGCCGTTGACGCGCACGCCCTTGGCGCCGAGGCTCTGCGCCAGGAAGCGCACCGAGGCTTCCAGCGAGGCCTTGGCCAGGCCCATCGTGTTGTAGTTCGGCACGTAGCGCACCGCGCCGAGGTAGCTCAGCGTCAGCAGCGCGGCGCCCGGACGCAGCATCGTCAGCGCGGCCTTGGCCATCGCCGGGAAGCTGTAGGCCGAGATGTCGTGCGCGATGCGGAAGCTCTCGCGATCCAGGCCGTCGAGGAAGTCGCCGGCGATCGCCTCGCGCGGTGCGAAGGCGATGGCGTGGACGAAGCCGTCGAAGCTGTCCCAGTGCTGGCCCAGATCGGCGAACAGGCGTGCGATCTGCGCGTCGTCGGCGACGTCGCATTCGAACACCAGTTTCGAGCCGAACTCGGCGGCGAACTCGGTGATGCGGTCCTTGAAGCGCTCGCCCTGGTAGCTGAAGGCCAGCTCGGCGCCTTCACGGTGGCAGGCGCGGGCAATGCCGTAGGCGATCGAACGGTTGTTCAGCACGCCCGTGATGAGCAGGCGCTTGCCGGCGAGAAAACCCATGGAGGAATCCTGTGGTTGCGGGGTTCGTGGGAAAGTCCAGTCCACGATTCTCGCATGGGACATCTGTCTCACCTCACCGGGACTTGTCGGCATGGTGCTTGCAGCATACAATGCGTGCTTTCGCGCTGTCGAGCAATGTGGGCGGATCAATTCCTGCCCATTTTTTTTGCTTGGCGCGCGGCACCCCTGACCGGTGGTTGATCACGCCCGGAACGGGGCCGTGCCTTGCGGCGCGTGGCCTGTGGCAAGCAGTCTTTTCCGTCCACCGACGGGAGTCGCTACGGGACCTCGCGTGACGCCTGCAGGCTGCGGTCCTGGCCGCAGCTGGATCGGCGGCTGCCGGTCCGGCAGACGGCAAGGACGAAACAGGCACGATGAGTTGGCAGACGGCGCTTGAGCGCACAGTGACAGGCATGGGCTACGACCTGGTGGACGTGGAGCGATCCGCCGGCGGACTGCTGCGCGTCACGATCGATCGTCTGCCCGAGCGGGCCTACCCGACCGGCCCTGGCGAGGCCGTGCTGGTCGAGGATTGCGAGCTGGTCACGCGCCAGTTGCAGTTCCTGCTGGAGGTCGAGCAGGTCGATTACCTGCGGCTGGAGGTTTCGTCGCCGGGCCTGGATCGCCCGCTGCGCAAGCCTGCCGACTGGCAGCGCTTCGTCGGCTTCGAGATCGAGCTGACCCTTCACGAGCTCTTCATGGGCCGCAAGAAGTGGCGCGGCGTGCTCGCGGCCGGTGAAGGCGAGCAGGCGTGGCGCCTGGTGCTGCCGCCGCAGTTGCCGCAGCCGGCCAAGAAGGGCGGCCGGGTGTCGGCCAAGGCGCTGGCCGAGGCGGTTGCCCAACCCGAGCAGGTGTTGGACTTTTCCTTGGATGAAGTACGCGAGGCCTGCCTCGTTCCGGTGGTCGACTTCAAGGGTCGACGCGGTGTCGCGCCGCAATCCGGTCCGGGTGCGGATGCCCGGGATGAGCAGGAAGACGGAGGTCAAGACTGATGAACCGCGAAATGTTGTTGCTGGTGGATGCGATCTCGCGCGAGAAGAACGTCGATCGTGACGTCGTCTTCGGTGCGGTCGAGGCCGCGCTGGCCCAGGCCACCAAGAAGCTGCAGGGCGGCGAGGTCGACATCCGCGTGGCCGTCGACCGCGAGACCGGCGACTACGAGACCTTCCGTCGCTGGCTGGTCGTGCCCGACGAGGCCGGCCTGCAGAACCCGGACGCCGAGGAGATGCTGAGCGACGCCGTCGACCGCATCGCCGAGATCGAGGTCGGTGACTACATCGAGGAGCCGATCGCCTCGGTGCCCATCGGCCGCATCGGCGCGATGGCGGCCAAGCAGGTCATCCTGCAGAAGATCCGTGACGCCGAGCGCGAGACGCTGCTCAACGACTTCCTGTCGCGTGGCGACAAGATCTTCGTCGGCTCGGTCAAGCGCCTGGACAAGGGCGACATCGTCGTCGAGTCCGGTCGTGTCGAGGGTCGCCTCAAGCGCAGCGAGATGATCCCGAAGGAGAACCTGCGCGTGGGCGACCGCGTGCGGGCGGTGATCACCGGCGTCGATCCGACGGCCCGTGGCCCGCAGATCCTGCTGTCGCGTTCGGCGCCGGCCTACATGGTCGAGCTGTTCGCGCTGGAAGTGCCGGAGATGGAGCAGGGCCTGCTCGAGATCAAGAGCTGTGCCCGCGACTCGGGCAGCCGCGCCAAGATCGCCGTCGTCTCGCACGACAAGCGGGTCGATCCGATCGGCACCTGTGTCGGCGTGCGGGGATCCCGCGTCAACGCGGTGACCAACGAGCTGGCCGGTGAGCGCGTGGACATCGTGCTGTGGTCCGAGGATCCGGCCCAGTTCGTCATCGGCGCGCTGGCGCCGGCCAACGTCGTCTCCATCGTCGTCGACGAGGAGAAGCACGCGATGGACGTGGTGGTCGACGAGGAGAACCTCGCGATCGCCATCGGCCGTGGCGGCCAGAACGTGCGTCTGGCCTCCGAGTTGACCGGCTGGCGCATCAACATCATGACGGCCGAGGAGAGCCAGGCCAAGCAGGCCCAGGAATCCGAGTCCGTGCGCAAGCTCTTCGTCGAGAAGCTCGACGTCGACGTCGAAGTCGCCGACATCCTGATCGAAGAGGGTTTCAACAGCCTCGAGGAAGTGGCCTACGTGCCGCTGCAGGAGATGCTGGAGATCCAGTCCTTCGACGAGGACACCGTCAACGAGCTGCGCAACCGTGCGAAGGACGCGCTGCTGACGATGGAGATCGCCAAGGAAGAACAGGTCGAAGAGGTCTCCCAGGACCTGCGCGATCTGGAATTCGAAGGCACCCGTCTGTCGCCCGAGCTCATCGCCAAGCTCGCCGAAGGCGGCATCCACAGCCGCGACGACCTGGCCGATCTGGCGGTCGACGAGCTCACGGGCATGACCCAGCTCGACGAGGCCGCCGCCAAGGCGCTGATCATGAAGGCGCGGGAGCACTGGTTCACGGCGTGATTCCGATCCGGACCGCCGCCCCGACACCAACGCCCCCACGCACCGCAGTTACCGAGGAAATCCACCCATGGCCGTGACCACCGTCGCCCAGTTCGCCGCCGAGCTGAACCGTCCCGCAGGGACGCTGCTCGAGCAGCTGCAATCTGCCGGTGTCGCGAAGAAGTCGCCCGATGACGCGCTGACCGAATCCGACAAGGAGCGCCTGCTCGACTACCTGCGCAATGCGCATGGCACGGCCGGCTCCGCACGCAACAAGATCTCCATCACGCGCAAGAGCACGAGCGAGATCAAGCAGGCCGATGCTTCCGGCAAGGCCCGCACCATCCAGGTCGAAGTGCGCAAGAAGCGCACCTTCGTCAAGCGTGACGATCTGGCGCCGGGTGCGCCCCAGCCGTCGCCCGAGGAAGAGGAAGCCGCCGCCCAGGCCGAACTGCAGCGCCGCGAGGAAGAAGCCCGCGCCGAGGCTGAAGCCCTGCGTCAGCAGCAGGAGCAGATGGCCCGCGAGAAGGCCGAGCGCGAAGCGCGTGAGAAGGCCGAGCGCGAAGCCGCCGAGGCGCGTGCCCGCGCCGAGGCCGAGGCCCGCGCGGCCGCGGAAGCCAAGGCCCGTGCGGAAGCCGAGGCTGCGGCCAAGGCCGCTGCCGCCGCTGCACTGCAGAAGGCCGCGGCCAAGACCCCCGTCAGCGCCGGTGCCTCCGCGGCGCCCGCGCCTGCGGCCCAGGTGCCGGCCCCGGCCGCTCCTGCCGCACCGGTCGAGCCGCCCAAGCCCCAGCTGCGCGTGGTCAAGGCCTCCGAGACCGAGGCCGCCGAGAAGCAGCGCGCCGCTGAACTCGAGCGCCGCCGCAAGGCTGCCGAGGCCGAGGCCGCCGCCATCCGCGCGATGATGGCCACCCGTCGTGGCGTGCTCACGGCAAAGAAGCCGGAAGAGCCGAAGCCTGCTGCCGCGCCCGTGGCGGCCGACAAGGCGCCGATCACCGGCACCATCCACAAGCCGAAGGCGGCGCCGGGCGCCGCTGCGCCGGCCGCCGGTGCGGCTGCGGCCAAGCCGGGTGACAAGAAGTCGGTCAAGAGCGAAAAGCTCTCGTCGAGCTGGGCCGATGACGCCGCCAAGAAGCGCGCGGCAGCCGGCAAGGGCCGTGGTGGTGATGCGGGCCGTGCCGGCTGGCGTGTGCCGCGGGGCGGCTCGCGCCGTGGCGGCGACCGTGATGGCGGCAGCTTCGTGCCGCCGGCCGAGTTCATCCAGCAGGAAGTCCACGTCCCCGAGACCATCAGCGTGGCCGATCTGGCCCACAAGATGAGCGTCAAGGCGGCCGAGGTCATCAAGCAGCTGATGAAGCTGGGCCAGATGGTCACCATCAACCAGCAGCTGGACCAGGAAACCGCCATGATCGTGGTGGAGGAAATGGGCCACAAGGCGATGACCGCCAAGCTGGACGATCCGGACGCCTTCCTCGAAGAGGAACACGAAGCCGCGGCCGGCGAGCAGCTGCCGCGCGCGCCGGTGGTCACCATCATGGGTCACGTCGACCACGGCAAGACCTCGCTGCTGGACTACATCCGTCGCACCCGTGTGGCGGCAGGTGAGGCCGGCGGCATCACGCAGCACATCGGCGCTTACCACGTCGAGACCCCGCGTGGCGTCATCACCTTCCTCGACACCCCGGGTCACGCGGCCTTCACGGCCATGCGAGCCCGTGGTGCGACGGCCACCGACATCGTCATCCTGGTGGTTGCGGCGGACGACGGCGTGATGCCGCAGACCAAGGAAGCCATCAGCCATGCCAAGGCCGCGGGCGTGCCGATCGTGGTCGCGATGACCAAGATCGACAAGCCGGACTCGAATCTCGAGCGCGTCAAGAGCGAGCTGGTGGCCGAGCAGGTCGTGCCGGAAGAGTTCGGTGGCGAGAGCCCCTTCGTCGGCGTGTCGTCGAAGAGCGGCCAGGGCATCGACGATCTGCTGGAGCAGGTGCTGCTGCAGGCCGAAGTGCTGGAACTCAAGGCGCCGGTGGAAGCCAACGCCAAGGGTCTGGTCATCGAAGCCAAGCTGGACAAGGGCCGTGGCCCGGTCGCCACCGTGCTGGTGCAGAGCGGCACCCTGAAGAAGGGCGACGTGGTGCTGGCCGGTTCGAGCTATGGCCGCGTGCGGGCCATGATCGACGAGGACGGCCACACGACCGAGAGCGCCGGTCCGTCGATCCCGGTCGAGATCCAGGGCTTGTCGGACGTGCCGCAGGCCGGCGACGAGTTCATGGTGCTGACCGACGAGCGTCGTGCCCGTGAGATCGCCACCTTCCGTCAGGGCAAGTACCGCGAAGTCACGCTGAACCGCCGTCAGGCCGCCAAGCTCGAGAACATCTTCGAGAACGTCGGCGAAGGCGCCGCCCAGCTGCTGCCGCTGATCATCAAGGCCGACGTCCAGGGCTCGCAGGAAGCGCTGGGCCAGTCGCTGCTCAAGCTGTCGACCAGCGAGGTCAAGGTGCAGCTGGTGCACTCGGCCGTCGGTGGCATCAGCGAGTCGGACGTCAACCTGGCGATCGCCTCGAAGGCCATCATCATCGGCTTCAACGTCCGCGCCGACTCGAACGCCCGCAAGGTGGCCGAGCACAACGACGTCGACCTGCGCTACTACAACATCATCTACGACGCCGTGGATGAGGTGAAGGCAGCGATGGCCGGCATGCTGGCACCGGAGCAGAAGGAAGAGGTCATCGGCATGGCCGAGATCCGGACCGTCTTCGTGGCGACGAAGATCGGTACGGTCGCGGGTTGCATGGTCACCTCCGGCATGGTCAAGCGCGATTGCCGCTTCCGCCTGCTGCGCGACAACGTGGTGATCTACACCGGCGAGCTCGAGAGCCTGAAGCGCATGAAGGACGATGTCCGCGAAGTCAAGGAAGGCTTCGAGTGCGGTATCAAGCTCAAGAACTACAACGACATCGCCGAGGGCGATCAACTCGAGCTGTTCGAGATCAAGGAGATCGCGCGCACGCTGTAAAGCGACGCCGCTCCTGCGCGAGACCCCGCCTGCCCGCGCAGGCGGGGTTTCCCGTTTGAGGAGCCATGTCGCCACCGCCGACTTCCGCGCGTTCTCTCCAGGACATCCCACCCATGCGCCACAAGCGTTCGATACCCAACCGCGGCCTGCGCGTGGCCGACCAGATCCAGCGCGATCTGTCCGAGCTCATCCGTGACCTCAAGGATCCGCGCATCGGTCTGCTGACGATCAACAGCGTCGCGGTCACGCCCGACTACGCGCACGCCAAGGTCTACTTCTCGCTGCTCGTCGGCAACCCGGCCGAGTGCCAGGAAGGCCTCAACGAGTCGGCCGGCTGGCTGCGCAACGCGCTGTTCAAGCGCCTGCAGATCCACACCGTGCCCACGCTGCACTTCCATTTCGACCGCACGACTGAACGTGCGGCCGAGATGAACGCGCTGATCCGCCAGGCCAACGCCAGCCGCGCGAAGGAAGACTGAGCCTTTCCGCCCCTCTGTCATGGCCCCGTTCTCCGACCCCGATCACGCCAGCGCCGACGCGCTGCCGGCCGCGCCCGATTCCGGCGAGGCCATCGATACCCGCACCGGACCTGGCGTGCTGCAACGCGATGCGCAGGCCTCCGCCGCGCGGCCGCGCGTGCGCGTCCAGCGCCGCCCGGTGCATGGCGTGCTGCTGCTGGACAAGCCGCTGGGCTGGTCCAGCAACGACGCGCTGCAGAAGGCCAAATGGCTGCTGCGTGCCGAGAAGGCCGGCCACACCGGCACGCTCGATCCGCTGGCCACCGGTCTGCTGCCGCTGTGCTTCGGCGCGGCCACCAAGTTCAGCCAGGTCAGCCTGGACGCCGACAAGGCCTACCGCGCCACGCTGGTGCTGGGCGCGCGCAGCACCACCGGCGACCGCGAGGGCGAGATCACGCCCGGCGCCACGCCGGCCTTCGACGCCCGCCGCCTGCTGGAGGTGCTGGCCGGCCTGCAGGGCCGCATCAGCCAGCTGCCGCCGATGCATTCGGCGCTCAAGAAGGACGGCAAGGCGCTCTACGAGTACGCGCGGGCCGGCATCGAGGTCGAACGCACGCCGCGCGAGGTCACCATCCACGGGATCGACATCGTCTCGTGGCAGGATGCCGAGCTCGTGATCGACGTGCGCTGCAGCAAGGGCACCTACGTGCGCACGCTGGCCGCCGACATCGGTGACCAGCTCGGCTGCGGTGCCTACCTCGGTGCGTTGAAGCGCACCGGTGTGGGTGCACTGCGCGTCGATCAGGCGATCCCGCTGGATGCCCTGGAGGCGATGGACGAGGCCGCACGCGACGCGTTGCTGCTGGCGCCCGACAGCCTGCTCGGCGAGTGGCCCGCCCTGTGCTTGCCGGCTGCCGATGCCGGTCGTTTCCTGTCGGGCAACCGGCGTCGGGTCACGCATCCGGATGCCGACGCGCTGCGGGTCTACGGCCCGTCGCCGACCGGTGGCGGCCGCGGCGACGTCGCCTTCCTGGGCAGTGGCCATGTGCGCGCCGGCGAGCTGATCGCCGATCGCCTGCTGGCCCCGGCCGAGGTGGCCTCGACCTGCCGGCTGGCCAGCGGCCCGACGAAGCGACCCGAGGTCGCCACGCCGGACTGACCACCGAGCGGCCCCACCGCCGCCCCGACCTCCCGGGCCCCGGATGGCAGCGCAAGCCGCCGCTGGAGCCCGCCCGAACCGCCTGCCCGCCGGGCACCGGACGCCGATCCCGGCCCGGAACCCGCGCTCCCTGAATCTCCAACGTCCACCGCGACCATGAGCCAACAGATCCGCAACATCGCCATCATCGCGCACGTCGACCATGGCAAGACCACCATGGTCGACCAGCTGCTGCGCCAGAGCGGCACCTTCGCCGACCACGAGAAGGTCGTCGACACCGTGATGGACAGCAACGCCATCGAACGCGAGCGCGGCATCACCATCCTGGCCAAGAACTGCGCGGTCAGCTGGGAAGGCACCCACATCAACATCGTCGACACCCCGGGACACGCGGACTTCGGCGGTGAGGTCGAGCGTGCGCTGAGCATGGTCGACGGCGTGGTGCTGCTGATCGACGCCCAGGAAGGCCCGATGCCGCAGACCCGCTTCGTCACGAAGAAGGCGCTGGCCCTCGGCCTGCGCCCGATCGTCGTGGTCAACAAGGTCGACAAGCCGGGTGCCAAGCCCGATGCCGTCATCAACGCCGCCTTCGACCTGTTCGACAAGCTGGGCGCGACCGACGAGCAGCTGGACTTCCCCGTGGTCTACGCCTCGGGCATCAACGGCTGGACGAGCCTGGAAGAGGGCACGCCCGGTGAGCAGTGGGGCCCCGACATGTCGGCCCTGTTCAACACCATCCTGAAGCACGTGCCGTCGCACCAGGGTGACCCGGCCGCGCCGCTGCAGCTGCAGATCTCGGCGCTGGACTACTCGACCTTCGTCGGCCGCATCGGCGTGGGCCGCGTCACGCAGGGCACCATCAAGCCGGGCATGGCGGTGGTGGTCGCCGAAGGCCCGGGCGGCAAGGCCGTCAACGGCCGTGTCAACCAGGTGCTGACCTTCCAGGGCCTGGATCGCGTGCAGGTCACGTCCGCCGGCCCGGGCGACATCGTGCTGATCAACGGCCTCGAGGACATCGGCATCGGCGTGACCGTGACCGATCCGCTCACCCCGTCGCCGCTGCCGATGCTGAAGGTCGACGAGCCGACGCTGACGATGAACTTCTGCGTCAACACCAGCCCGCTGGCCGGTCGTGAAGGCAAGTACGTCACCAGCCGCCAGATCTGGGACCGCCTGCAGAAGGAACTGCAGAGCAACGTCGCGCTGCGCGTCAAGGAAACCGACGAGGACGGCATCTTCGAGGTCTGCGGCCGCGGCGAACTGCACCTGACCATCCTGCTGGAGAACATGCGCCGTGAAGGCTACGAGCTGGCCGTCTCCAAGCCGCGCGTGATGTTCCACGACGTCAACGGCGAGAAGCACGAGCCGATGGAGCTGGTCACCGCCGACGTCGAGGAAACCCACCAGGGCGGCGTGATGCAGGCCCTCGGCCTGCGCAAGGGCGAGATGATCAACATGGAGCCGGACGGCAACGGCCGCGTGCGCCTGGAGTACCGCATCCCGGCCCGTGGCCTGATCGGTTTCTCCAACGAGTTCATGAACCTGACCCGCGGTTCGGGCCTGATCTCGTCGATCTTCGACGGCTACGAGGCCCACAAGGGCGAGATCGGCGGCCGCAAGAACGGCGTGCTGATCTCCATGGACGACGGCGAGATCTTCACCTACGCGCTCGGCAAGCTGGACGACCGCGGCCGCATGTTCGTCAAGCCGAACGACCCGGTCTACGAGGGCATGATCGTCGGCATCCACAGCCGCGACAACGACCTCGTCGTCAACGCCACCCGCACCAAGCAGCTGACCAACTTCCGCGTCAGCGGCAAGGAAGACGCGATCAAGATCACGCCGCCGATCGACCTGACGCTGGAGTACGGCGTCGACTTCATCGACGACGACGAGCTGGTCGAGATCACCCCGAAGAGCGTGCGTCTGCGCAAGCGCTTCCTGAGCGAGCACGAGCGCAAGCGCGCGTCGCGCGAAGGCGTGTGATGCTTGCAGCCCCGCGCCGTGTGCGCGGGGTGTGCCGATCCGCGTGACCGATCGACCGCCTGATCACCCGGCGGAGGGTTCGGTCCACATGGATACGGACCACGACCGGGGCCGCATGTGCGGCCCCGTCGCATTTCTTCCCGTTTTCCTCTTCACGTCGCCGGGGGTCGCGCAGATGCGCCTGGGTCATGGTCGCGCAGTGGCGCTGATGGTGCTGGTCACCTTCCTGTGGAGCATCGCCGGTGTGGTTTCCCGGCATCTGGAATCGGCCGCGAGCTTCGAGGTGACCTTCTGGCGCAGCGCGTTCAACGCGCTGGCCGTGGGCGGCGTGCTGGTGTGGCAGCGCGGTGCACGCGCCTTGCTGGACGACATCCGCCGCGGCGGATGGCCGCTGTGGGCGTCCGCCCTGTGCTGGACGGTCATGTACACCAACTTCATGGTGGCCATGATGCTGACCACGGTGGCCACCGTGCTGGTGACGCTGGCCATGGCGCCGCTGGTCTCGGCCCTGCTGGCGCGGCTGCTGCTGCGCCAGCCCCTGCCCGGACGCACCTGGGCGGCGATCGCGGTGGCGGGGGCCGGCATCGGCTGGATGTTCGGCGAGCAGGCGCTCGGCGGTGGCGGCGGATCGCTGACCGGCGCGCTGGTGGCGCTGGCCGTGCCGTTCGCCGGTGCGGCCAACTGGGTGCTGCTGCAGCACCTGCACGCCCGCCACGCGGCCGATCCCTCGGTGGTCGAGCCCGACATGCTGCCGGCCGTGCTGCTGGGGGCCACCGCCTCGGCCCTGGTGACCTTGCCCTGGGCGATGCCCTTCCAGGCGACCGGACATGACCTGGGCCTGCTGGCCATGCTGGGCGTGGTGCAGCTGGCCGTGCCGTGCATCCTGGTGATCCGGGTGGCCCGCGCGCTGCCGGCGCCCGAGGTCTCGCTGATCGGCCTGCTGGAGGTGATCTTCGGTGTGCTGCTGGCCTGGGTGGGGGCGGGCGAGGTGCCGGCGTCGACCACGCTGACCGGCGGGGCGCTGGTGATCAGCGCGCTGGCGGCCAACGAGCTGGCCGGCTGGCGCCAGCGCCGCCAGGCCGCCGGTGACGGGCCGGTGCTGGTGGCCGGGGACTGAGACGGTTCCGACGCCGAGGCTGGCAACGGGGCCTGCCGGCGCAAGCGCCGCCGGTCCAGCGCCCTGGCTTCAGCCGCGCCCGCTCAGATCACGCGCCGGTAGCGCGCGAAGCGGAAGGCCGGCGTCGTCGGCGTGGCCTCGGCGCCGGGCAGCACCTCCGCCAGCGTCCAGTCGGCCGGCGACCAGGCCGGGAACCAGGCATCGCCGTCGATGTCGGCGTCGATCTCGGTCAACAGCAGCGCGTCGGCCAGCGGCAGCGCCTGCGCGTACAGCTCGGCGCCGCCCATCACGTAGACGCACGTGGCCGGCGTGCCGGCGGCCCGCGCACGGGCCCGGGCCAGCGCCTCGGGCAGGCCGTGGGCGACCGACGTGTCCACCACCTCGCCCGCCGACCAGCCCGCCTGCCGCGTCACCACCACGTTGGGCCGGCCCGGCAGCGGGCGGAAGCGCGCCGGCAGCGAATCCCAGGTCTTGCGGCCCATGATGACCGGGCAGCCCATCGTCTGCTGGCGGAACCAGCGCTTGTCGGCCGGCTCGTCCCAGACCAGCTCGTTGCCGCGGCCGATCGTGCGGTTGCGCGCGACCGAGGCGATCAGCACCAGCGGCAGGGTGGTGGCGCCCTGCGCCCCATTGGCGGGCACGGCGCCCGCCGCCATCGATCCCGGCGCGGCCATCAGACCGCCACCGGTGCCTTGATCACCGGATGGTGCTGGTAGTCGATGAACTCGAAGTCCTCCAGCGCGTAGTCCAGGATCGAATCGGGCCGGCGCGCGATGCGCAGCGTCGGGAACGGATGGGGCTCACGCGAGAGCTGCGTGCGCACCTGCTCGACGTGGTTGTCGTAGATGTGGCAGTCGCCGCCCGTCCAGATGAACTCGCCCACGTCCAGATCGCACTGCTGGGCCAGCATGTGCGTCAGCAGCGCGTAGCTGGCGATGTTGAAGGGCACGCCGAGAAAGATGTCCGCGCTGCGCTGGTAGAGCTGGCAGCTGAGCTTGCGCCGGCCGTTGGGCCCCAGCTCCGGCGAGACCCAGAACTGGAAGAAGGCGTGGCAGGGCTGCAGCGCCATCGCGTCCAGATCGGCCACGTTCCAGGCGCTGACGATGATGCGCCGGCTGTCGGGGTTGGACATCAGCTGCTGCACCACCTGCGCGATCTGGTCGATGTGGCCGCCGCCCGGCGTCGGCCAGCTGCGCCACTGCACGCCGTAGACCGGCCCCAGCGAGCCATCCTCGCGCGCCCATTCGTCCCAGATGGTGCAGCCACGCTCCTGCAGCCAGTGCACGTTGCTGTCGCCGCGCAGGAACCACAGCAGCTCCAGCACCACCGCCTTGGTGAACACCTTCTTGGTGGTGACCAGCGGAAAGCCCTCGGCCAGATCGAAGCGCATCTGGTGCCCGAACACGCTGCGTGTGCCGGTGCCCGTGCGGTCGCCTTTGGCCACCCCGTGCTCGAACACGTGGCGCATGAAGTCTTCGTAGGTGGAGCGGGTGGGGCGGGTCATGGGGCGGGGCGGTGCCTGGGGCCGCTGCGAGGCAGGGCGCGCGTTCGGGCTCAGCGAGGGTGGAGGGGGCGCATTATCGAGGCTGGCCCCGGCGCTCACTTCTTCCTGTTCTTGCCCTGGTCGTGATGCCACTTGATCGCGAAGAACATCCCCACGCCCAGCACGATGATCTTGAAGGTGAACAAGCCGATCGGGATCCATTCCATCATCTTCTCCGTTTGCATTGACGAATCTCTCGGCGGGTGAAGCGGCCCGCCGCTCCACTCGGGCGTCAGGCCCCAGGCCTGCATCACGCCGCCTTCCGCCCCTCGTCGCCGAACTGCATCTGCGCCAGCCGCGCATACAGCCCGCCGCGGGCCACCAGCTCCTCGTGGCGGCCGATGTCGACGATGCGGCCGGCGTCCAGCACCACGATGCGGTCGGCCTGCAGCACGGTGGCCAGGCGGTGGGCGATCACGAGGGTGGTGCGGCCGGCCATCGCGCGCTCGAGCGCGGCCTGCACCATGCGCTCGCTTTCGGCATCCAGCGCGCTGGTGGCCTCGTCCAACAGCAGCAGGGGCGGATTCTTCAGCATCGCGCGGGCGATGCTGATGCGCTGGCGCTGGCCGCCGGACAGGCGCACGCCGCGCTCGCCGAGGAAGCTGTGATAGCCGTCGGGCAGGGCGGTGATGAAGTCGTGGGCGTAGGCGGCGCGGGCGGCGGCCATCACCTCCTCGTCGCTGGCCTCGGGGCGGCCGTAGCGGATGTTCTCCAGCGCGCTGGTCGAGAAGATCACCGAGTCCTGCGGCACGATGCCGATGCGCCCGCGCAGGTCGGCCAGCGCGGCATCGCGCACGTCCACGCCGTCCACGCACACGCGGCCGCTGCCGGTGTCGTAGGCGCGCAGCAGCAGTTGCAGCACGGTGGACTTGCCGGCGCCCGAGGGGCCCACCAGGGCCACGGTCTCGCCCGGCTGGATGTGCAGATCCAGATCGGCCAGGGCGGCGGTGTCGGGGCGCGACGGGTAGTGGAAGCCGACGTGCTCGAAGCGCACGGCCGAGCCGCCGCGCACCGGGGGCAGGGCCTGCGGTGTGTTCGGCTCGGCCACCGGTGAGCGGCTGTCCAGCAGCTCCATCAGGCGCTCGGTGGCGCCGGCCGCGCGCAGCAGGTCGCCCCAGACCTCGCTCAGCACGGCCACGCTGCCCACCAGCAGGATCACGTAGACGACGGTCTGGCCCAGGTGGCCGGCGCTGATGCGGCCGGCGATGACGGCCTGGGTGCCCTGGTACAGGCCCCACAGCAGGGCGCTGAAGGTGGCACCGATGATGAAGGCGACCAGGCCGGCGCGCACCTTGGTGCGGCGGCGGGCGGTGTCGAAGGCGGCTTCGGTGGAGGCGCGGAAGCGCTCGGCCTCGCGGCCCTCCTGCACGTAGCTCTGCACCACGGGCACGGCGTTGAGCACCTCGGCGGCGATGGCGCTGGAATCGGCCACGCGGTCCTGGCTGGCGCGCGACAGGCGCCGCACGCGGCGGCCGAAGTACAGCGACGGCGCCACCACCAGCACCAGGATGCCCAGCACCTGGGCCATCACGGCGGGGTTGGTCCACACCAGCATGATCAGGGCGCCGAGGCCCATCACCGTGTTGCGCAGGCCCAGGCTGAGCGAGGAGCCGACGACGGTCTGCACCAGCGTGGTGTCGGTGGTCAGGCGGCTGAGCACCTCGCCGGTGGCGGTGGTCTCGAAGAACTCGGGGCTCTGGCGCACGACGTGGGCATAGACGGCGTTGCGCAGATCGGCCGTCACGCGCTCGCCCAGCCAGGTCACCGCGTAGAAGCGCAGCGCCGAGAACAGGCCGAGGGCCACGCCCACGCCGGCCAGCTCCATGAAGTGGCCACGCAGGGCCAGCAGGCGCTCGCCGGTGGCCTCGGGCGAGGCGTTGCGGTCCATGCCGGCGTCGATCAGCCCGCGCAGGGCGGCCGGGAACACCAGCGTGGTGACCGCCGCGGCGATCAGGAACAGCACGGCCAGCGCGATGCGGCCACGGTAGGGCCGCAGGAAGGGCAGCAGGCCGGACAGGGAGCGGGCACTGCGGCCCTTGGGGCGGTCGGGGGTGTCGGAGGAGCGGGCCATGGCGGGCAAGTGTAGGGGCCCGGCGGCAAAGACCCACGCTGGAACCAGGACTATTCAATGACTGTGCAGGCATTCATTGCATAGGCAATAAACTGGCGTACATGTCTGAATCCAAGCCCGTCACCCCCGTTCACGAGCCGGCTCCGGCGGACTTCTACACGCCCGAGGTCCTGGCCCAGGGCAACAGCCTGGGCTATCTGGTCAAGCGGGTGATGAATTCCTTCCTGCTGCAGACCGACCGCCGCCTGCTGCCGCTGGACCTGACGCACGCGCAGTGGCTGCCGCTGTACGCGCTGGCCAAGGGCCGCTGCCAGACCACGGCCGCGCTGGCGCGCGAGCTGGCGTTGGACCCCGGCGCGATGACCCGCGCGCTCGACCGCCTGGAAGCCAAGGGCCTGATCGTGCGCGAGCGCTCGGCCCAGGACCGCCGCGTGGTCGACCTGCAGCTGACCGACAGCGGCCGCGTGCTGGCCGCCCAGGTGCCGCCGGTGCTGTGCGAGGTGCTCAACGCCCACCTGTCGGGCTTCAGCGAGGCCGAGTGGCAGCAGCTGATCGGCCTGCTGATGCGCCTGGTGGCCAACGCCGACCGCCTGCGCGAGGACGTGCGCGAGGACGGCGGCCCGGTGCCGCCGGTGGTGGCCGACGTGGCCTGCATGTCGCCCACTGCGGACCGGTTGCCCGAGACCTGAACCCGGGGCCGGACCCCCGGTGCCCATGCCCCGGTGCCCACCACCCGCCGTTCACCACCCGCAGCCCGCCCTGAACCCGCCCCCGCATCCCCGATGCCCGCCATGACCGCCCCTGATTCCTCCGTCCTGTCCGCTCTGGCCGCTGCCGGCCGGGCCTCTGCACCGCCGGCCGCCGGCTGGTCGCTGACGCTGGGCACCGCCGCCACCGCGATCGCCGCGGCGGCGCTGCTGCTGCTGGGCGGCTGCGCCAGCCCGGGCCCGGCGTCCACCTTGCTGGCGCCGCGTGATGCGCAGGCCCTGGGTCTGGGCCCGGGCCTGAGCGAGGCGGCGACCGCGGCCCCCGGCGATGCCGCGCGGGCCACCGCCTTTCCGTCCGAGCGCTGGTGGACGGCCTTGGGCGATCCGGCCCTCGACCGCCTGATCGACCAGGCGCTCGCCGGCCAGCCGCAACTGGCCCAGTTGCAGGCGCGCGCCGAGCGGGCCGCGGCCTCGGCCGAGATCGTGCAGGCCGGCCAGGGCGTACAGGTCGATGCCAGCGGCAGCCTCACCCGCGAGCGCTACACCGAGAACGGCCTGGTGCCGGCGCCGGTGGCCGGCAGCACCCGCACCAGCGGTCTGCTGCGCATCGGCGGCACGGTCGAGCTGGACTTCTTCGGCCGCCACGCGGCGGCCCTCGGTGCGGCCCTCGGCCAGCGCCGCGCCGCGGCGGCCGATGCCCAGGCCGCGCGCGTGCTGCTGTCGGCCCAGCTGGGCCGCGGCTGGGTGCAGCTGGCCCGCCTGATCGAGCAGCACGCGGTGGCCGAGCAGCAGCTGGTGCAGCGCCAGTCGCTGCTGGATCTGACCCGCCAGCGCGTGGCCGCCGGCCTCGACACTGCGCTGGAGCAGCGCAACGCCGAGGCCACCGTGCCCGACGCCCGCCAGCAGATCGAGGCGCTCGACGAGCAGATCGTGCTGCAGCGCCACCAGCTGGCCGTGCTGGCCGGCCTGGCCCCGCAGGCGCTCGACGGGGTGCGCCCGGCGCTGGCCGCCGGCACCGATCTGCGCCCGCCGGCCCGCCTGGGCGCCGATCTGCTGGCCCACCGTGCCGACATCAGCGCCGCGCGCTGGCGCGTCGAGGCCGCCACGCAGGACGTGGCCGTCGCCCGCAAGGCCTTCTATCCCGACATCAACCTGTCGGCCGGCGCGGCGCTGAGCGCGCTGTCGCTGGACAAGCTGCTGGAGGTCGGCAGCCGGGACCTGACGGTGACGCCGGCCATCCACCTGCCGATCTTCGACGGCGGGCGGCTGAAGGCCAGCCTGAGCGGCCGCGAGGCCGACGCCCGCGCCGCCATCGCCGCCTACGACGGCGTGGTGCTGGACGCCCTGCGCGAGGCGCGCGACGCGGTGGCCAGCCTGCAGTCGATCGAGCGCCAGCAGCGCGCCCAGGGCGAGGCGCTGCAGGCCGCCGAATCGGCCTGGGACATCGCCCGCCAGCGCTACCGCGCCGGCCTGGCCACCCAGCTGCAGGTGCTGGGCGCCGAGACCGCGGTGCTGGCCCAGCGCCGCGCGGCCGTCGATCTGCGCGCCCGCCGCCTGGACGGCCAGGTGCAGCTGGTGCGCGCACTGGGCGGCGGCTGGCAGGACGCCGACGCGCCGGCCGCCCCCGCTGCGGCCGCCGGCACGGCGCCGATGCCGTCCGCGGCTGCGGATGCCAGACAGGCCCCCGACCCGGCCGTGGCGCTCGCCCGGCCCACCCGCGGCTGAGCCCCGCCGCGCTCCCCGAACACTTCACCGGATCTCCGCAGACACCATGAGCGACACCCCGCAATCGTCCACCGCCGCGGCCAACACGGCGGCCAACGCCCCCGCCACCGGACCGGCGCCCGCCGGCGCATCGGCCACCCCGGCCGTCCCGGCTGTCACCGCCAACCCCGCCGGCGGCCGCCGCCGCACCGCGCTGGCCGCCGTGGCCGCCGCCGTGCTGCTGGTCGGCGGTGGCTGGGGCGCCTGGTACGCGCTGGTCGGCCGTCACCACGAGGCCACCGACAACGCCTACGTGCAGGGCAATCTGGTGCAGATCACCCCGCTGGTCAGCGGCAGCGTGGTCGCCATCCAGGCCGATGACAACGACCGCGTGCGCGCCGGCATGCCGCTGCTCAAGCTTGATCCGGCCGACGCCCGTCTGGCGCTGTCGCAGGCCGAGGCCCAGCTGGCGCAGACGGTGCGTCAGGTGCGCTCGCTGTACGCCAACAACGGCTCGCTCGACGCCCAGGTCAGCCTGCGCGAGGCCGAGGCCGCCCGCGCCGACAACCAGACGGCCAGCGCCCGCGCCGATGTCGCCCGTGCCCAGGCCGAGGTGGCCCGCCTGCAGGACGATCTGGCCCGTCGCCAGCCGCTGCTGGCCAGCGGTGCCGTCGGCCGCGAGGAGGTCGCCCACGTCCAGGCCCAGCTCGGCACCGCGCGCGAGGCGCTGCAGGCCGCGCAGTCGGCGGCCCAGGCCGCCCAGGCCGGCGCCAGTGCCGCGCGCCAGGCCATCAATGCCGCGCGCGAGCAGCAGGGCGCCGGCCGCACCCAGACCGACGGCCTGCAGCTGGCCGACCATCCGGCCGTGGCCAAGGCCGCGGCCGATGTGCGCCAGGCCTGGCTGGCGCTCAAGCGCACCGAGCTGCCGGCGCCGATCGACGGCATCGTCGCCAAGCGCGCGGTGCAGATCGGCCAGCGGGTGCAGCCGGGCACGCCGGTGATGTCGGTGGTCGCGCTCGACCAGCTCTGGGTCGACGCCAACTTCAAGGAAAGCCAGTTGCGCAGCCTGCGCATCGGCCAGCCGGCCACCCTGGTGGCCGACGTCTACGGCAAGTCGGTCCGCTATTCGGGCCACATCATCGGGCTGGGTGCGGGCACCGGCTCGGCCTTCGCGCTGCTGCCGGCGCAGAACGCCACCGGCAACTGGATCAAGGTGGTGCAGCGCGTGCCGGTGCGCATCGCGCTCGATCCGGTCCAGCTGCGCGAGCACCCGCTGCGCCTGGGCCTGTCGATGACGGTCGATGTCGACGTCAGCGACGCGTCCGGTGCGCTGCTGGCCGAGGCACCGCGCAGCCAGCCGGTGGCCAGCACCACCGTCTTCGACCCGCTGCTGGCCGAGGCCGATGGCGAGGTGGCGCGCGTGATCGCGGCCAATGCCGGCCGCGGGGCGACGCTGGCGCGGGCGGCCGCGCCGGCCGGCGGCCTGTCCGGCCAGGCGCGTGCGGAGCCCGACACGGGGGCCGTGGCGGGTCGCCACGCCAGCGGGCCTGGCAGCCACGCCAGCGTGCCGGGTAGCCACGCCAGCGTGGCGGGCAGCCACGCACGCGTGGCGCCGCAGGCCGTCGCCGTGGCGCTTCCGGGCCGCTGATCCGATGCGCCGATCCCGCCAGGAGTCCCTGCCATGAGTGCCACTGCGTCGGCCGCGCCGGCATCCGCCCCCGCTCCGGCCCGTCCTGCCGGCCCGCCCGCCGGCCCCGCGCCGCTCGAAGGCTCGGCCCGGCTCTGGGGCACGATCGCGCTGTCGCTGGCCACGTTCATGAACGTGCTGGACTCGTCGATCGCCAACGTCTCGATCCCCGCCATCGCCGGTGACCTGGGCGTCAGCCCGGGGCAGGGCACCTGGGTCATCACCAGCTTCGGCGTGGCCAACGCGATCAGCGTGCCGCTGACCGGCTTCCTGACCCAGCGCTTCGGCGCGGTGCGGCTGTTCACCGCCAGCGTGCTGCTGTTCGTGATCGCGTCCTGGCTGTGCGGTCTGGCGCCGTCGCTGGAGCTGCTGGTGGCCTTCCGCGTGCTGCAGGGCCTGGTGGCCGGGCCGATGATCCCGCTGTCGCAGACGCTGCTGATGGCCAGTTATCCGCGCAGCCAGACCGGCAAGGCGCTGGCCTTCTGGGGCGTCACCACGCTGGTGGCGCCGGTGGTCGGGCCGCTGCTGGGCGGCTGGATCACCGACCACATCAGCTGGCCCTGGATCTTCTACATCAACGTGCCGGTCGGCCTGCTGGCCGCCGCCGTGACCTGGGGCATCTACCGCCACCGCGAGACGCCCACGCGCCGGCTGCCGATCGACGGCGTGGGCCTGGCCCTGCTGGTGCTGTGGGTGGGCGCGCTGCAGCTGATGCTCGACAAGGGCAAGGAGCTGGACTGGTTCGCCTCCGGCGAGATCGTCGCGCTGGCCGTCCTGGCGGCCGTCGGCTTCGTCGTCTTCGTCATCTGGGAGCTCACGGACAAGCACCCGGTGGTCGATCTGCGGCTGTTCGGCGGGCGCAACTTCACCTTCGGCGTGCTGGCCATCTCGGTGGGCTACGGCCTGTTCTTCGGCAACGTGGTGCTGATGCCGCTGTGGCTGCAGCAGTGGATGGGCTACACCGCGACCTCGGCCGGCATGGCGCTGGCGCCGGTGGGGCTGATGGCCATCGTGCTGACGCCGCTGGTGGGCAAGAAGGTGTCGGTGTGGGATCCGCGCTGGATGGCCACGGTGGCCTTCCTGGTCTTCGGCCTCGTGCTGTGGATGCGCTCGGGCTTCAGCACCGACACCACCTTCGGCCAGGTGATGGTGCCCACGCTGATCCAGGGCATCGGCATGGCGCTGTTCTTCATCCCGCTGACGACCATCGTGATGTCGGGCCAGCCGCCCGAACGCATCGCCTCGGCCGCCGGCCTGAGCAACTTCGTGCGCATCACGGCCGGGGCGATGGGCACCTCGATCGCCACCACGCTGTGGGACGACCGCGCCGCGATGCACCACGCCCACCTGACCGAGCAGCTGCCGGCGCTGGCCGCGCAGGCCACGGGCACGCCCTTCGGCCAGGCGATGTCGGGCCTGTCGGCGGCCGGGCTGCCGCAGGCCGGCGCCTGGGCGCAGATCAACCGCCTGATCGACCAGCAGGCCTACACCCGCGCGGCCGACGACATCTTCCTCGGCTCGGCCGTGCTGTTCGTCGCGCTGATCGGGCTGATCTGGCTCACGCGCCGGCCCGGCCGTGCGGCGGGCGCCGTCGATGCGGGGGGCGCCCACTGAGCCACGGGCAGGCACGGACCGCCCCGGCCCCGTGGACGCAGGGCGCAATCGGGAACTTTGTCCTCTGTGCGGCAGACGCTTTGTGATGCAATCTCGTCCATAGCAGCACTGCTCTCCTGCCGTCGACGCGATGAACCCTGTCCAGATCCCCGTGCGCTCCGACGCCCCCCCTGAGACCCCGGTGGCCTGGGGCCCGCTGCTGGCCGGCACGGCCACCGCCGGCCTGCTCGCCGCCGGACTCGGCTACGGGCTGCAGCACAGCCTGCCCGGCGGCGCGAGCTGGGCCGGTGCGGCCATCGGCGCCTCGGTGGCGCTGGTCAGCACGCCGCTGCTCTTGCTGTGGCGCGCCCGCCCGGGCGGCCCGGCGAGCACCCCGGGTGCGCCGGCCAGCGCGCGCGGCACGGCCGCTCCGGCGGTCGAGCAGCGCCAGCGTCAGGCCACGGCCGACGTGCTGCGCTGGAGCCTGGGCCAGGATCGTCGTGGCCGCAGCGCCGAGACCGCGGCCGGTGCGGCCACGGCGCAGCCGGTGCCGCCGTCCGGCGCGGCGCGGGCGCCCGTGGCGGCCCAGACGCTGAGCGAGGCCCTGCACGCCGACGCGGTGCGCGACGCCCTGACCGGCGCCTACACCCAGCAGCACTTCATCGCCGCCACCGACCGGGAGTGGTCGCGCCTGCGCCGCCACCAGGAAGACGCCGCGCTGCTGATGGTCGACACCGACCATTTCCGCATGCTCAACGAGCGCTGGGGCCAGGCCTGCGGCGACGCGATGCTGGTCGAGACCACGCGCCAGATCGCCGCCATGCTGCGCCAGTACGACCTGCTGGCGCGCTTCGGGGGCGGCGTGCTGGTGATCTACCTGCCGCACACCGATCCGCTGGGCGCACTCGACGTGGCCGAGCGCATCCGCGAGCGCGTGGCCGGCATCCGCCTGAGCTGGAACGGCGAGACGGTGCGCGCCACCGTCAGCGTCGGCGTGGCCGGCATCGGGGCCGCCCATGCCGCGCTCGACGACGCGATCGCCGACGCCGGCACCGCGCTGCGCGCGGCCAAGTCCGCCGGCCGCAACTGCGTGCGCGCCGCACCGATCCCGCCGCGCCGCGGCGCGGATTCGGTCTCGGTCGACCGTCGCTCGGTCTGAGCCCGCGCCCCGCGCCGGGCCGGGCTGCGTCGACGGTTCAGCCGCCGACGGAGCCTCCGAGCATCAGCCGCTCGCCGCGGCCGGTCATCTCCAGATAGCCCAGGCCCAGGCGCTGGCGGCTGCCGCCGGCGCACAGCTCGACGAGGCCCTCCCAGTAGATCGCGCCGGTGCTGGCGCGGCTGTCGAGCTCCTGCGCGTCGAGCAGCGCGTGGACCTCGACATCGAGCCGGCCGTCGGCGGTCCAGGCCGCGGGACCGTCGCCGCGGGCGGCCGTCCGGGCCGCGGCCATCGGCGCGCGGCTGCGCACCCGCCAGGCCACCGGATAGCGGATGCCGGTGTGCGGGCTGCGCCAGACCCGCAGCGGCTGCCAGTCCAGCGCATCGTGGGCGAACGGCTGCATCGGCCGGCCCGGGCTGCGCCAGCTGCCGCCGCCCCAGACCGGGTGGTCATCCGGGCGGCGCAGGCGGAAGGCGGTCAGCGCGCTGCCATCGGCCAGGTTGATGCCGATCCAGTCCCAGCCGCTGGCCTGCGGGTCGAGCAGGCTGTCGCTCCACTCGTGATCCAGCCAGGCCCGGCCCTGCACGGCCTGTTCGCGGCCGTCACGCCAGATGCGGCCGCTGACCTGCAGCTGCGGCTCGGTCAGGTAGCAGCTGGCCTGCTGCGGCTGCGGCCCCTTGCGTGACCAGCCCTGATCGCCCTGCAGCAGCAGCGGCTGGCTGGCGCGCAGGTCGAGCGCGAGGCCGAAGCCTTCGGCCGGCGCCATCAGCCGCGCCTGGTAGAGGCTGGGCGTGCCCGGGCCACCGGGTTCGCGGCGCTGCAGCTGCCAGGGGCCGATGCGCAGCCGGGTGTCGTCGAGCGCGGCATGGGCCTCGGGCAGGGTGGGGTCGCCGTTCCAGCGCATCACGCGCTGGGCGTGGCGGTGGGCGCCGGCGGTGTCCGGGCGGTGTGGATCGCCGGCCGCCGCGGGGTTGCGGGTGTCGTGGGTGGTGCCGGCGGCGCGGCCGGCGGGTGGCAGCGTGGTCAGTGCGGCATGGGCGAACAGCAGCTGGCGCGGTGCCCAGCGGCCGCGCCCCGCCAGCCCGGTGCGGCTGCGGAAGAAGGTGATCTGGAAGCCGTGGGCGGGCGTGGGCAGGGCGGATGGCGAGGCCGGCGGTGCCGCCGTGCCGGACAGCGGCCGGGTGGCCGTCACGGTGTCCGCGGACAGGCCGGTGGATGGACCCGTGGATGTGCCGGGCGAGGCGGCGGGGCTCAGCCAGCCGGTGACGTACCACCACTCGATGGCGGTCGACGGATGTGCGCCGTGGTCGCGCGGCCAGCTCCAGGTGCGCTGCGGGGCGACGCGGTCCTCGGCGCGGGTGTCCCGCGGCTGCGCGGGCTGCGGCGTGGTCGGCGTGGTGGGTGGCGTGGCGGGCGCGGCATCCTGCCGTGCCGCCTGCGGCGCCTGCACTGTCTCGGCCCGGACGCCGGCCGCGGACAGGCCGCCGGCGCCCGCCAGCGGCAGGCCCGGGCCCAGACCAAGACGGGGTCCGAGCGGCGCGGCCAGGCTCAGGCCCAGCGCTTCGGTCAGTCGTCGGCGGCGCATCACCAGTCCTCCTTCACCGAGCGCACCAGATCGCCGGCCAGTGCCCGGCGGGCGGCCCAGGCGCTGGCCGCGAGGCCCGCGGCCAGCACCGCCGCCACCAGCGCGGCCAGCGTCGGTGCCGGCCAGTGCAGCGGCATGGTCCAGTGGAAGCTCTGCGGGTTGACGACGGCCACCAGCACCCAGGCCATGGCCGCGCCCAGCCCCAGGCCGACCAGCGCGCCGGCCAGCAGCCAGCAGCCCGTCTCCAGCGTCACCAGCGCCAGCACCTGGCGGCGGGTGAAGCCCAGGTGGCGCAGCAGGCCGAACTCCTTGCGCCGGGCCAGCACCTGGGCCGACAGGCTGGCGGCCACGCCGACCAGCCCGACGCCGACGGCCACCGCCTGCAGCCAGCGCGTGACGGCGAAGCTGCGGTCGAACAGCGCCAGCGACTGCCGCCGCAGCGCACCGGTGGAGGCCAGCTCCAGCGGATGCTGCGCTCCGGCGGCCGCGCGCAGGGCCTCGGCCAGTGCCGGGCTGTCACCGGCCGTGCCCGGGCGCAGCCACAGCGCGATCTCGTTGAGGCCGCGGTCGCCGCTGGTCCGCTGCCAGGCGTCCAGATCGACCACCACGGCGCCGTGCTGGCGCGCGTAGTCGCGCCACAGGCCGGCCACCTGCCAGCGCGTGGCGCGGGCCAGGCCGGCGACCGGCGGCAGGTGCACGGTCTGGCCCGGTTGCCAGCCGTAGAGCGCGGCCATGGCCTCGCTGATCCAGATCGGCGGCAGTGGCGCGGCAGCGCCGGAGGATCCGGATGCGGCGGCAGACAGCGCGGACGAGGAGGACGAGGCGCTGGATGGCCTCGACGGCGCCGGCGAGCCGGGTGACGCCGGTGGCGACACGGATTCCGAAGACGCCGAAGACCTGGCGTGTCCGGAGGTTCCGGCCGTCGCGGCCGGCCCGGCGCGCACCGTCTCGTCGAGCAGCGGCAGGCTGGCCCCCGGATCCGGCCCCAGCCGGCGCGCCAGCAGCTGCACCGGCGGCAGGTCCGGCCGCAGGTTCAGCATCAGGCTGCGGCCGCTCTGCAGCCGATCGATGCCGGGCACGGCGGCGATGCGCGTCAGCAGCGTGTCGGGCCAGGGCGTCTGGGCGGCGGTCGTGCTGCCACCGGCCGCGCGCAGGTAGACATCGGCCGGCAGCAGCCGGGTCAGCCAGTCGTCGACGGCCTGGCGGAAGCTGCCGACCATCACCGTCAGCGCCACCGACAGCGCCAGGCTGGCCACCAGGCCGCCCATCGCGGCCGACGAGGTCTGGCGCGCGTGCACCGCCCGGCGCAGGGCCAGCAGCGGCAGCACGCCGCCGGGGTGCGGCCAGGGGCGGGTCAGCGTCTGCACCAGCGCGGGCACGGCGCGCACGCCGGCGGCCAGCAGCACGGCCACGCTGGCATAGGCGGCCCAGGCGATGCCGTCGATCGGCGGGCAGGCGGCCAGCGCGGCGGCCAGCAGCAGCGCCAGCAGGGGCGTGCGCCAGCCCGGCGCGGCGCCGTCCAGCGTGCCCAGGCCCTTGAGCACCAGCGCCGGGGCGATGCGCGCGGCGCGCTGCGCCGGCCACCAGGCACCGGCCACGGCCGCCGCGATGCCGGCGCCCACGCAGCCGGCCAGTTCGGCCACCGGCCAGACCAGCGGCGGCGAGCCCCCGCTGAAGTAGCCGCCGCCCAGATCCCCGCCCAGCAGGCGCAGCGCCGCCCAGGCCAGCGCGGCACCGACGGCCAGGCCGCCCACGCTGCCGACCGTGCCCAGCAGCGCCTGCTCGGCCAGCAACCAGCGGCGGCGCGTGGCGGCGTCCATGCCCAGCACGCCCAGCAGCGCCAGCTGCGGCAGCCGTTGCGCGACCGACAGCGCCACCACCGCATAGACCAGAAAGCCGCCGACCAGCAGCGCCACCAGCGCCAGCACGCTGAGGTTGACGCGGTAGGCGCGCGACAGCCGGTCGGTGCGCTGCGCCGATTCCTCGGCCTCGACCCAGCGCTGGCCGGCGGCCGGCGGATGTGCCGCGCGCCAGGCCTGCGCATCGACACCCGGCTGCAGCTTCAGATCGAGCCGGCTGAGGCGACCGGCCGCGCCGTGCGCATCCTGCACGGCGGCGATGTCGGCCAGCGCCAGCGGCGCCCCGCCGGTCGCCAGCGTGCCGACCAGGCGCACCGTGCGCCAGCCCTCGGGCGTGCGCAGCTGCAGCTGGCGGTCACCGGTGCCCAGGCCCAGCCGGGCGCGGGCGGCCGCGTTCAGCGACACGGTGTCGCCAGCCAGCAGGCGGGTCAGGCCGCCGCCGGCGTCCCGCCGATCGTTCGTCGGGCCCTCTGACCGGGCATCCGACGGGTCATCCGTCAACGGCCGCGGCAGCAGGCCCGGCTGCACCTGGGCCAGGGCCAGCACGTCCGCGCCCAGCAGGCGCAGCGTCACCGGTGGCGTGGTCGCATCGCGCCGGGCCAGCGTGTCGAGCTCGATCACCGGGGAGACGGCCTGCACGCCGTCCTGCAGCGCGCGCGTGCCGGCCTCGGCCTCGGGCAGCGCATCGGACACGGCGGGGTCGGGCCGCAGCGCGAGGTCGGGCGTGCCCTCGCTGGCGCGCACCGCCTGGCTGAACTCGCTGAGCGCCGAGCGGTTGATGATCTGCACCGCGCAGGCCAGGGCGACGCCGAGCGCCACCGCCAGCACGGTGGCCAGATGCCGACCGCGGTGATGTCGCCATTCGGCCGCGCTCAGCGGCCACAGCAGCCCGATCGACCGCCAGGCCTGCATCGTCCGCCGCGGCCACCCGTCGCGCGGGCGCGGTGCGGCGCTCACCGCCGGCCTCCGGCCACCGGGCGGCGCCGGCGCCTCCGCAGGCGCGGGCTCAGGGCGGCAGGCGGTACTGCTCGGGCCCCATCAGGTCGATGCCGCAGGGCAGGTGGCGCACCCACTCGATGAACTCGCCGATCGCCGGTCCGACCAGCGGTGCACCGTGCTGCGGCACGATCATGTCGATCTGCAGCGTGCTGACCATGTCGGCCCACAGCCGCAGCACCTTGTTCGACACCATGTAGCGGCGGTGGAAGCGCTCCATGAACGGCAGCTGGTGGGCCAGCGAGCGCACCGGCTGCGCCGCCTCGCGGCCGCTGACGATCGAGACCCCCAGATCGCCCGAGAACAGGATGCGCGAGATCGGGTCGTAGAACTGGAAGTTGCCCTCCGCGTGCAGGAAGTGCGCGGGCAGCGCGATCAGCTCGCTGCGGCCGATGCGGATGCGCATGCCCTCGTCCGGGATGCCGATGATGCGACCGCCGGTCTTGCCGGGCTTGCAGAAGTGCGGGATGAAGCGCTCCCACACCGTCGAGATGTAGATCGGCGCGCTGGTGGCCGTGGTCCAGCGGTCGAGCGAGGCGATGATGTCCGGATCCGCGTGCGAGGCGATGATGGCCGACAGCTGCCGCGCCGGGCAGTGCCGCACCAGCGCCATGTACAGGTCGTTGTAGGCCAGGTTGCCGCCGGGATCGATGATCGCGCCGGCTTCGCCGTCGACGATCAGGAACTGGTTGGCCTGCACCGCCTCGCCGCCATCGTCGCAGAGGTCGCTGAACATCAAGCAGCGGTGGCCGGAGTTCTCGAAAAGGGTCGTCGACGCCATAAGCCGGCAAATGTAACGGGTTGCTGTTCGTGTGCATCACGTCACGGATGAGCGGGCATCGCGCACTTGATCCTGGTCAAGCCGGATGGATGCCGTCGAGCCGCAGCCGCAGCACACGGTCGGCCCGTTCGGCCGCGGCCTGGGCGTGGGTGACCAGCAGGCAGGCGGTGCCGTGGGCGCGCACCTGGTCCTGCATCAGATCCAGCATGCGCGCGGCGGTCTCGGGGTCGAGGTTGCCGGTGGGCTCGTCGGCCAGCAGCAGGGCCGGGCGGTGCACCAGCGCACGGGCCAGCGCCACGCGCTGCAGCTGGCCGCCGGACAGCCGCGCCGGCTCGCGCCCGGCCAGCGCCTCCAGGCCGACGGCCTGCAGCATCCGGCGTGCGGCGTCGGCGGCCTCGGTGCCGCGGCCCAGCAGGCGCAGCGGCAGCTCGACGTTCTCCTGCACGCTGAGCTGCGGCAGCACGTGGAAGGCCTGGAAGACGAAGCCCAGGTGCTGGCGGCGCAGCGCGGCGCGGGCCGGCTCGTCGAGCACCGCCAGATCCTGGCCGGCGATGCGGATGCGGCCGGCGTCGGGCTCGTCCAGGCCGGCGATGCAGTTCAGCAGCGTGCTCTTGCCGACGCCGGATTCGCCCAGCAGGGCGACGAACTCACCCGGTGCCAGCCGCAGCGTCACGTCTCGGAAGACGGCCTGCTCGCCGTAGCGCCGGCCCAGGCCCTCGATGTCCAGCAGTGCGGGTGCGTCAGGCATGCGCGGTGTGTGTCCGTCGGTCGGTCGTGGGGGGCTCACGGCCCCAGGTGGCGCTCCAGCAGCGGTCCGGCGCGGCCGGCCAGATCGGGCGCGTCGCAGCGCAGCACCTCGCGGTCCATGCCGCGCAGCCAGGTCAGCTGGCGCTTGGCCAGCTGGCGGGTGGCGGCGATGCCGCGTTCGCGCAGCAGGGCCAGCGCACCGGCGTCGAGCGTGCCGTCGCGGGCGGCGTCCAGCAGCTCCCAGGCCTGGCGGTAGCCGACGCAGCGCATCGACGGCAGGCCGGGGTCGAGATCCCCCCGCGCACGCAGCGCGCGCACCTCGTCGACGAAGCCGGCGGCCAGCATCTGGTCGAAGCGCTCGGCCACCCGCTGGTGCAGCCAGGCGCGTTCCTGCGGCTCCAGCGAGACCATCGGCAGGTCCAGGCCGGGCAGCGTGCCCTCGCCGGCGCGGCCGTGGAAGGCCGAGATCGGCTCACCGCTGAGCTGCCAGACCTCGAGCGCGCGCTGGATGCGCTGGGCGTCGTGCGGCGGCAGCCGGGCGGCGGTGACCGGGTCGACCCGCGCCAGCTCGGCATGCAGCGCCGGCCATCCCTCGACCGCGGCGCGGGCGTCGAGCGCGGCGCGCACGGCCGGGTCGGCCGCCGGCAGCGCGTCGAGCCCGTCGCGCAGCGCCTTCACGTAGAGCATGGTGCCGCCGACCAGCAGCGCGTGCCGGCCGCGGGCGTGGATCTGCGGGATCAGCGCGCGGGCCTGCTGGCAGAACCAGGCCGCCGAGCAGGCCTGGGTCGGCTCGACGACGTCGATCAGGTGGTGCGGGGCGATCGCCTGCTCGGCCGGCGTGGGCTTGGCGGTGCCGATGTCCATGCCGCGGTAGACCAGCGCCGAGTCGACGCTGATGATCTCCACCGGCCAGCGCGCGGCGGCGGCCAGCGCCAGCGCGCTCTTGCCGCTGGCCGTCGGTCCGGCGATGACCAGCGTGCGCCAGGGCCCGCCGCTCATGGTCAGAAGCGCTCCTCGGGGCGCAGGTAGCGCCACTGGCCGGGCGGCAGCTTGCCCAGCACCACGCTGCCGATGCGCACGCGCTTCAAGCCCAGCACGTCGAGCCCGACCAGATCGCACATGCGGCGGATCTGGCGCTTGCGGCCTTCCTTCAGCACGAAGCGCAGCTGGTCCTCGTTGGCCCAGCTGACCTTGGCCGGGCGCAGCCAGACGCCGTCCAGGCTCAGGCCGTGGCGCAGCAGGTCCAGCTGCTCGGGCGGCAGCGGGCCCGGGCGGCGGTGCTGCACGCGCACCAGGTATTCCTTCTCGACGGTGCTGTTCTCGCCGATCAGGTGGCGCGCGATGCGGCCGTCCTGGGTCAGCACCAGCAGGCCGGTGGAGTCGATGTCGAGCCGGCCGGAGACGGCCAGGTTGCGCAGGTGGGCGCGGTTCCACTTCAGCGGCAGGCGGTCCTCGGCCCAGCGGTGGTCGGGCGTGACCAGCACGCTGGCCGGCTCGTAGCCGTCCTCGGCCTGGCCGGAGACGTAGCCCATCGGCTTGTGGATCAGCACGGTGACGCGCTGGGCCTGCTGCTGGCGCGCGGCCGGATCGATCTCGATGACGGCATCGGGCCGGGCGCGCTGGCCGAGCACGGCGACCTGGCCGTCGACGCGCACCCAGCCGGCGTCGATCCATTCATCGGCCTCACGGCGCGAGGCCATGCCGCGCTCGTTCATCAGCTTGGAAACGCGCAGGCCTTCGGCGGGTGCGGGAGCGGCGGAGTCGGACACGGTGGGCAGGCGCCGTCGCGGCAGCGGGCGCGGAATCAGGGGGTTCAGGGACGGTGGCGGCCCGCGGGGGGCGGCCGGGACGTGATTGGACCACGGGCGGCGCGCGGGCCGTGCGCCTCAGCGCCCGCGCAGGAACAGCGCGTCGAGGTCCTTCATCGTCAGCTGGCGCCAGGTCGGGCGGCCGTGGTTGCACTGGTCGGCGCGCTCGGTGCGCTCCATGTCGCGCAGCAGGGCGTTCATCTCGGGCACGCTGAGCTGGCGGCTGGCGCGCACCGCGCCGTGGCAGGCCATGGTGGCCAGCAGCTCGTCGCGGGCGCGCTGCACGACGTGGCTGGCCTCGTGCTCGGCCAGATCGGCCAGCACCGCGCGGGCCAGCTGCACCACGTCGGCCTCGGGCAGGGCGGCCGGGCGGGCGCGCACGGCCAGCACGCCGGGCGACAGCGGCGCCACGTCCAGACCCAGGCGCTGCAGCGTGTCGGCATGGGCCTCGGCCGCGGCGACCTCGGTCGGCGAGGCGCCGAAGGTGACCGGGATCAGCAGCGGCTGGGCCGGCAGCTCGGCGCGGTCCCAGGCCGCCTTCAGCCGCTCGTAGACGATGCGCTCGTGGGCGGCGTGCATGTCCACGATGATCAGCCCCTGCCGGTTCTGCGCCAGGATGTAGACGCCCGCGAGCTGGGCGAGGGCGCGGCCCAGCGGCCATTGGGCCGCGTCGTCGTCGGTGGCGGGCAGGGCGGCGCTGTCGTCGTCCCGTTCGACGGGGACGACCGTGTGGGTGGGTGTGACGGCCGCCGCGACCTCGGCGCTGGGCGGCCGCGCGGTCTGAGCCGCCTCAGCCAGCGGCCCGTTGCGCCCGGGTTCGACCGCCAGGTCTGCCGCTTCGACCGCGACGGACCGCTCGCCCGCCGTCAACGCCCAGGGGTCGGGCACGGGGGCGTAGAGCTGGCCCAGCTCGTCGAGCGACAGCGGTCGCTGCGCGCGGGTGGACAGCGGCAGCGGCGTGCGGGCAGCGCCCGCGTATCCGCCGGCGGCGCCCGAGGGCTCGGGCGAGTGGGGTCGCGTCCGTGTGGGGTCGGCCTGCGGCGGCGCCGTCACGGCGGGCGCGCCCGCCGTCGCGTCGCGCCCCATCGCCACGTCCGAGGGCTGCGCCCGGTCGGCGGGCCCGTCTTCGCCGCCGACCGCTGTCCCCGTCCCCGTCTCCGCTTCCGGCAGCACCGGCGCGCGCGAGACGGCCAGCGCCGCGATCACCGCGCGTCGCACCGCCTGGTGCACCTCGCGCCCGTCGCGGAAGCGCACCTCGATCTTGGTCGGGTGCACGTTGACGTCCACCCGCAGCGGGTCGATCTCGATCATCAGCACGTAGGCCGGCTGGCGGTTGCCGTGCAGCACGTCGTCGTAGGCGCTGCGTGCGCCGTGCGCCACCTGGCGGTCCCGCACGTAGCGGCCGTTGACGTAGACGTACTGCTGGTCGCCGCGGGCCCGCGCCAGATCCGGCAGGCCGACGCGGCCGACCAGGCGCAGCGGCCCGGCCTCGGCGGCCAGCGGCCGGCTGCCCTCGATGAAGTCCTCGCCCAGCACGTCGGCGATGCGCTGCTGCGGGCTCGCGCGCTTCCACTGCGCGGCCAGCCGGCCCTCGTGCCAGATGGCGAAGCCCACGTCCGGGCGCACCAGCGCGTGGCGGCGCACGCTCTCGACGCAGTGGGCCAGCTCGGTGGCGTCGCTCTTGAGGAACTTGCGGCGGGCCGGCGTGCTGAAGAACAGCTCGCGCACCTCGATGCTGGTGCCGCGGGCGCGGGCGCTGGGGCTCAACTCGCCGGTGCGCGCGTCCAGCCGGTGGCCGTGGGCCGCGCCCTCGCAGCGGCTGGCGATGCTCAGATCGGAGACCGAGGCGATGGCCGCCAGTGCCTCGCCACGGAAGCCCATGGTGGCCACCGATTCCAGCTCGTGCAGGTCGCGGATCTTGCTGGTGGCGTGGCGGCGCAGCGCCAGCGGCAGCTCCTCGGGCGGGATGCCGCAGCCGTCGTCCTCGACCAGGATGGAGCGCACGCCGCCGGCCAGCAGGCGCACGGTGATCTGCCCGGCGCCGGCGTCCAGCGCGTTGTCGACCAGCTCGCGCACGACCGAGGCCGGCCGTTCGACCACCTCGCCGGCCGCGATCTGGCTGACCAGCTCGTCGGGCAGCTCGCGGATCGCGCGGCGGCCCGCGGCGGCCGGCTCGCCATCCGGGCGGGCTTCATCTCGGGGGGGCAGCGGCAGATCGTCCATCGGGCGCGATTATCCGGTCATGCTGCATCGCGATAATCCGCCGCCATGGAGCTGCTGCCCACCCTCATCGATTTCATCCTCCACGTCGACCGCCACCTGCGCGTCTTCGTCGAGACCTATGGCGCATGGGTGTATGCGCTGCTGTTCCTGATCGTCTTCGTCGAGACGGGGCTGGTCGTCATGCCCTTCCTGCCGGGCGACTCGCTGCTGTTCATCACCGGCGCGCTGGCGGGCGCGGGGCTGATGAACTACCCGCTGGTGATGGCGCTGCTGGTGATCGCGGCGGTGGCCGGCGACCAGCTCAACTACAGCATCGGGCGCGTCGTCGGGCCCAAGGTCTTCGCCTGGCCGGACAGCCGCTGGTTCAACCGCCGCGCCTTCGAGCAGGCCCACGCCTTCTACGAGCGCCACGGCGGCATCACGCTGGTGCTGGCGCGCTTCATGCCGTTCGTGCGCACCTTCGTGCCCTTCGTCGCCGGCGTGGCCGAGATGGACCGGGCCCGCTTCAGCGCCTACAACATCGCCGGCGGCCTGCTGTGGGTGGTCGGGCTGGTGACGGCCGGCTACCTGTTCGGCAACACGCCCTGGGTGCAGGCCAACCTCAGCAAGATCATCTGGGCGCTGATCCTGGTGCCGGCGGCCATCGCCGCCTGGGGCGCGTGGAAGGCGCGCAACGAGCCCAAGCCGGCCTGAGTCCGGCGGCCCGGGCGCCGCGGGCGCTCAGACCGTGCGGCGGCGCGCCAGCGGCGGGTTGCGCGCCAGCCAGCGGCGGATGCCGCCGTGCAGCGCCTCCACCAGGTGCTGCTGGTAGTCCTCGTCGCGCAGCCGAGCCTCTTCCTGCGGGTTCGAGATGAAGGCCGTCTCGACCAGGATGCTGGGGATGTCGGGCGCCTTGAGCACGGCGAAGCCCGCCTGCTCGACCTCGCGCTTGTGCAGATTGCCGATGCGCCCCAGGTTGGCCAGCACCTCGCGGCCCACGCGCAGGCTGTCCTTGATCTGGGCGGCGGTGCTCATGTCGAGCAGCGCGCGCAGCACCTGCGCGTCCTTGATCGCGCTGCCGGCCAGATCCAGACCGCCGACGGCGTCCGACGCGTTCTCCTTGGCCGCGATCCAGCGCGCGGCCGCGCTGCTGGCGCCCCGCTCCGACAGCGCGAAGACCGAGGCCCCACGCGCCTGCGGCGTCATGAAGGCATCGGCGTGGATGGAGACGAACAGGTCCGCCTGCACCCGCTGGGCCTTGCGCACCCGCTCGTGCAGCGGCACGAAGTAGTCGCCGTCGCGCGTGAGCATCGCGCGCAGGCCGGGCACGCTGTTCAGCCGCTCGCGCAGGCGCAGGCCGATCTGCAGCACGACGTCCTTCTCGCGCAGGCCGGTGGGGCCGATGGCGCCGGGGTCCTCGCCGCCGTGGCCGGGGTCGAGGGCGACGACGACCAGGCGGTCGGCGCGCTGTTGCAGTGCGGGGTCGGTGCGGCGTGGCGGGCGCGGGGTGTCGGCCGCGGGTGCGGCTGCCGGGCCGGCCTGAGGGGCGACTTGAGGGGCGACTTGAGGGGCGGCCGGCGGCGCCACGGTGGCCTGTCGCGGCCCGCCGCCCGGCGCATCGAGCCGGCCCAGCAGATCGCCCAAGGCATCGTCCACCGCCTGGCCGGCGGCGCGGGCGCTGCGTTCGTGGTCCTGCAGCAGGCTCAGCAGCGGGTCGACCTCGCGCTCGGGCCGCAGATCGAACACCAGGCGGTGGCGGTAGGCGGCCACCGGCTCCAGCGCGAACTGCTGCGGCCGCACCGGCTGCTTGAGGTCCAGCACCAGGCGCACCACGTCGCGCTCGTACTGGCCGATGCGCACGGCGGCGATGTAGGGGTCGTCCGGGCGCAGCTGCTCGACCAGCGCGCGCAGCGCGGCGCCGGCCTGCTGGCCCTGCAGATCGATCACCAGCCGGGTCGGGCCGTCGATCGTCAGGAAGTGGCGGGCCTGCAGCGGCGCGTCGGATTCCAGCGTCAGCCGGGTGTAGTCCTTGGCCGGCCACAGGCGCACGCCGACGATGCGCGCGCCCGCGGCCTGCACGGCCGCCAGCACGGCACCGGGCAGCGCCGCACCGGCGGCGGCCAGCGAGGCCAGGCTCAGCACGCGACGGCGCGGCGTCGCGGGACAGGACGGAGGGGAGCGGAAGGGCACAGGGGGCACGCGGCTCACATCAGGTGGGTCGGCAGGCGGGTTGGCAGGCAGATCGACAGGCAGTTCGGCAGACGGATCGACAGGCGTTGCGAAGAGACGGGCGGGGCGCAACGGGGCGTCAGGCACGGGGCCCGGGCACCTGCGGGGCGGCACCCGGGCCTGCCGCCGGACCGTCCGGCTCGGCCGATCCCGCTGCTTCGGCCGATCCCGCCGATCCCGCCGGCTGCGCCGCCTTCAGCGCCGCCAGCAAGCCCGCACCGCGGGCGGTGCCGGCCTGCGCCGACAGCTGCCGGCTGCCGTCGTCGGCGATCTCCAGCGTCAGCGCCAGATCCTCCGGCGGCAGCACGCCGGCGGCCTGCTGCGGCCATTCGGCCAGCTTCAGCCCCGGCTGCTCGAAGACCTCGCGGAAGCCGGCGTCCAGCCATTCCCGCGGATCGTTGAAACGGTAGAAATCGAAGTGCGAGACGGCCTGACCCGTCGGCAGCGCGTGCGGTTCCATCACCGTGTAGGTCGGGCTCTTGATGCGGCCCTGCACACCGAGTGCGCGCAGCAGATGGCGCACCAGCGTGGTCTTGCCCGCGCCCAGCGGGCCTTCGAGCGTCAGGAACGCATCGCAGGCCGGCGCCAGCGCCTGCAGCGCCGCGGCCAGCGCCGCGCACCACTGCGCGCAGGCGCTCTCGTCGGGCCAGTGCCAGGCGGCTTGGGCGCTGGCGTGGGCGTCTCGCGGCAGGGGCGACACGGACATGGGCTTTCCTAGAATCTCGGGGATGGATCGAACACGCACGGGCTGCGACCTGACCGACCCGGTGGCCGCGCCTGCGGTGGACGCGGCGACCCTCGAACGCCTGGCCGATGCCTTGCCGGGCTGGGCCGCGGATCAGGGATTTTCCCAGATCGGCATCACGGGCATCGATCTGACAACGGCCGAAGCCGGACTGCTGGCCTGGCTGGAGGCCGGCTTCCATGGCCAGATGCACTACATGGCCGCCCACGGCCTGAAGCGCGCCCGACCGGCCGAGCTGCACCCCGGCACCGTGCGCGTGATCAGCGCCCGCATGGACTACCTGCCCGCCGACACCCCCGCCGACTGGCGTGCCCGCAGCTGGCAGACCCTGCGCGCCGCCCCGGATCAGGCCGTGCTGTCGCACTACGCCCGTGGCCGGGATTACCACAAGGTGCTGCGCCAGCGCCTGCAGCGCCTGGCCGACCGCATCGCCGCCGAGATCGGCCCCTACGGCCACCGCGTGTTCACCGACTCGGCCCCGGTGCTGGAGGTGGAACTGGCCACCCGCGCCGGCCTGGGCTGGCGCGGCAAGCACACGCTGACGCTGCAGCGCGACGCCGGCTCGATGTTCTTCCTGGGCGAGATCTTCATCGACCTGCCGCTGCCCCTGCGCGGCGCGCCCGAGCCCGCCGGCGCCCACTGCGGCAGCTGCAGCGCCTGCATCGACGCCTGCCCGACCGCGGCCATCGTCGCCCCCTACCGCGTGGACGCCCGCCGCTGCATCAGCTACCTGACCATCGAGCAGGACGGCCCCATCCCCGAGTCCCTGCGCCGCGCCATCGGCAACCGCATCTACGGCTGCGACGACTGCCAGCTGGCCTGCCCCTGGAACAAGTACGCCCGCACCAGCCCGCTGCCCGACTTCGCCGCCCGCCCCGAACTGGCCAGCCCCGACCTGCTGACCCTGTGGACCTGGGACGAGCCCACCTTCCTGCGCCGCACCGAGGGCAGCGCCATCCGCCGCATCGGCTGGCGCCGCTGGCGGCGCAACCTGATCGTGGCGATGGGCAACGCGTGGGCGGCGCTGGGGGACGTGCGGCACGCGCAGGTCTTGCGGGAGGCGCGGGACGGGGAGGGCGATCCGATGCTGGCGGAGCACCTGGAATGGGCGCTGGGGCAGCGGGTGGGGTGAGGCTGGACCGTTGGTCGGGCGGCTTGGCAAGGGCGGGGGCCTAGACCAGAATGCACGCGGCCAGGGCCGGGTTTGCGGCTGGGGGGATGCTGGACGGAGATCTGGCTGAAAGGGAAGGATGCAGGTTGCGAAAAAGGGCTGCGGCTGGGTGCTTGGGCCGTGTGATGCGGCGGCAATGCTCTGCAGCGGAAGTCTGCAGTCAACTCGCCGGGCTGCCAAATGAAGAAGCGTTGGCTCATCGCGCCGGTTATTGCTGCGCCATTGGTCATCACCTCGCCCGTGACGTGCAGTTGTGAGCCTGATTCATCCACTTTGGCGGGCCAAATGAGTATCTATCATTTGCCCTCAGAAAAACCAACAACTGCGCGACGCAGCGAGGAGCTTGCTCGCACAGCTTTCCTGGGAAAGCCATTGAGTCAGCTGACGCAGAGCGGCTCAATTGATCCTGAGTGTCGCCGTGAAAGCCCGACGCTGTTGCAATGCGACTACTGGACTGATGAATCCGTGCTCTACAGCACGGGGCGACGCGTAAAAATTGAGCTGGATGGGGCGGGAAGGGTTCTGCACACATCGGTCAGGCAGACTCGAAGAATAGTGATTTTCCCCGTCTCCCTCGGTGGATAATTTGTATCCATGGGTGTATATTTATTTGCAGGCACGTAAATCTTCATTCGTTATAAATATTCAGATTTCAACATCGCTCATGCCAATGAATAAACTGCTCGTAGCTCTCTTTGCCATCTTTCTCGCATCCGCCCCAGCCTTGGCTCAGGATGCCAGGACCGTACGTGTTGAGCGCATTGCGCGTGCACTCGGATTCGAGCAGTACCTGACTGATATACAAGCCGCCCACTTGGCTTCGATAAAAGGCCAAACATCGGATCTTTTTTTGAGCTTGAAGAACATGGGGCTGCCAGATGACTATCTGAAAGCAATGGAATTCAAGAGCGAGCAGATTTTTTTGAAGGCTACCAAGGCATGGGATCCTAAAGAGGCCAGTCGCATCTACGCGGAGGGCCTCCTGGATATCCTTTCCGACGAGGACTTGGTTGAGGCCGAGAAGTTTGTGCAATCGCCGGAGGGTAAGCGGATCCACCGCGCCATTGCCAATAGTGAAGCGAACATGGTCAGCTACATTCAGGCCAAGATGGATGGTGTGTTGAAAGTGGAGTTTGATGCGTTATTGCAGGAGATGAAAGCCTCCGCTCAGCGCTCTGCAAGGGTGTTCCCGTAATCGAGGGATGAATATCTCCCCTGACTGTTGCCCGGCGATCAAATCGGTGAGCTGATCGCGCCGGACTTGCGGTCGAAAAAGGCATGGCTTGCCGTCGGCATCCGCGCCAGGCAGCACGAAGCCAATCTTGGCCAGATCGATTCCGAGAAACACCACCGTCATGGTCATCTCCTTGCGGCGTCCGGCCGCGGGTTGAACTTCTGCCATTCCATGGTGCGCGCTGGTCGGGCGCACCGGCTATCGACAGAATCCTGCGCATCGGGGGCGGTGCGAGGGGATGGCCCTTTCATTCGTTAGGCCTCAAGCCACTCAACCATGGCATCACCAACATCCGACAAGCTTGCGGTCCTGATTGACGCGGACAACGCTCAAGCTGCAGTTGCTTCAGAACTCTTGGTCGAGGTGGCCCGGTACGGGACAGCGACCGTCAAGCGTGCATACGGTGATTGGACAACGACCAATCTGTCCGGCTGGAAGGACACGCTCCACAACCTCGCAATCCAGCCAGTTCAGCAGTTCCGATTCACGGTGGGCAAGAACGCCACTGATTCGGCGCTGATCATCGATGCGATGGATCTTCTTCATGGCGGCAGCGTTGATGGCTTCTGCCTCGTGTCTTCAGATAGTGATTTCACCCGCTTGGCAACTCGCATCCGCGAAGCCGGCCTTTCTGTGTACGGGTTCGGAGAGAAGAAGACACCAAAGCCGTTCGTCGCAGCTTGCGATAAGTTCATATACACCGAGATTCTTCGGCCACAGCCCAAGGACGCACCCGCGCCCGCGCTGCCTTCACCCGCAGAGCCGCTGCAGCCTGCGCTCTTTCAAGCTGTCGCGGCCGCGGGTCGGGAGGATGGCTGGGCTGCCCTGTCTGCCGTTGGATCGTTGGTGATGAAGGCCAGCCCGTCTTTCGATCCGCGCAATTACGGATTCCAGAAGCTCGGTGAGCTTGTCAAAGCACAGTCGTATCTAGAGGTGAAGTCGGTCCCTGTCGGAGATGGCTCGCCGAATGTTCATCTCTTCGTGCGCCGCCGTGAGGCCTAACCCCTGCTGCAGCCGACCCGCTGCGGTGAGGCGCCATTCGCGCCAGGCGGTGGCCTGCGGCCATTTTCCGCCGGCCGCTTCCGGCCCCGCGTCTCCGCGGGCGACTGAGCAACGTTAAGCCCTCGCTGAAAGCCGCTTCACAATTCGTGAAGCCTGTATTAAGTACGGAAATGGAAGAGTGTCTAATCTCAGCCCTTCGCGATAAAATTTTGGGCACTCCGCAGGACGGTCAACTTGCGTATCTCGCCCTTACTTCAAAATTAGAGCACCCATTCCGAGACCGCTTGGCTTGGCAAATTCAGGAATCAATAGGCAGATGTGGCGCAGTTGCCGCGCGGGAGTGGAAGAAGAGAGTGGATCTTGCTGTGCTAAATGCTGACTTGTCGCCAAGCCTCCTTATCGAACTCAAATCTCTCCATTCCTTCGATCTAGTAAAAGACGCTCAGAGAGCCCACTTTCGAAGAGCGGTAGAGGACGACGCACGCAAGCTAGCACAGCTAAAAGCGGACTATCAGTTTGAATGCGCGACCTGCTATGTTCTTGTTCTTATTACCGGCTGCGAAGTCAAGCCAGACGATGCATTCAATGGGGTGATCAAGTACCAAAGAAGCATACGAGACTGTGGGCCACTTTCGAATGAATCAATTCGCGGCCATATTGACTCCTGCTTCGGGTCGAATCACATATTGATCGAGAAGGTATGCGCCGGCACCGCCTTTAATGTTCCTGTCCACATTCATTGCGCGGGCGGTCTCAAGTCCGAAATGCAACACCTCGCCATCCGGTAAGGTGTGGAGATGACGAGACGATTCCAGCAGATGCAGCCCGAAGAGCGCGTGACGTTGGCGGCGCTGCGGCAACAA